>DASSTP010000136.1:0-11861 GCA_035707845.1 Gemmatimonadales bacterium | reverse complement strand
TGGGCCATGTACGACTGGGCCAACTCGGCGTTCATGACGGTGATCGTCACGGCGGTGTTTCCTACTTACTATGCCGCCGTCGCCAGCCAGGGCCTCGCACGTACCCAGGCCACCTACTACTACGCCACGGCAACGACCATTTCGCTCGCGGTCATTGCCGTGCTGTCTCCCATTCTCGGCGCCGTCGCCGATTTTCGCGCCTCGAAGAAGCGCTTCCTGTTCGCCTTCCTCACGCTCGGCGTGACGACCACCGCCCTGCTCTTCTTCATCCGCCAGGGCGACTGGCTGGCAGGACTCGTCCTCTTTGCCGTGGCCAACATCGGCGTCAACGGCTCCTACGTCTTCTACGACGCCCTGCTGCCGCACATCGCGGGCGACGGCGAGATGGATCGGGTCTCCAGCGCCGGCTACGCCCTCGGCTATCTCGGCGGCGGGATCATGCTGCTGCTCTCGCTCATCGTGATCCTCAAGCCGTCGCTCATTGGCGTCGCGCCGGGCGCATCAAGCACGCTCCCCGCCCGCCTTTCGTTTCTCGGCACCGCGGTCTGGTGGGCGCTCTTTGCCATTCCGCTCTTTCGCCGGGTGCCCGAGCCGCCGCTCACCCACGAACGAGATGAGGCGCTCAGTACCCGGGCCGCGATCGCCGCCAGCGTGCGCCGGCTGGGCGAGACGCTGCGCGAGCTCCGTGGCTTCCGTTACGCCTTCCTGCTGCTGGTCGCGTCGCTCATATACAGCGACGGGATCAACACCATCATCCGCATGGCTGCCGTGTACGGCACCGAGATCGGGATTCCGCAGAAGGCGCAGATCGCGGCCATCGTCATGGTGCAGTTCGTCGGTATTCCATTCGCCTTCCTGTTCGGCATGCTCGCATCCCGGATGGGCGCCAAGCGCGCCATCTTCATCGGGCTCGCCGTGTATGCGGTGATCAGCATCCTCGGGTATTTCATGCACACCACCCTGCACTTCTTCCTGCTTGCCTTCCTGGTGGGGACCGTGCAGGGAGGCACGCAGGCGCTGGGCCGCTCGCTCTTCGCAAGCATGATCCCGCGCCACAAGTCGGGGGAGTTCTTCGGGTTCTACGCCGTCTTCGAACGGTTCGGCGCCATCATCGGGCCCTTGGTGTTCGGGGCCGTGGTCGCGGCCACCGGGTCGAGCCGGCTGGCGATCCTGTCTATCATTTCATTCTTCGTGGTGGGCGCCGGCCTGCTCACCCTGGTCAACGTGGAGGAGGGCCAACGCGCCGCCCGCCTGGCCGATGAAGGGGTGGTGCGAGTGCGATGAATGTCGTTGAACTGACGCGTGCGCTGGTGGAGATCGAGTCGCCGACCTTTTCGGAAGGACGCGTGGTCGAGTATCTCCACGGCCTGCTGCACAAGGCCGGCTACCAGGTGACCCGCCAGCAGGTTTCCGACGGACGAGATAACCTGTACGCGTTCCGGGAGCCGCCTGTCGTCGTGCTCTCGACGCATCTCGATTGCGTGCCACCCTACGTGCCCTGGCGCGAGGAAGCCGGGATGCTGCATGGCCGTGGTGTCTGCGACGCCAAGGGACTGGCGGCCGCGATGTTCGTCGCCGCCGAGCGGCTCGCCGCGGAGGGAGAACGGCGGGTGGGACTGCTCTTCGTGGTTGGCGAGGAGCGCGGTTCTGACGGGGCCCGTGCGGCCGCTGAACTCGAGCCGAAGGGGCGCTTCCTGGTCAACGGCGAGCCCACCGAAGGGCTGCTCTGCATCGCGCAGAAGGGGTCACTGCTGGTGCGGGTCGAGGCGCGCGGTGAGCCGGCCCACTCCGCCTATCCCGAGGAGGGGCGCTCGGCGGTGCTCAAGCTGCTCACCGTGCTGGATCGCCTCCGCCACATGCGCCTGCCCTTCGATCCCGTGCTTGGTCCGGCGACGCTCAACATCGGGGTCATCTCGGGCGGTAATGCGCCCAACGTCATTCCCGAGCACGCGAGCGCGGAAGTCCTGGTGCGCACCGTGGGTCCGTCGGACCAGTTGCGGGCGCAAATCCTCGAGTTCGCCGATGCCGATGTGACGATCACCTTTCCCGCCGAGCTGCCCCATTACCTGGGCGAGCGCCTGGATGGCTGGGAGACGACCGCGGTGCGCTACGCGAGTGACCTGCCCCTCCACACCGGGTGGGGCCCGCGCTACCAGCTGGGGCCGGGCACCATCCGGGTGGCGCATACCCTGGACGAGCGCATTACCAGGGACGAACTGGAGCAGGGCGTCACGGCGTACATGCGGATCTGCCGCCAGCTCGCCGCGACCCCTTGACACCCGCAGGAGAGGTCCGTAAACTCTCGCGTTCGTAACGGCGGTCGCTTTATGGCCACTTGTTCCCGCCGCGCCCCACCGGGCGAAAACAAAGAGCTAAACAGCCGAGTGAACGCTCCTCGTGCTCCACGCGGCCGAGGAGCGTTTTCTTTTTGACTCAAGACTCACGACTCATGACCTATCTGCATCTGTCCATGCCCATGCGCCACCTCCTGCGAGGATGGCCGAGCTCGGCGTGTACCAGGACGATGCCCTAGCACAATCGCTCCGAGATACCCCGGCCCGGCCACCTCACGGTGTGCCGGGCCTTTTGTTTACCGATCAGGAGAGACCGACATGACCGCAGTGATCGTCCGCAAGTATGGGGGTGAAGCCCTGGCGTCACCCTCCCGCATACAGAGTGCCGCCGAGCGGATTGTCGAACGCGCCGCAGACGTACCACTCGTGGTGGTCGCGAGCGCGCGCCGGGGCATCACCGATCACCTGCTCGAGCTGGTGCGCGACGTCGGCGCGCGGCGCGCCAGCCGCTCGGCGGACCGGGTCGTGGCCGCAGGAGAAATCGTGAGTGCAGCATTGCTGGCCGCCGCCATCGAGCGGCTGGGCCGGAAGGCCGTCGCGCTGGATGGCCGCGAGGCAGGGCTGGTCGCCACGGGCGACTGGGCCTCGGCGCGGCTGCGACGGGTCCAGCCACGCCGCATCAGGCAGATCCTCTCCGCGGGCGCGATTCCCGTCGTGGCCGGCTTTCAGGCGCGGCGGCGGCGCGGGCTGGCGACGCTGGGCCGCGGCGGCAGCGACCTCACCGCCGTGGCGCTCGCCGGCGCGCTGGGCGGCGCCTGCGAATTATGCAAGGACGTCTCGTCGCTCCACTCGGCGGATCCCAGGCTCTGTCCCGATGCACGTCCACTCACGCACGTGAACCACGACTTTCTCGTGCGACTTGCCCGCGCCGGGGCGCGCGTCTGCCACCCGCGCGCTGCCGTGGTTGCCAGGCTGGGGAAGATCCCGCTCCGGTTCACCCACTTCCAGGATGAGAGCGGAGGGACCTTGGTCAGCGAAACGTCAACGGAGCAGGTAGCGATTGTGCTCCGCCATGATGTCGCCCTGCTGACCGGCGCGAGCGTGCCGCCGGTCGACAGCTCTGGGCTCCGCGCCCTCGTCCGGTTGCTGCGCCAGGTGGATGCAGCCGCCGCGCTCACGGTCCGCCGGACTGCCCACCGGACCGAGGCTGCCGCCGTGGTGGCGCGCGAGATGGCCGCTGCCGCGCGCGCGCGGATGGAGTCGGCCGGATTCCGGCTTGAGGGCGTGGCACTGGCGGGAATGGACGCCCTGACCGTCATTGGAGCCAACCAGCAAGAGCACGGCGCGCAGCTGCGGGCCGCGCTCGCCCTTGCCGGGATCACGCCGCTCCGGATCTCAGCCACGCGCCGGCGCCTGATGCTCGCGGTCTCCTCGGACCGGAGCGTGGCGCTGCTCCAGGCCCTGCACCGCGAGTTCGTCGAGGGAACGCCGGAGGTACGATGCTCGGCCTGACGGTCGACGGTCGCGAGTCACCGGTCGAGGGTGGCGAGTCGCGAGACCCGCGTCCCGGGTCTCGCGTCCCCGTAGCCATCCTCGGCGCGACGGGCACGGTCGGCCAGGTGCTCGTGAGCCGGCTTGCGACACATCCATGGTTCAAGCCCGTGGCGCTGGTGGCGAGCAGCGCGACTGCGGGCCGGAAGTATGCGGATGCGGTGCGATGGCGGCTGCCCGGTCCCATCCCCGCGGACGCTGCGGGACTCGAGACGCGGGACACGCCACCGACGGACGTGCCTCTGGTGTTCTCAGCCCTCAGCGCTCAGCTCTCAGCCGAGGTGGAGCCCCAGCTCGCCGCCCAGGGCGTCACCGTGGTGTCCAATGCCAGCACCCACCGGATGCTCGCGGACGTCCCCCTCGTCATCCCGGAAGTGAACGCCGGGCACTTGGCATTGCTCGAGCAGCAGCGGCAGCGCTGGCCGGGCGCGATTATCACCAACCCCAACTGCGTCACTGCCGCGCTGGCGGTGGCGCTCGCGCCACTGCACCGGGCACTCGGGCTGGAGCGCCTCGTCATCTCCACCATGCAGGCAGCGTCCGGCGCCGGATATCCTGGCGTGCCCAGTCTGGACCTGCTGGGCAACGTGGTGCCATTCATCGAGGGCGAGGAGGAGAAGATCCCGCGCGAACTGAACAAGCTGCTTGGGACCCTGAGCGATGATGGGATCACTCCGGCGGGCATTCGCGTTTCCGTCCACGCCAATCGGGTTCCCGTCGTTGACGGCCATCTCATGACGGTGTCGGCGGGCTTCCGTCGGCCCGCCACCGCCGCGGATGTCAGCCAGGTGCTTCACGAGTGGCGGGCTCCGGCGATCGCCGGTGAGCTCCCGAGCACTCCCGCGCATCCCCTGCTGCTCCATTCGCTGCGCGACCGCCCGCAACCACGGCTGGATTGCGCACTGGGCGAGGGCATGACAGTCTCCGTAGGACGGATTCGTGACTGCGCCGTGCTCGACGTGCAATTTGCCGTCCTTGGCCATAACCTGGTACGTGGCGCCGCCGGCGCAGCGGTGCAGCTGGGGGAGCTCTGCGCTGTGCGCTGCGCGCTCAGCGCTTAGCGCTCAGCGCTCAGCGTCAACAAGGAGCCCAACGTGTCTCCGGTCCAATCCGAGATCATCACCCTGCGCGACGAACTGGCGACCTATGCCGGTGAGGTGCCGGCTGAACGCCGGCGCGAGGCGCGGAGCGCCGTGGCCCACCTGCTTCGTGCCCTGGAGCATGGGCTGGTGCGAGCCGCCGAGCGGGACGACCAGGGCGTCTGGCGGGTCAACCGCTGGGTCAAGGACGGGATCCTGCTGGCCTTCCGGCTGGGGCGGCTCTGCGATGTCGCAGGCGCCAGCCCCTTCAGCTTTACCGAGTTTGACACGCTGCCGGTGCGCGGGCTCCGCTCGGAGGACGGCGTGCGGGTGGTGCCGGGCGGAACTACGATTCGCGCCGGCGCGCACCTCGGGCGCGGCGTCATCTGCATGCCACCGTCGTACGTCAACGTTGGCGCGTGGATCGGCGAGGGCACGATGGTGGATTCCAACGTGCTGGTTGGCAGCTGCGCCCAGGTGGGAAGCCAAGTGCATCTCTCGGCAGGCGTGCAGCTGGGCGGCGTACTGGAACCGGCCGGTGCCCTGCCGGTCATCATCGAAGATGACGTCCTGGTCGGCGGTAACTCGGGTGTCTACGAAGGCACCATCATCCGGCGCGGTGCCGTGGTGGCGCCCGGCGTCCAGCTCTCGGGCAGCACCCGGGTGGTGGACATCGTGCGGAATCGCTCATGGCGCCGCGACGGGGAACAGCCGCTCGAGATCCCGCCTGGTGCCGTGGTCGTCCCCGGCAGCCGCCCCGCCTCCGATCCCGCCGCTGCTGCCCAGGGCATTTCGATCTATACCCCGGTGATCGTGAAGTACCGGGATCAGAGGACGGACCAGGCGGTGAGGTTGGAGGAAGGCTTGAGGCGTGAGGCATGAGGCATGAGGCGTGAGGCATGAGGCATGAGGCATGAGGACGAAACGAAGCTAGATTTCTTCGGCCCCAAGCCCCAAGCCCCAAGCCCCAAGCCCCAAGCCCCAAGCCCCACGCCCCATGCCTTCTCATACCCACTACCTCTGGTTCAACACCGAGCGTCGCCAGGAAATTATCGATATCACCGACGAAGTCGCCGAGCAGGTGGCCGCAAGCGGCATCCGCGAGGGGTTCGTGCTGGTGAGCGCCATGCACATCTCGGCGTCGGTGTTCGTCAATGATCATGAATCCGGGCTCTGGCACGACATCCTGCATTGGCTGGAGCACACTATCGCGCCGTGGGACCCCTCCCGTTACCAGCACAACGAGACCGGCGAGGATAACGCTGCCGCACACCTGCGAAGTCTCACCGTGGGCCACGAAGTGATCGTACCGATCACCGAGGGGAGGCTGGATTTCGGTCCCTGGCAGCGGGTGTTCTATGGCGAATGGGATGGCCAGCGGAGGAAGCGAGTGGTGATCAAGGTGATGGGAGAGACGGGATGACGGGAAGACGGGAGGACGGGAAGATCTTACGGAATGAGCACTTCCCGTCTTCCCGTCTTCCAGTCTTCCCGCCTACCCCACTTTAAGCACCGGCGTTCCCCCACCAGGCCCGATCACCCGGTTGCGGCCAAGGCTCTTGGCTTCGAACAGCCGCTCGTCGGCGCAGTCGAGCAGCTCGTCCGCGGTCACGCCATCGTCGGGGAACACCGCGAGGCCGGCGCTCACGGTGAGCTTGGCAGTGAGCGATTCCGTCTTTGGCAGGGGGATGCCCACCTTCGAGAGCTTCTCCCTGAGCGCTTCCATCTTGCGCATCCCCTGCGCGATCGATGTGGCCGGCATGATGATGACGAACTCCTCGCCGCCGTAGCGCGCGAGGACGTCGCTGCGGCGCAGCTCATCGCTCATCCGGCGCGTCAGGGTGCGCAGCGCCGAGTCGCCGGCCGAGTGGCCCAGGTCGTCGTTGAACTTCTTGAAGTGATCCACGTCCAGCATCACCAGCGCCAGTGACTCGGACTGGCGACGGGCCCGGCTCAGCTCGGCGTTGAGCCGTTCATCGAACGAGCCCCGGTTGAGCACGCCCGTGAGGCGGTCAATGGTGGAGAGCCGGCGCAGGGCTCGGCCGCGGTCCACCACGGCCACCGACAGGCTGGTGGCGACGAACAGGACGACCAGGCGGCCGATTTCCGAGGCCCAGCTGAAGGTGCCGTAGACAAACGGCGCGTAGCCCAACGAGTTGAGCGACCAGTGGGTATCGGCGTACCACACGATCCCGAAATACTGGGTGATGGCGAGTGCGCCGGCCAGCCAGCAGAGCCGCACGTCGTAGCGAAGGCAGGTGGCGCCGATGGCAATGAAATAGACCTCGAACACCACCCGGCTGTTGACCGCCGTGTGCGGCAGGTTGGCGATGAGATAGATCATGAGCGCGGAACTGACCAGCGACACGTCGAACACGGTGCTGATCAGCCCGATCCAGGACGCCAGCATCTGCTTCCGCACGGCGATCAGGATCAGGAGCGCCAGCGTCGTGGCGACCAGCGCGACCGACACGCCGACCACATGTTCCAGCTCACCGGGATGGTTGACGTAATTGCTGACGGGAATGGCCAGCAGTATCAGCACCAGCGCCATCCGCAACTGCGCGATCAGCAGCTCGCCCGCGGCCCCCGCATGCGAGAACAGCGGGTCCCCGCCGGCAAACCACCGGCGCCAGACCTCACGGGTGCGCCCCTGCAGGGACAACGGAAGGTTCGGCGTATTTCCTCGCGTGACAGTCGGTTCGGCATCACCCAGAACACCGTCCGACCAGCAATCGCCGGGCCACCGAACGACCGTACGGTTTTTTGACAGTCAGCGAGGAATCACATCAGCCGATAGCGGGGTCCGCTGCCCGCTTCCCGAGGGGTCCAGCGAGGTCCGAGAACGTCCGTTGCCTTGCAGTCAATGCAGTTGGGTGCGTTGATCCGCAGCTCATCACCAACCCGCTCGTAGACCCCCGCCGGGCAGACGTGACTGTAAAAATCCGCGACGTCACCGGTGATATCCTGGCCCACGATCAGGTGGTTGGGAATGGTGTCACGCGTGGAGTTACCGGACTTGAAGTTGGCGTCGAGCTTGGTGAAGGTGAGCTTCCCGTCGGGGACGAACGGCGCGGCGGCTCGGCGGCTCGGCGACTCGGCGGGGGAGGTTCTGGGCGCCTCGGCGTCCGCCGGCATGCGGATTCTGGCAGCCGGAAAATGGCCGCCCGTGAGGGTCATCAGGCCCGCCTTTGCACCGCCCAGCCAGAAGCCGTCCTTGAAGGCCAGGCGCATGTTCCGGGTGCGGAACAGGTCCGACATTATGTAGCTCTCATCCACCATCGTGTCGTAGGCCGCGAGCGACGCCGCCGAGGTGTCGCCGGCCTGGAGTGCCGCAAAGGCGGCACGTGCGGCGTAGATGCCGGACTGCATGGCGTAGTGGATCCCCTTGAGGGACGGCACGTCCACGAAGCCGGCGGCGTCACCCGCCACGAGAATTCCGTCGCCCGAGCGACGCTCAGGCAGTGCGTAGTAGCCGCCTTCGGGAATGGTCTTCGCTCCCCACTCGAGCAGCTCGCCGCCAGCGAGCAGCGGCTTCACCAGCGGATGCAGCTTGAGCCGCTGAAGCAGCTGGTGCACATCGAGTGCAGCTTCGTGATAGTCGAGCCCCACCACCAGTCCCACCGCGACGTGCTCCGCACCCATCGGATAGATGAACGATCCGCCGAATGCATCAGACGGGAGGGGCCACCCCATGGTGTGGATCACCCGATCCAGCGGCTGGACGACCCGCCAGATCTCCTTGACGCCGAGTGCATAGATCTGGGGATTGGGCGAGCGCACCGTCTGCCACTGGCGCCATGCCTGCGCCAGCATGCTGCGGGTGCCGTCGGCGACGATGGTGATCTTCCCGGTGAGGTCGGTCGGTGGCGTAAAGTCACTGCCCGGCTCACCGGTACGCGTGAGTCCTGCCGGCGTGGTGCGAACTCCACGCACGGCGGACCCTTCCACCAGCAGACTGTCGACCGGAAACCCCGCGAAGACATTGACCCCGGCCGCCTCGGCCCGATCACCCAGCCAGCGGACGACTTCGGATATGGAGGCGGTGAAATAGCCGTGGTTCCGCATGGTCGGTGGCGTGGGAAGCCGCACCGAGCGTTCGCTGGTCAGGTAGTAGACCGCCTCACCCGGAACCTTCTGGCGGAACGGCAGCTCGCTCTCGTCGAGGTCCGGGAACAGTTCCCGGAAGGCGCGCGGATTGATGACCGCGCCCGAGAGGCTGTGCTCGCCGAGCGCGCCCGCCTTGTCCAGGACCCCGATGGAGAGGTTGCCCGAGCCGTTCCCTGCTTCCGAGGCGGCCGCCGCCAGCCGGCTCAGTTCGATCGCCGCGGAGAGCCCGGCCGGCCCCGCGCCCACAATCAGGACATCCATCTCGACGGCGTCCTCACCCGGGGCGTCGGAGAGTATCAGCCGGTCCATCGGCAGCGGGGGCTGGTGGGCGATCGGCAGGATGGCGGTCACGGCGGGTGCCTTTCGTCGGAAGTCTGGAGGAATATAGGGGCTAGGGGGTAGGGACTAGGGGTTAGGGCTCGCGACCGGGTGCTCGTCGCTCAGTCCTGATCCCCAACCCCTATTCCCTATCCCCTGCCCTGTCACACCCCCTCCCTAGCGTTTCCCCCAACCCCTTCGACGGAAGCTCGACCCATGCGCCTCAAGTCCGGCCTGCCCCTCGTGGCAGCCCTGCTGCTCGCCAGCTGCGGCGAGCAGGTACTGCACATCGAATCCGATACTGCCTGGAGTGGCACGGTCGGCACGTCGGCGGTAAGTGGCCGAGGATCCTGGGAGGGCCGCCTGCCGGCCCGGACGCCTGCGCGGGGCCAGGTCTGCTGGCGAATCCAGAAGGACACCGACGCCGGAACCCTTCGCGCCTGGGTGGAACAGGGCACCTTCTTCGGGCTGGGCAATGTGGTCGAATCGGAAATGACCACCACCGCGCCACACGGCGTCGTCTCGGGGTGCGTCGAATGAGCACGAGATCCCTCCGTTTCGCCCTCGCAGCCATCGCCGTCAGCACCCTGGCTGCCTGCAATGAGTCTGTCGCGCCGCTCGATCTCGCTGGCCCGGGTGCCAGTCTTGCCATCGCCGGGGGTGACGGCCAGGTCGGGGCCGTCGGCGATTCGCTCCCCCAGCTCCTCAGCGTGATCGTGAAGGATGATTCTGGGCGCGCGGTCCCGGGATATGCCGTTGCCTGGACCACGACCGGAGGCAGGCTCAGCACAACCGCCGACACGACCGGCAGTGATGGTATCGCGAGAGTGGCGCTCACGCTGCCGCCGACTCCCGACACGGTGAAGGTGACAGCCACGATCGAGGGCTTTACCCCGGTGGGATTCCACGCGGTCTCGACTGCTGCCATGAGCCTGACTGCCGGTGATGCGCAGGTCGGGGCGGTGGGAGCCACGCTGCCGGTGGCCCTGACGGTCACGATGACCGATTTCGCCGGCAATCCGGTGGCGGGCTATGCTGTCAGCTGGCAGGCCAGCTCTGGGAGCATCACGCCTGGTGCGCTTGCAACCGATGAGCAGGGAATTGTCCGGGCCACGCTCACCCTTCCCGCAGTTCCGGAAGTCGTCAGCGTGACCGCTTCCGCCCAAGGGATGCCATCCATCCTCTTCAGCGCAGCCGCGACGCCGACCGGCGCTCCGCTGGCCTTCCGGTACGTGGAGGCCGGCAGCTACCATGCCTGCGGAATCACCACTGAGGAACAATCGGTCTGCTGGGGATTCAACGAGGATGGCGAGGTGGGCACCGGTGCGTTCACGACCAGTGAGCCGCTCAGCCGAGCGGCGTCCGGGCTGACTGTGCGCATGACGAGCAGCGGCCGGTATCACAGCTGCGAAATCACGCTCTCCGGTGACATCTACTGCGTCGGGAGCAATACCGCCGCCCAGCTCGGCAAGGCGCCGAGTCCACCGTCTGCCAGCTGGGTAAGAGTGCAGCCACTGCCCGCCACCGCATTTCGCGTGGCGCAGGCCGGGCTCCTGCATTCATGCGCCATCTCGCTCTCACAGCAGCTGTGGTGCTGGGGCTCAAATGGCGAGGGCCAGATTGGTGTCGGCCCTGCCATCCCGGTTCCGGGCTCGTTTGTACTGCCTCCATCGTTGCGGGCGCCAGTGGATTCGATCACTGACTCCCTTCGTCAGGATGGTGGTCTTGTCGGACTCGACTACGCGGCCGTGACCGCAACCGGCCTTCATACCTGCGCTCTCAAGACTTCGGGGCAGGCACAATGTTGGGGTTGGAATAGGTCAGGCCAGCTGGGCGACGGTACAATGACCACACGAGGGCTGCCTTCTGCGGTCTCAGGCGGCTTCACCTTCCGCACCGAGCCTGCCACGGTTCCGGCTCCGCCGGACCCCGACTTCTACATTCCGGGTCAGTCGTTCATTTCCGCCGGCTACGCGCATACCTGCGGGATCACCACCGCAAACGCCGCGGTTTGCTGGGGAGACAACGAGGATGGCCAGCTGGGAATCGGAAATCGAACCAATGCCAATGTGCCGGTGACCGTCTCGGGCGGCCTGCAGTTCAACGCCATCAGCGCCGGCTACCGCCACACCTGCGCACTGACCACCAATGGTGCCGCCTACTGCTGGGGTGACAACGCCCTGGGCGAGCTGGGCGACGGCACCACTACGGACAGGCTGGTGCCAACTGCTGTGGCAGGCGACCTCACCTTCATGTCCATCAGTGCGGGCGACACGTTCAGCTGCGGTGTGACCACCGACGGCGTGGCCTACTGCTGGGGCGACAACGCGTACGGCCAGCTCGGCCAGCTCGGCATTGCCGGCAGCACCGAGCCGGTGAAGTTGCCGTTCCAGTGAGCTGTGAGCTGTGAGCTGTGAGCTGTGAGCTGTGAGCTGTGAGCTGTGAGCTGTGAGCTGTGAGCTGTGAGCTGTGAGCTGTGAGCTGTGAGCTGTGAGCTGTGAGCTGTGAG
>DASSTP010000135.1:0-6980 GCA_035707845.1 Gemmatimonadales bacterium | reverse complement strand
CCGGCAGAACAGGTCCACCACGGCGTAGCCGGCCTGCATCCCGGCCAGCGTCACCAGGGGCGGGAGGAGCACTCCGAGCGCCTGGGCTGCGATGTGCCGGGCATCGGGGATGCTGGTGCGGGTGTCGGCGCCGCGCGTCATTGATGCAGCCGGGGCGAGAAGAAGACCAGCAGCGAGAGCAGGATCCACCCGCCGGTCAGGAAGTACCAGTAGAGGCAGCTGTCATCCACGTCGCCGAAATGCTTGGGCTCCACCGGCCCGAGGTAGAGGATCGCGGCCATGGTGGAACTCTCGAACACCTGCGTCACCAGCAGGGTGGAGTGCGCCACGAGAACGGCCCATGCCGCGGATCCGTAGGCGGTGCTGTCCCAGCGCGTGTTCAGCGCACGAAACTCGAACCAGCGCAGGACGCAGAACGCCACCGCAAAGATGCCCGACAGCACCATGCCCACCCGCGCGCCCCGCAGGTCGAGCCGCCGCGCGGCGCGCGAGGTCCACGCCATGGCCGGAATGCTGAGGAGCATGACGGCCAGCTGGATGAGCGGGATGGTGATCGAGGGCAGGAGCGTGCCGGGCGGCGGCCACCGGGGGAAGTTGCGCTGCACATAGATGTACGCCACCACGCACACCACCAGCGTCAGGCCCTCGGCGGTCATGAATCCCAGGGTTCCCCACCAGGTGATGGCGCGGTGCCCGAACGCCGCCGAAGGGAGCGCGGAGACGTCGACGCTCGCTGCGCGCTCGCGGCTCATGACGCGCCCCCCGCGACAATCGGATCTCCCGGCCTGGGCCTGGGCCAGCCCCAGGCAACCAGCGGCGCGGCGATGAGCACGGCGCCAATCACCATGGCCCATGGTGTGTACACGAGGGCAATGAACGTGGTGCCCGTGGCGAGGGCGGCAAGCAGCGGCCAGATCGTCGGCTCCGGCGTGCGGTGCCGGTGGTCCGGCTCGGCATCCAGCAACGTGGTGATGAGCAGCTCGCGCTGGTCGGTGCGCAGGCCGGTCACCACCGGTTGCACCGCCGAGCGATCCCACAGCGCGTAGCGTCCTTCCACCACCGGCAGCTCGGCAAAGTTGTAGGGGGGCGGTGGCGAACTCACCGCCCACTCCAGCGTGGAGCTGGTTTCCCAGGGATCGTCGGGCGCGTTCGGCCTCGCGGCGAGCGTCCGGGCCACATTCACGAGGAAGACGATGACGCTGATTGCGATGGTGACTGCGCCAAGCGTGGCCAGCAGGTTGAGGCTGCCCCAGCCCGTCTCGGCGATGTAGGTGTACACCCGGCGTGGCATCCCGTGCAGCCCCAGCAGGTGCATCGGGAAGAAGGCCACGTTCACACCGATGAAGAAGAGCGCAAAGTTCCAGCGTCCCAGCGTCTCGCCCAGCATGCGGCCGGTGAACTTGGGAAACCAGTAGTAGAAGGCGCCCCAGAGCGGGAAGACGGCACCACCGATCAGCACGTAATGCAGGTGAGCCACGATGAAAAAGGTGTCATGCACCTGGCTGTCGAACGGCACCGACGCCACCATCACGCCGGAGAGGCCCCCAATGATGAAGACGAGGAAAAATCCCAGCATGAACAGGAACGGCGTCTGGAAACGGGGCCGTCCTTCCCAGATCGTGGCGATCCAGCAGAAGAACTGCACGCCGGTCGGGATGGCGATCATGGCGCTCGCGGCGGTGAAGAAGCTCTCGCCGATCTGCGGGATGCTCGTCACGAACATGTGATGCACCCAGAGGGCAAAGCCGAGGAAGCCGGTGACGATCAGCGCTCCGACCATCGCCGGGTAACCGAAGACTTCCCGCCGCGTGAAGGTGGAGATGATGGTGGACACGTACCCGAGCGCGGGAATGAAGATGATGTACACCTCGGGATGCCCGAAGAACCAGAACAGGTGCTGCCAGAGCAGCGCGTCGCCCCCTTCGGCCTGGTTGAAGAACTGGGTCTGCATCAGCCGGTCCATGGCCAGGAACTGGCTGTCCACAGCGATCCACGGCATGGCAAAGAGGATCATGAATGCCATCACCAGCATGGACCAGACGAACAGCGGCATCCGGTTGAGTGACATGCCGGGAGCGCGCTGCTTGAACACCGTCACAATGATCTCGATGGCCGCGATGATGCCGGCGATCTCGGTGAACGTGACCGTCTGGGCCCAGATATCCATCCGCTTGCCGATGCCGAACTCGGGACCGGAGAGCGGGGTGTAGGCAAACCAGCCGGCGTCGGGGCCGGAGCCGAGGAAGAAGCCGGTGTAGAGGAAGAGCCCGCCGATCAGGTAGGCGTAGTAGCCATAGGCGTTGAGCCGGGGGAAGGCCACATCCCGTGAACCGATCATCAGCGGCACGAGGTAGAGGCCCATTGCGGTCATCACCGGCACGGCGAAGAGGAACATCATCGTGGTGCCATGCATCGTGAACAGCTGATCGTACAGGTCGGGGCCGACGACGTGGTTCTCGGGCCGGGCCAGCTGCATTCGCATGACCGCGGCCTCGAGCCCGCCTAGCAGGAAGAAGGCAAAGGCGGTGATGACATAGCGCTTGCCGATCGACTTGTGGTCCACGCTCATGAGCCAGCCGATCAGCCCGGGGCGGTCGGCCCAGGTCTCATGCAGCGCATGACGGAGTGACGCCGGCGCCTGGCCGGACGCGGTCGCGGTCATTTGAGGGTTTCCAGGTACGCCAGCAGTGCCTGGGCCTCGTCCGGCTCCAGGTGATTCGGTGGCATGTCCACGCCCGGCTTGATGGACTGGGCATCGAGAATCCAGCCGGCCAGGTTGCCGCGGTTGTTGTCGAGTGCGCCGGCACCGATGGTGCGCCGGCTGGCGAGATGGGTGAGGTCGGGCCCGAGACTCGCGGCCGCGGGCGTGCCGCGCACCGTGTGGCAGAGGGCGCAGGCGTAGGTGAGGAACACCTGCCGGCCCTGCATGGTGACCGAGTCCGTGGGCACGGCAGACGGGGCAAGCTGGCTGGCATACCACTGGTCGAAGCCGGCGCGCGTATCGGCAACCACCAGCAGTGCCATCTTCGCATGCTGCTGGCCGCAGAATTCGGCGCACTGGCCCCGATACACCCCGGGCGTGTCGGCCTGGAGCCAGAGACTGGTGCGCTTGCCCGGAATCAGGTCGCGCTTGCCGGTAAGGTCCGGCACCCAGAGACTGTGGATCACGTCATTCGACTTGAGGCGCACCAGGACCGGCGCGCCGGCCGGGATGTGAATTTCGTTGGCGGTGGTGACCCGGGCAGGAAGCGCGGGGGCGAGGTAGCGCACTTCCCACCACCAGCGGTGCCCGACCAGCTCGATCTCGAAGCCGCTTCGGCGCGGGGCGCCAAGCGCGCGCCCGACCGAAAAATCGAAGACGAGGAAGGCAAAGAGGATGACCACGGTGACGCCGGCCCCGGTGGCAACGGCGCGGGTCATCCGCCGTTGTCGGGTGTGCTGCTGATCGGAGTCGGGCCTGGATCGGCGCCGGCGGAATGTGCCATAGAGCAGGGCACCGATGACCACCAGGAGGACGGCGGCCGAGATCCACAGCATGAAGACCCAGAGCCCGTAGATCCTGGTCGCGTCGGGCCCCGCAGGCCGGAGCGCGGACTGGAGCCAGCCCGCTGCAGCCACCAGCCCGACTTGAGTCTCATGCCCACCGGGACCACCAGCCACACGCGCCTCCATCCGGCGCACCGTCCACGACCAGCGCAACGCTTGTCTGGACAAAGGGTATGGGACGCCGGGTGGGGGGTGCCGTGATGGGAGACACAGGAGGCTGCATGGTCGCAGGTCGCAGGTCACAGGTCGCAGGTCGCAGGTCACAGGTCGCAGGTCGCAGGTCACGAGTCTTGCGACCTGTGACCTGCGACCGCCTGTGACTACCCGCACATACGGCCTCCCGGCGTGCTGGTACTCTCGTCGAATGAAGAGTCGCCCATCCGCCCCACGGCCGACCCAGCGCGGCGGCGAGCCGGCAGACCGGCCGGAAGTGGGGACGCGTCTTTCGGCCAGCCAGATCCACGACAACGTGATGAGCCAGGCGAACGAGGAGCTCGACCGGGCTGCCAGTTCGCTGTTCATCTCGTCACTCGCCTCCGGCCTCGCCATCGGCTTCAGCTTCCTGGGCGGGGCGTACGCCAGTTCGGTGGTCAGTCCGGCGCATACCGGCGCAGCCATGGCCGCGGCGTATCCCCTCGGCTTCATCCTCGTGATCATGGCGCGGAGCGAGCTCTTCACCGAGAACACGCTGACACCGGTCCTGCCGCTGCTGCATCGCCGCAGCGCCGAGGCGCTGGTGAAGATGCTGCGGGTGTGGGTCATACTCCTGGGCGGCAACCTGCTGGGTACGCTGGGATTCGCCTGGCTCATGGCGCGCACGCCGGCGCTGCCGGCTCCGCTGCGACAGGCCATGCTCCGGGTGGCCGAGCAGGGGACCTCGAGCCCGTTCCTGCTCACGCTCTACCAGGCAATCTTCGCCGGCTGGCTGATCGCCCTGCTCACCTGGGTGCTGGCGTCCACCCACCGGACCGGGGCACAGCTGGCGTTGATCTGGCTGCTGACCGCGCCGATTTCCGCCTTTGGATTCAAGCATTCAATCGTGGGCTCGGCGGAGGCGTTCTACCGCAGCTGGTCAGGATCCTCAGGGTGGGGGCCGATGGTCGCGTTCATCGCGGCCGCCGTCATCGGGAATACGATTGGAGGAGTGCTGCTGGTGGCGCTATTGAATTACGGGCAGGTGGTGACCGAGCGGCATGACAAGGGGCAAGTGCAGACGGAGGTGGCGGAGGAGAAGCCAAGCGCGAAGCGCTAAGCGCTCAGCGTCCCCCTCGATGCCTCTTCCGCCGCCGTGATATCCTCCGCGCTGGCGCGCAGGGCGGCGGCGATGCCGAGCTCGCGGACGATGGCGTCGGCCATGCGCCAGCCCAGGTAGTAGCCGGCGCGTTCGGGGAGGACGCGCCCGTTGATGAGGCGAGCGCTGGGGCTCATGCCGCCGGTGAGGTAGCGGAGCCGGAGACCCAGGCCGCGGAAGTCGAGCTCGGGTCCGGTGATTCGGCGGAGCAGCGACTCCATTTCCCGCAGGCGGTTGTACTGGCGCCGGGCGTAGCCGAAGTAGTCGGCGGCGGCGAAGCCGGGTGCAACCTGCTGCGCGGCGTGCACCGCGAGTCCCTCGTTGACCAGCAGCTCCCGCAGGGTGGCCCGGCTCCCCGTGGCCCAGTAGTCGTAATAGCCGGCGTTGTCCTCCACCAGCCGCCGGATCTCGCCGGCGCTGGTGGGTGAGGTGTAGCGGACGACGTGCGCCAGTTCGTGCGCCACCCAGACGGGGATCAGCTCCGGCGAGAGCCCCATGCCGTAGGTCTCGGCGTTGGGGCGGCCGGTGAAGTGCTCCACGCAGATGAATGCCGCGCCGCGGCCGTCAATGACCAGCTCGCCGGCGTTGGCGGCGCCCATTCCCACCATGAGATAGACGTCGGCGGGCCGATCGAGCTGCAGCAGTTCGGCGGCCGCCGTCGAGGCGTCCTCTGCGATCGCTTCGAGATTGTGCGAGGCCATGACGGCGCGAAGATCGTCCCGCTTCGCGCTCAGTGCGTCAAGCACCACCTTCTGCGCCTGCGCCGAATCGGGGTCGAGCACGTAGTTGCGCCAGTAGGCGTCGAGCACGGGACGGTGCGCCTCGCGGTAGCGGGCGTAGGCAGCTTCAGGTTCGTCGGCGTCGATGACGGAGAGGAATTCGGGAAGGAGGTTGATGAGCACGCGCCATGATAGAACGCAAGCGGAGCTTGCGCAAGATGGACAGATGGACAGATGGACGGTTGGACAGAACTTGCCAGCGAAGACTGTCCAACTGTCCAACTGTCCATCTGCCCATCTGTCCGTCTCTAGTGCAGCTCCGTCTTCTTCTTCCTCGAAACCTCGTCGAGAAACCGCCGCTCCGTCGGCGTCAGGCTTCCGATGCCCTTGGCGCTGATCTTGTCGAGCAGGCGATCGAGTTCGGCGCTGGTGGCGTCGGACTCGGGACGCGGGCGCGGGCGCATCACTCCCGGTGGCGAGCGGCGGCTCACTGCCGCTTCATGCGCCACCGGCGGCACCCGCACCAGGTGCTCGACCGGTCTCGGCTGGAAGGCACGGCTCTGAGAGGCCTGGAGGCGGAAGTACAGGAAGCCGAACACCGCGCCGCCGATGTGGGCGAGGTGGGCAATGCCGTCCGACGGGGCGAGGAGGGCGAGCGCCACATCCAGCGCCACGAAGGCGAGCACCAGGGTGCGCGCGCGGATGGGGACGGGAATCGGGAAGACAAAGAGGCGGGCGTCGGGCCAGTAGAGCGCGAACGCCACGGCGACACCGAGAATGGCGCCCGAAGCCCCGATGATCGGGCCGACCACCATGACCTTGCTCAGCGCCCAGCAGAACGCCGCCGCGCCCACGCCGCAATAGAGATAGTAGAGCAGGAAGTTGCGGCTCCCCATCCGCTCTTCTACCGCACAGCCGAAGACGAAGAGCGCGATGGAATTGAACAGCAGGTGCAGCAGCCCGCCATGGACGAACAGGTAGGTCACCAGCCCCCAGGGCTGGCTGCCGATGGCCGCGGGATCGAAGGCGAGCGCGGCCCGGATGCCGGGCGCCGTGAAGATGGTCTCCAGCAGCAGCAGCACCACGGCGTTGGCGGCGAGCAGGCGCCCGACCCAAGGGGTGATCCGGGGATACGACAACAGACTCATGGCGCGTGCGCCCTGCCTTCTTGCGTGTCCGGCCGTCTACTGCCCGGCCGCCCGGCGGGCGGTGCGGCAGATGCGCTCGCACAGCTCCGGGAACTCGATGCCAACCGCGGCCGCCGACTGCGGCATGAGACTCGTGGCCGTCATGCCCGGCAGCGTATTTACCTCTAAACAGAAGAGCCGGCCCTCGGGTGTCAAGCGAAAATCGACCCGGGAGTATCCACCCAGCTTGAGCGCTTCGTGAGCCAGGACACCAAGCCGGCCGCATTCCCGGGCCAC
>DASSTP010000134.1:0-29501 GCA_035707845.1 Gemmatimonadales bacterium | reverse complement strand
TTCTCGCTCACGCGCGGCGAGCACCATGAACGATCGCTACGCGACCTCGGCATCGAGCCGGTATGGTGCGGGCCATCCCGCCTGCCGCCGGTCCGCGCGGCGGTGCTCACGGCGCGCCTGCTCCCGTTCCGTCCGCATGTGGTGCAGGCGGCGCACTTCTTTGCCAACCTCTATGCGGCCGGGGCCGCCGCGGCCTGCCGCGCGGTGTCTGTGGGCGCCATGCGGAGCGACCTGGAATTCGAGCGGACGTCGTCCGGCGGCTGGACGGACCGGCTGCTCCATGCTCCCGGCGACCTGATCGTGAATTCGTGGAAAGCCCGGGAGCAGCTGGAGGCCGTGGGTTGCAAGGCAGATCGGGTGCATGTGGTTCCCAACGCGCTCGCGCGTCGCAGCGCAGCGTCAGCCGCCACCGAGCCAATGACGCAGGATCTTCCGCTGGCACTTGGTCCCGGACCCATCGCCATTGTCGTGGGCAGTCTGTCGCCCGTCAAGCGGGTGGACCGCTTTCTCCGCGCCCTCTGCGCCGCGCGCGAGGCGGGCAGTGACCTCCGCGGGCTGATCGTGGGTGATGGGCCCGAACGCGGCAGGCTCGAAGCGATGGCCCGTGAGCTGGGACTGGGGCCGGGTGATGTTCAGTTCACTGGCCCCCAGCGCGATATCGCGCCCTGGCTTCGGCGTGCCGCATTCCTGGTGCTGACCTCCGAGCACGAGGGATGCCCCAATGCGGTGCTGGAAGCAATGCAGGCAGAGCGCCCGGTGCTGGCCACGCCGGTGGGCGACGTGCCCCGGCTGGTGGTGAACGGCCAGACCGGCTTCCTGTTGCCACCGGATGATGCGTTTGCGGCGGGGTCGTTGATGGCCAGGCTGGCGAGGGATGCGCGCCTGCGGGAGACGCTGGGCTCAGCGGCCGGGCGGGCTGCCCGCAGCCATGAAGGCACGGAACGGCTCGCCGAGCAACTGCTCGCGGTGTACGGAAGGATTGCCAGTCGTACCGCCAGCCCGCGGCTGCGCGCCGCACTCGCATGAAACGGACGACCTGTTCCGCCCCGGCTCGGGACACAGGCCAACTCGCCTGCGCCCCGGTCGGAGCTGTGCTGGACTCAGTTGGTCTTGAGCAGCACGAAGACGTGGAAGGTGGTGCCCGTCGTCCCCGGATCGCGGCCGGAACGGCCGATGAGGGACGCGGGCTGTACCGTGCTCATGGGCAGCGAAATCGAGCCGCCGCCATAGGTGCCGCGAGCGACCGGCGTGCCGTAGAAGTTCTGCGCAGCACGGACCTCGTAGGTATCACCCGGCTGGAGCACGGACGACACGTCCGCACTTGCGGCGCCGGCGTCGCTCCAGTTGTAGACGATGATATTGGCGCGTCCATCCTCATACTTGTTGGGCCGCACGAAGACGCGCTGCCCCGAGGTCGGCGGAGTGGACGACGACAGGAAGGTATTGCCGGACTGGCTCAGGCCGGACCAGGTGCCGATCAGGGTGCGACCGACCGTGTAGTTCCCGGTCAGCGTGAGACCGCTGTTGCCCGAGACCCCGTCACCCAGGCGGAGGACCAGTTCGCCGTCGTCGCGCCGCCATCCCATGTTGTTGGTGACGGTGATGTTGCTCGCGGGACTGCCGCCGACGTACATGTCCGGCGCGGTGCCATTGGCCCCGATGGAACCGTTGTTGAAGGCCACATTGCCATCGAGCCGCAGGTTGCGCAGCTCGCCCGTGATGCTCGAGTAGCCGTGCATCCCGTAGGTCCAGTTGTCGAACACGATATTGTCGGTCAGGTACTTCGTGCCCGTGTTCCCGTTGAAGTAGACGCCATGGTCCTGGTTGGCGTTGGTGCCGTTGTTGTAAATGATGGAGCCATACAGCTCGGCGTTGGGGGCCTCATTCCACAGGCCCACGCCGCTCGCCCCGGCATCGTGAACGACCAGGTTCACCAGCCGGGCACCGGGCGCCTTGACGTCCACGCCAATGCGATAGGTACCGAGCGGGTTGGAGTTCATCACTTCCAGGCCCTGGAAGGTCACGTAGGAGCCGAGCACCACCAGGTAACCATCAATGGTCGCGCGCTCGCCCGGATACTGCCGGATCACGATCTGCCGGGTGGAGCTGCCGTTGAGGTTGTTGACAAATCCTCCGCGGTAGGTTCCGCCGCGGACCCAGACGGTGTCACCCGGCTGCACGCCCTTTCCGCCGCCAAGCACGCTTGCCAGGTCCCACGGACTCGACATGCTGCCGTTGTTGCCCGACGAGCCGTTGGGCGCAACATAGTAGCCGATGCGCTCCGCCGGTGCGGGGTCGGTGCTGGTGACGGCCTGCACGGTGATGCTGCTGGTCCCGCGCACGCCATCGACGGTCGCCGAGACGGACGCGGTACCGGCCGCCACGCCGCGCACCTGGCCGCTGGTCGAGACGGTGGCAACCGACGTGTTGCTCGACGCCCAGGTCACGGTGCGGCCGGCGACGGTCTGGCCCGCGCCGTCCTTGGGTGTGGCACTGAGCTGCACCGACTGGCCGGCAGTGACCGAGGCCGACGCCGGGGTTACGCTGACCGACGTCACCACCCCGGCCTCTGCCATCACCTGGACCTCGGCGGCGTCAGACTGGCCTTCGCTGGTGGCGGTGATCGTGGTCTTGCCGGATGCGATGCCCTTCACCTCGCCGGTGGAGCTGACTTTCGCCACGCCATCATCACCCGACGTCCAGGTGATGCTGCGGTCAGTCAGCACCGTGCCGTCCGCGGCACGGAGGGTCACGGAGAGCTTCGTGCTGTCGCCGGTCTCGACCTGGACGGTCGAGGGAGACAAGGCGACGGAGTCCACCGGCACCAGCGGCGCAGCGGTCACGATGATCGTGGCGCGGGCCGACTTGCCCTCGGAGGTGGCGATGACCGTCGCTGAACCCTTGGCCAGGCCGGTCACCTTGCCACCGGACGTGACGCTCGCGACGGTGCTGTTCGAGCTGGACCAGGTAATGGTGCGGCCAGCCAGCTCGGTGCTGTCCGCCGACAGCGCGTGCGCCGTGAGCGGCAGCGATTCGCCTACGACAAGGTTGGCCGAGTCAGGTGAGATGGCCACCGCGGCCACGGCAGTCTCGGTCGTTGAAACGGTGGCGTGGGCGGTGTCGCTGATGCCGTTCACGGTGGCGACAAGCGCTGCCGTGCCGGCGGTGCGGGCGCGGACCACGCCGCTGGAAATGGTGGCCACCGAGGTGTCAGAGCTGGTCCACCGAACGGTGACGCCGTCAACCTGCTTGCCGATCCGGTTGCGGGCCGCCACGCTCAGCTGGGCGGTGGCACCGACGGCGAGTGAAAATGAGTTGGGAGTGACGTCCACGGACGTGACATCCTGCTTCCAGCCCGGCCCGCCGCCAGTTGAGCCACGCTTGAGCGTGGACTCGGTGACAGCATCATACCCCCCCTCCGGCGAGGCCAGAGAGGTGGAATCGCTGCAGGCGGATAAGCTAGCGCTGAGAAGGACGATGGCGCACGTGAACACAGAGGCCTTGGAGTCAGCAAGGCGGATCATGGTGTCCCTCATTGTCCGTTGGGGCGGCTCGACTGGCATGGCACAGGGGTCGTGCGTTAGCCTCGTAGCTTTGCGTCCCCGGCTTTCACCGGGTTTGCCGTTGACCGCGGCCCTCAATGAGGGGCATCGCGATTTTTACTGCCGGAGATGTACTTCGACCATCTCCGATTGCGCTCCAAGCTTCGCCGTATGGACCGTACGACGCAACCACCTGGGCGACCGACAGTGGTGGTGTCACCCGAAAATCGGGCATTTCCCATGCCCGGTTTTGAGTGGCGACAAGATCGCAATTTCCTGCACTCCCCGCTGTGACCAGCATCACAATTCCTTGTGTGCGCCAGCGCACACTTGGGGCCCCCAGTGTGCCCGGCGGGAGGGCTGAATGCGCCTTGCCGTCTTCACGAATCAGTTTCCGGGTCGCCTCAATACATTTTTTGCACGCGACCTGCGCGCCCTGATCGAGTGTGGCATCGAGCTGGATGTCTTCGCGTTTTACCCGCTCCGCGCGGACTACTGGGCGGCCGTCCCAGCCCTCCTGGACGCCACCGTGCTGCCCCGTCACAAGGTGCATCACCTCTCGCCTGCACAACTGCTCCAATCGGGCGGCCCCTGGCCGCCCGCGCTTGCGGTGCCTTTCCTCAAGAGCATGTCACCCCTGCTCGGTGCGTCGGCGCGCCTGAGCGGAGCGCTCGCCATGAAGTCAGCGTACGTCTCAGCCTGGGCCTGGGCCTGCATCAAGCGTTTCGGTGCGGAGCGCTTCGATCATGTACTGGCCTACTGGGGCAATCACGCAGCATCGGCGGCGTACCTGTTCCATCAGCATACCCAGCCGGGCGTCCCCTTCTCGATGATGGTCCACGCGCGCATGGACCTGTATCACCAGCCGGCATTCCTCGATGCGAAGCTCGCGTACGCCGACAACATCTTCATCGTCTGCGAGTACAACCGCGGCTACCTGCGGGAGCGCTTCCCCGCGCTGTATCCGCACATCGCGTCGCGCATCCAGGTGCATCACTTGGGGCTGCCGCTCGAGCAGATCCCGGTGACGCTGGACGGCCGCGCCGAGGACCATCTGCTTGCCGTGGGTCACCTCGAGCCGCTGAAGGGGTTTGCCGTGCTGGTGCGTGCGCTCGGGCTCCTGCGCGAGCGCGGGCTAACGCCGGCCCTCGAGATTGTCGGCGGCGGGCCCGATGACGCGTCACTCCGGACGCTCGCCCGCGAATGCGGGGTTGCCGGGCAGGTGACACTGCGCGGCTGGCTCAGCGCCGATCAGGTCATGGCGAGGATGCAGGGCGCCACGATGCTGGTGCATCCATCCATCGCTCCCGATGCGATGCCGACGGTGGTCAAGGAAGCACTCGCGTGCGGCGCGCCGGTGGTGGCGTCGGACCTGGCGGGAATCCCGGAGATGCTGGATGGCGGGCGCTGCGGGGTGCTCACACCCCCGGGCGATGTGGAGGCGCTGGCCACCGCACTCGAGCGCCTGCTGCGCAATCCCGTAGCGCGGCGGCAGCTGGGCGCCGCGGGTCGCGCCCACATGGAGGCGCACTTCAACCTCTGGGAAAACGGCCGCCGGCTGGCCGAGCGACTGCGCACCTCACGCCGCGATTCCCGTGCGCCCGTTCGGACGGTGGCCTGAGATGCAGGCGCCAACCACTCTCACTGCTCGCGCGCGCAGCCGCGCCGTGGCGGCCGGCATGCTGGTGCAACCGTGCAGGATGCGGATCGGCATCCTGACGCAGTACTACCCGCCGGAAGTGGGCGCACCGCAGGCGCGGCTTGCCGCGCTGGCGCAGAGCCTGGCGGCTGCCGGGGACGACGTGACGGTGCTGACCGCGATGCCCAACTATCCCGCCGGCCGCATCCAGCCGGGCTATGGTGGCTTGCTTCGTGAAGAGCGGCAGGCTGGCGTCCGGATCATCCGCACCTTCATTGCGCCGAGCCAGCGGGCCGCCCTCCTGCCGCGTCTCACCAGCTACTTCTCGTTCGTCGCGTCATCAACGCTGGGCGGCCTGCTGAAGCTTGGCCGCCTGGATGTACTGATCGTGGAATCGCCCCCGCTCTTCCTGGCACTGGCGGGGATGGCATTGGCCCGCCGAACGCACGCCCGGCTGGTCATGAACATCTCCGACCTTTGGCCCGAGTCGGCGGTGCGGCTGGGCCTGGTGCGTCCCGGCAGCATGGGGCATCGCCTAAGCGTGGCACTGGAGGCACAGTGCTACCGGAAGTCGTGGCTGGTGAGCGCGCAGACCACCGAAATCGTGGCAAGTATCCGGCGACGTTTCCCCGGGGTGCCGGCCTGCCTGCTCTCGAATGGCGCGGACTGCCTGGCGTTCGCACCCGAGCGGGCGACGCCGACGGCGCGCGCCGCTCTGGGTCCTGCCGGGCGCTGCATTGCACTCTACGCCGGGCTGCACGGGCTTGCGCAGGGACTCGACCAGTTGCTCGATGCCACCGCGCTCCTGCCGCCGACAGGCGCGATTGACATGGTCTTCATGGGCGACGGACCGACCCGGCAGGCGTTGCGCGCGCGGGCCGAGCGCGAGCGGCTGGCGCAGGTGCGCTTCCTCCCCACCCAGCCTCATGCCGAGCTGCCGGCGCTGCTTGCGTCGGCCGACATCATCCTCGTGCCACTGCACCGCGCCTTCACCGATGCGGTCCCGTCCAAGCTCTATGAAGCCCTGGCGTCGGGCCGGCCGGTGATCCTGATCGCCACCGGACCGGCGGCGGAAATGGTGCGCGGCGCACAGGCCGGCATCGTCGTGCCCCACGACAATCCCGGCGCGCTGGCCGCCGCGCTGCAGCGGCTGGCGGCGGAACCGCAGCTGCGGGCGAGGCTGGGCGCCAACGGCCGCGCCCTGGCGCTGGAACGCTTCAATCGCGCGCGGCTGCACGAGGAGTTTGCGCAGCGGCTTCGTGCTGGACTCACCGAGGACGTGGAGGCGAGATGACGGCGGGCAGTCGGGTTTCCCTGCGGCCACCGCGAACCGAGTTCCTGCGCTTCGCGCCGCCGGCAATCGGTGACGAGGAAGTGGCCGAAGTGACCGCCGTGCTGCGGTCCGGCTGGATCACGACCGGCCCGCGCACGGGAACCTTCGAGCAGGAGTTTGCCGCGACCATGGGCGCGCCGGGGGCGCTGGCCCTCAACTCCTGCACCGCCGGACTCCACACCGCGCTGCTGGCGTCCGGTATCGGTCCCGGCGATGAAGTCATCACGTCGACGCTCACCTTCGCGGCCACCGCGAACGTGATCGTGCACGCCGGCGCGCGGCCGGTGCTGGTGGACGTGGAACCTGACACGCTGCAGCTCGACCCGGCGGCGGTGGAGCGCGCGGCGACCAGGCGGACGCGCGCCGTCATCCCGGTGCACTATGCCGGCCATCCGGCCGACCTCGACGCGATCGGCGACATCGTGAAGCGGCGCGGCCTCGTCATGATCGAGGACGCGGCGCATGCCCTGCCGGCGCGCTATCGCGGCCGGATGATTGGCGCCGGCGACAATCCGGTGGCGTTCAGCTTCTACGCCACCAAGAACCTCACCACCGGCGAGGGCGGGATGCTGACCGGCGATCCCGAATTCCTGCGCCGGGCGCGCGTGATCAGCCTGCACGGCATGAGCCATGATGGCTGGAACCGCTACGCCGAGGGTGGCCACTGGTACTACGAGATTGCCCTGCCCGGTTTCAAGTACAACATGACTGACATCCAGGCGGCGATGGGCCTCTGCCAGTTGCGCAAGCTGGCCCAGCACCAGCGGCGGCGGCGGCGGGTGGTGGAGGCGTACCACGCTGCCTTCCGCGATCATGATGCGTTCGAGCTGCCCGTCGAACGGGCCGACGTCGAGCACGCGTGGCACCTGTACGTCCTGCGGCTCCGGCCGGGCGTGCTTCGCATCGGGCGGGACCAGTTCATCGAGGCCCTTACCGCGCGGCGCATCGGCAGCTCGGTGCACTTCATCCCGGTCCACCTGCATCCCTACTACCGCGATCGCTACGGGCATGCCCCGGAGGATTTTCCGGTGGCACTCGCCAACTACCGGCGCATGCTCAGCCTGCCCCTGCATCCCGGCCTCTCCGACGACGATGTGGGCGACGTGATCTCGGCGGTGCTGGAGATTGCCCGGGAGTTCCGGCGATGAATGGCACGCTGAAGCGTGGCATGGACCTGCTCGGGGCAACGGCCGGGCTCGTGCTGCTTGCTCCGGTCCTTGCCGGCCTGGCCGTCATCATCCGGCTGCGGGACGGCTCCCCGGTGCTTTATCGCCAGCGCCGCGCAGGCGTGAACGGCACCTTCGTGCTGGTCAAGTTCCGCAGCATGCGCGCGGGGCCGGGCGCGCCCATTACGGCTGGCGCCGACCCGCGAATCACGCACACCGGCCGCTGGCTTCGCCGCTGGAAGCTGGACGAACTGCCCCAGCTCGTGAATGTCCTGCGCGGCGAGATGAGCCTGGTCGGTCCCCGGCCGGAACTTCCCGAATTCGTGGCGCAGTACTCGGATGAGCAACGCGAGCTGCTGCGCTATCGCCCCGGGCTGACCGATCCTGCCTCGCTGAGCTTCCGCGATGAGGCCAGCCTCCTCGCGGCGGCACCGGATCCGGTGGCCTGGTACCGTGACGTCCTGCTTCCGGAGAAGCTGCGGGTGAGCCTGGCGTATGCTCGTCGCGCCACCCCATGGTCCGATCTTGCCGTGCTGGCGGCCACCGCGTGGGTGCTGCTGGGTGGCTCGCGTCCCGCTTCGTCCAGTTCAGTCCCACCATACGCCGGGCCCATTTCCCGTCCCCAGGAAGGCGCTCATGCTCCCCTGTCCTAGCCCCGCTCGCCTGCTCCTGCTTGCAGCCGGCCTCTGCTCCGCCGGCACGAGCCAGGGCCGCGCCCAGACTCCGCCGGCAGCGGTGGTACCGGTCGCCGATGCGCAACTCCGGCCCGGCGACGTCATTCGCATCACGGTCTGGAGGCAGCCCGAGCTCAGCGGCGAATTCCATGTGCTGCAGTCCGGCACCATCGGCCATCCGCTCTATCAATCCATCATGGCAGTGGGCACCCCGCTGCCGGAGCTGGCGGAACGCATCCGCAGCTACCTCACCCGGCTGGTGAATGACCCTCAAGTGGTCATCGAGCCACTGATCAGCGTGTCGGTTGGCGGCGAGGTGCGGACGCCTGGGCTCTACACGCTGCCGCTCGGCACCACCATTTCCCAGGCAATTGCGCAGGCCGGCGGCGGCGGCGATGAAGGCAGCCTGCGCAACGTTCGCCTGATCCGCAATGGGCAGCAGGAGCAGATCGACCTGACCGACCTGCGAGTCAATCGTGCCAGCCAGCCGGTCCAGTCGGGGGACCAGCTCTTCGTGTTACGGCGCGGCAACGCGTTCCGGGACATCATCGGTCCACTGGCGAGCGTGCTCGCCGCTGCGGCCGCCATCATCACGGTATCACGCCAATGAAAGACTCACGTCCCCAGGTCCGCCGGAGCATGCCGCGTCGACGTGCGGCGGATGACTTCCAGCTCGACGACGATGCCCCCCTTGCCCCGCTGGACCTGCGGCGGATGCTCGCCGTTCTCCGGCGACACCTCGGGCTGATTGCCCTGCTCACGCTGCTTGGCAGCGGCGCTGCCGTTGCGTATGCCAAGCTCCGCACGCACACCTACCAGGCGACGGCAGTGATCCGCCTCCACGATGCCCGCAACCAGCTGAGCGGCGGCCTGGCCCGCGCGGATGCAGAAAACGGGCTGGGCGGCCCGGAGGTGAGCCCGCTGCTCTCGCTGGTCGAGCTGCTCTCGAGTCGCACGATGGCGGGGACGGTAGTGGACAGCCTGCCCCTGCTCCGGATCAGGACGACGGACATGCCGCTGGGCCTGCTCCGCGCGCTCGAGGTTGGAAGCAGCCAGCACACCGACTCACTGCACCTGCGCTTCAGCGCGGACGGTGTGTCCCTGCAGTCCGAGCCTGGCGCGCCACCGGTGCCATACGGCAGGCCGCTCGGGAGCGACAGCTTCCTGATTGCCGTCGCGCAACGGCCCGCCACCGACCATGCCCGTGTCCTGCTGGCCACGCGCGAGTCGGCGATCCAGGCACTGCTGGGTAATCTCTCCGTGCAGCCGCGCGAAAACACTGATGTAGTGGACGTGCATTTCACCGCGACCGATACCGCGATTGCGCGGCGCGTCGCCGACCGGCTGGTGAGCGTCTTCCAGAGCGCCAACGCCTACTCGGCCCAATCGGAGTCACGTGCTCGCCGGCAGTTTGTCGAGGCACAGCTCCGGGATGCCAATGGGACGCTGGCGAATGCGCGCCAGGCGCTCGCCGCCTTCCGCACCCGCCAGCGCGCGTTCAGCGCGCGCGAGCGCTTTGCCTCGGAGCAGGCAACGGCCGGCGCGCTCCAGAGCCGGCGCCGGGCCCTGAGCGACCAGCGGCGACTGTACACGGCGTTGCTGAGCCGGCTCGATGATTCCTCGGCAGCCAATGGCGACGCACTGCTGGCCCTGCTCGCGTCGCCCGGTCTCGAGGACAAGCCGCTCATCATGCAGATTGCGGGGCAGCTCTCCCGGTATCAGGCGGAACGGGATTCGCTCACTTCCGGCCCCTATGGCAGCGCGGCCACCAGCCCCGATGTCGCCCGGGTGACTTCCCTTATTGCGGGAGCCCAGAGCCGCCTGCGAACCGCGGTGCGGAGCAGCGTCACCGTCCTGGACCAGCAGCTCAAGGATCTCGATGCCCAGCGCGCCCGGGCGACGCCGCAGTACCGCGAGCTGTCGGCCAATGAGAGCGACGAAACCGCACTCGTGGCCGCCGTCGAAACGGCCGACCACCAAGTGAGCCAGTTGCAGGAGCAGTATCAATCGGCCCGCCTCTCCGAGGCCCTCGGCGTCGGCCAGGTCGAGCTGGTGGATTTCGCCGGGCCTCCAGTGCCCACCGGCCTTTCAGCCATGCTCCTCGCCATGGCCGGATTCCTGGGAGGGCTGCTGGCCGGGTGCCTGCTGGCGTTCGTGCTGGACTATCTCCGCCCCACCATCTGGCGGCAGCGGGACCTCGCGCAGTTCCTGGAATCACCCAACCCGATCGTGCTGCCGCGCTTCCGGCCAAGGCCGGCCGCAGCCGGTGGCACCCGGACGCGCCTCGGCGTGCGGACGAATCAGCCGGGGCTCGTCATGCTGACCGAACCGGGAGGCGGGACGGCGGAGGCGGTGCGGGCCATTCGCACCAAGCTGCTGTTCTCGGGCAGCTGGGGCGACATTCGGACGCTGCTGGTCACCAGCGCCAAGGAGCGTGAGGGCAAGAGCACCGTTGCCTCCAATCTCGCCCTCTCCTTTGCGCAACAGGGCGTGAAGACGCTGCTGATCGATGGCGACATGCGCAAGCCCCAGCTGCACCACCTGTTCGGCAAGTCACGGGAACCGGGCCTCGCCGAGGTACTGCGGGGTTCGGTGCAGGCCGTTGCGGTGATTGTGCAGACCGACGTGGACAACCTGTCACTGCTGGTCGCGGGCAAGACCCCGCCGAGTCCCGCCGAGCTGCTCGGCGGGCCGGCCCTGCACTCCATGCTGGCGCGGCTGGCGACGACCTATGATCTCGTCGTGGTCGACTCGCCGCCGCTGCTGGCGGTGGCCGATGCGTCCGTCATCGCGGCGGCGGCGGATGGGGTGCTGCTGGTGGTGAAGGCGGGCGCGTCCGATCGCGACATGCTGGACCGGGCCCGCAGCCAACTGGAGGACGTGCGTGCCACCATGGTGGGCGCGGTGCTCAACGACCCCGCGGGCGCAGTGGCGCGCGGAGGAGAGGAGTACTACTTCTACGGCTACGCCGCCGAGCACGAGTCGAACGGGAAGCACTGAGGGAGATGGACAGATGGACAGATGGACAGGCATGCATACTGTCCAACTGTCCATCTGTCCATCTGTCCAACTGTCCAGCTTACCCCGCCATCGCTTCCGCGTTGATCTTCGACTTGGCCAGGTGGGTCAGCCGCTCGTCGGTCTCGCCTTCCTCGTCCAAGGTCTTCTGCAACAGCTCGGCGACGCCATTCTCGCCCAGCTTCTGCGCAAAGGTGCGCGCCGAGCCATAGCCGGCAATCTCGTAGTGCTCGATCCGCTGGGCCGCACTGATGATCCCGGCGTCACGCACCGCCGCATCGCCCTTCTCCTTGAGCATCTTCGCGCCTTCCTCGATCAGCCCCTGCATGCCCCGGCACATTTCGCCCGAGGCGCTGACGCCCAGGGCGCCGAAGGCGTTGTCGAGCCGGTCCACATGGGCGCGCGTCTGCTTGAGGTGATCGCGGATGGCCTGCTTGAGGTCCGGATCGGTCGCGCCTTCTTCCATCTTCGGCAGCGCCTCGACCAGCTGCTGCTCGGCCGAATAGAGATCCTGCAGTTCATGCGCCAGCAGTGCACGCAGGGTGTCCATGGTCATTGCTCACTCCATATGTGAAACAGGGTGAAACGCCGGCGCGGGAAGCGCACGTCGCCGGGAAGTGGCAATGTATGGTGGGCGGACGGAGGGCGGCAATGGAGGCGTCGGGCGTCACGCGCTCGACGCCTGACGCATGTTCCTGAACTCCCGCTCGCGATCATGAAACGCCTGCTGCCAGAGTTCGAGCGACAGGAAGCCCCAGAGGGCACGGCCAAACCGGGGCTCGCGGTCGAGGCGCTGCAGGACACGATCGTTCCGGATGTAGGGCCGAGTGCGCGCGGGGCCGCTGGAGAGCGTGTCGCGAATGAACTCTCGCGCGGGTCCGCGACTCCATTCGGTGAACGGGGTCGGGAATCCCATCTTGTCCGTCCGGTCGCGAACCGTCTCGGGAAGCAGGTCTCCGAGCGCGAGCTTGAAGACGCGCTTCATCTCGCCTGCGTGGAACTTGATGTCGGGAGGCACGCTCGCGGCCAGCTCGACGATGCGATGATCCAGCAGCGGCACGCGCGACTCCAGTCCATGCGCCATGCTGGCGCGGTCTTCCACCTGCAGCAGCGCCGGCAGGAGGGTCTTGAAGTCGAAGTGGGTCATCAGGTCGAAATACGCCTCGCGCCGCACGTTACCGGAGTGAAAGACCTGGCGGAACGCATCGAAGGGCGAGTAGCTGCCAAGGGCATCCCAGGCGACTTCATCTTCCAGGTCGCGCGCGCGATGCACCAGCCGGAAGTACCGCTGGTCCATGTCCTCGAACAGGCCGTCCCGCCAGAAGTCCTGCAGCAGCGGCTTGTACTGCCGGAGACTGGCCAGGCTCGGGATGATCGACTCGTACGTCACGATGAAATTGCCATCGTACATGGTGCCGTCGATGGCCGCCTTGATGCACTGCTCGAAATAGGCAATCAGGTAACGGGCGTAGCCGCCGAAGATTTCGTCGCCTCCCTGCCCGCCCAGGACGACCTTCCGGTCCTCCCGCACGCGTCGGGAAATCACGTACTGGGAAAATGCGCCCGGGCCCGCGGCGGGCGTGTCCAGGTGATAGATGACCGCGCCGATGTTGCCGACGAAATCCTCGGCGGTAATCGTGCACTCGACGAGCGGGATGCCACTGGCGGCGGCGACCTGCCGGGCGTAGGCCGATTCGTCGTAGTCCCGTCCCTCGGCGAATCGCCCGCAATAGCCGAGCAGGCCATCCTGTGAACGCGCCGCGAGCGCGGCGACGACCCCGGAATCCATGCCGCCGCTGATGTAGGCGCCGAGCGGGACATCCGAGCGCAGGTTGAGCGCGACGGCCTCTTCGGTCAGCGCACGAAGCTGCTCCCGGAACCAGTGCTCGGTGTGCCCGAAATCGAGCTCGAAGAACACCTCCCAGTAGCGCGACTGGTGCACATGGCCGTTGCGGTCGGCGGTGAGCACGTGCCCCGGAGCGAGTTCGCGGATGCCGCGAAAGAGCGTCTTGCCGTCAAGGCAGAACTGGAAGGCCAGGTAATCGCGAAGGCCGGCAGGATCGGTCTCGATCTCCGGCACGAAGGGGAGGAGTGCCTTGGCCTCGGAGGCCAGGTAGAGCACGCCGTCCTGGACGGTGTAATAGAGCGGCTTGATCCCGAAGCGGTCGCGGGCACAGAAGAGCTGGCCGAGGCGGTCATCCCAGAGCGCAAAGGCAAACATGCCGCGGAAGTGCCTGACGCAGTCCGGGCCCCACCGCTCGTACGCCCGGAGGATGACCTCGGTGTCGCTGGCGGTGCGAAACCGGTCGGCGCCGAGTTCGCTGCGGAGTTCGCGGTAATTGTAGATCTCCCCGTTATAGGAGATCACCGCGCCGGTACCCGTGTCCATCGGCTGGGCCCCGCCCTCAAGGTCGATCACGCTGAGGCGCCGGTGCGCGAGACCGGCATGGCCGGCTGGGTGCACCCATGTACCGTCGCCATCCGGGCCGCGATGGGACTGGAGCGCATTCATGGCGCCGAGAGCCGCATCGAGCTCCGGCAGCGGGGTCCCGTCCAGCGAGAGAATGGCGCCGATGCCGCACATGGGGTGAACTCCGAGCAATGAAGAGCGCCGCTGCCGAGTCGCGAGTCGCGAGACCCGTGACGCGAGACCCGTGACCCGCGCCCAGCTACATCAACGCCCTGACTTCCCGCGCGATGGCCAGGCAGCAGGTGAGGCCGGGCGATTCCATGCCGATCAGGTTGATCCAGCCGGGCAGGCCTCGCGCGCGTTCCTCGGCGATGACGAAGTCCGGGACCACGCCATCGGGAAGGACACGCCGGGGACGTATCCCGCTCTGGTCAGGGCGAAGGTCGTCAGCGCGAAGGGCCGGAAGATATCGTGACGCGCGTTCCGCGAACCCCGCTGCCTTCGAGGGCGGAACCTGATAGTCCCGCACCCGGTCGCCCAGGAACTCGACATCGGGGCCGAAGCGGACGCCGCCAGCCAGGTCGACCGTCACGTGCACGCCAAGCCCGGTCAGCGCAGGGTTGGGCACCGGATATACCAGGTGGCGGAGCTGGATTGCCGCGCCCTCCCGCAGGCGGAAGTAGGAGCCCTTCACGAAGACCTGTCGGTAACCCGCGGCATCCAGATCAATACCCATGCCAGCGGCGATCTGGTCTGCCTCGAGCCCGGCACAGTTCACCACGGTGGTTGCATGGATGACGGTCTCGTCATCTCCTGCGGCGCTCGCACACCAGACCCTGTAACCGCACCCGGCCGGCTCCGCGCGCGTGAATGAATGGCCGTAGGCGATGACGGCACTGTGCTGCAGCGCCTCCTGCTCGAGGCTGCGCATCAGGCCATGGGAGTCCACGATGCCCGTGTCGGGGGACCAGAGCGCCGCCGTTGCCCCGACGTCCGGCTCCTCCCGGGCCAGCTCCCCGGCGGTGGCATAACGCAGGCCCGCGACACCATTGCGGTGTCCAAGCTCCAGCAGGCTGGCGAGTTCGGGCTCCTCCTCCGGGCAGGTGGCCACAATGAACTTGCCGATGCGGCGGCAGCCCACCCGGTGCGCCTCGCACCACGCAAGCAGCTCGATGCTGGCGGGAGCGCAGAGCCGGGCCTTGAGCGAGCCGGGCGGGTAGTAGATGCCGGCGTGGATGACTTCGCTGTTGCGGCTGCTGGTTTCCATGCCCGGCCCGGCGTGGCGTTCCAGCACCACCACCTCACGCCCGGCCATGGCGAGTTCCCGTGCCACCGCCAGCCCAATCACCCCGGCGCCGATGATCACCGTGTCGGTCAGCACGGCACCAGCAGCACGGCTTCACCCTCCAGCACAGTCACACCAGCCTCATTGAGACACCAGGTGCGCAGCGTCAGCACGGGCTTGTCACTGCGGATGGCGATGATTTCCGCGAAGGCAGTGATGGACTCACCCGGGTAGACTGGCGCACGGAACTGCAAGGTCTGGCTCAGGTAGATTGAGCCCGGGCCCGGAAGCCGGGTCGCCAGCAGGGCGCTGATGACACCCGCAGCCAGCATCCCATGGGCGATGCGGCGCCCGAACCGCGTCGAGGCGGCGAAGTCATCGTCGAGATGCACGGGATTCGTGTCGCCAGTGAGCGCGGCGAACGCCCGCACATCCTCGTCGGAAATGGTCCGTCGCAGTTCGGCCCGGTCGCCGATCCTGAATGCCGCCATAGGCGCTACCGCATGGATCGCAGGTGCGCAAGAAACCGCTCGTGAGGCACCGCGAAGTTACCGGTGACGCGTTCGCCGGCGGCGACATCCCGCGTCACCACCGCACCGATACTGATGCTGGCTCCGTCTCCGATGTGTACCTGGTTCGAAATGGCACTGGACGGCCCAATCCAGACATCGTTCCCGATAACAACCGAACCAGCAATCATCGCATTCGCCGCAATCAGGCAGCGCCTGCCGATGGATGTCCCGTGGGCGACATGCACCAGGTTGTCAAGCTTCGTCTCATCGCCCAGCGCCGTGAATCCGCCAAAGATCGAGCGTGACACTGCGCAGTTTGCCTGGAGCTCCACGCCTGCTCCCAGGCGGACGCCGCCCGCGTGAGTGACGCTGACTATCCGGCCGCCGAGTCGCTTGAACTCAAACCCGGACGAACCCAGGGTGCTGCCTGCACGCACGACGCTGCCTTCCCCTATCTCGACGCGACCCAGCAGCGTCACGTGTGGCTCGATGATGGCACCGGGGCCGATGCGAATATTGGTGACCGCGATACTGGCGCTCGAGTGGATCTCGGCCGTTGGCGCGATCGCCGACGGATGGGTGACGCCATAAAAGTCGGTCTGACGAGCCAGGTGCTCGTGCAACTCGTAGAACGCTCGCCGCGGGGTAGCCGTCACCGCAACGCCCATTTCGCCGGGAATCCGGTCCGCAAGCGCGGCCGACGTGAGGACACACGCCACAGCCGGGTTTGATTCGATCAAGGACAGGTAACGCTCGTGCTCGCAGTAGACCAGCGCCGATGGCGGCGTGTCGATAACCATTCCGAGCGCGGTGAATGCCGCATCACGCAGCACCGTGATTTGGGCGGCCGCGGCGCAGCTGCTCAGCAGCACGAATCCTCCTGACCCAACCACCGGTCGGCGAGGTCTCCCACCCTGGCTGCCTCACCGCTGCGGGCAAGCTGGTGCACCAGCTGCCGGAATGCCCACCCCGTGCCCTGGCCCTGCTCGCGAAATGGTGTCAGCTGCGCTGGCGTCGCGGCCTGCAGATCGGGCACCGCTGCCTTGAGCGCCTGATAGGCCCCCATCGTCGTCGAATTCAGATAAATGTGGATGGGATGGAAATTCAGGATACGCAAGCTCCCGCCATGCTCCGCCCGGAGCGGGGTCCAGTCCGGCGTCGCGAACGCCATTTCGATATCATCCTCCCAGTAGAATGGAAGGCGCAGCAGGGTGCGGCCAGCAAGCGGCATCTGCACCGGCTGGAGTCCCTGATGCCGAGGGAGAAGCAGGCTGACGTCGACCGTGATCGGTGTCTCGCGGACAACCTGGCCCAGCAGCGGCGATGACTGCACCAGGGAATGGGTCCGCATACTGCGCGCCTCGGGCACGAGTCGCATGCAATGTGATAGCACTTCGCGGACGGTGGCGCCGTGCGACGAGCCCGGCAGGAAGTTGGGGTGGATGCCCAGCTCGAACAACGCCGGCGTCTCTCGCAGGCGTTCCACGGCCGCGGCCGCGTGAGTCACGAACCAGGTGGCCGGGACCCCCGACCGGCGCAGCTCCGCGGCCACATGATCAATGACGCAATCCGGCGCCCAGTCCACATCGAGCGTCAGGCCGACCCCCTGCAGGAGGGGGTGGTGGCTCACATGAACCTCCTGAGCCAGACTTCGAAGCACAGCAGCGACCAGATCAGCAGCCGATGATTGCAGGTGGCCGATTGATGTTCCGCCAGCACAGTTTCGACGAAGCCGGGATCCAGGAATTCGCGATAGCGGGCACGCGGGCTCGTCAGCAGGCGGCGGATGTAGTCCAGGCTCTCACCGCGGTACCACGACTCGTACGGCCCGGTGAAGCCCTGCTTCTTCCGCTCGATGATCTCCGGCGGGATCAACCGCTGCATCGCCTTCCGCAGCACGGTCTTCCCTTCCGCCGAGCGGCGGAAGCGCTGCCGCCGCACGATGTCATCCTCGTCCACGGCCTCGCGCAGCAGGCCCGCTTCCAGCTTGAACCCGACCGGCACCCGCATGGCGAAATCCACCAGGGCGTTGTCCAGGAACGGCACCCGGCTCTCGAGCCCGTGGGCCATGCTGATCTTGTCTTCCACCACCAGCAGCCCATGCAGGAAGGTACGCGCCTCGAAATACAGCGAATGATTGACGTAGTCCTGCTGGCTCTCCAGTGGCATGTCGTGCCCGGCGAAGACATCCCGGAAGACATCCATGGTGGAATGCCCCGCGATGGCGCGGAGCGTGGCGGCATTGAAGAGGCGCGGCTTGTCGTCCTCCGGGATGAGCCGCTGCCAGAAGGCGTAATAGTTCCGGAAGAACTCATCCGGGCTCCGGCTGCCGGCCACCTGGAAGTATCGCCAAGGGTAGCCGCCGAAGAGCTCGTCGCCCCCGGATCCCGACAGCACCACCTTGACGAACCGGCTGGCGAGCCGGGCCACGTAGTAGTTGGGATACGATTGCCCCACCCGCAGGTCTTCGAGGTGCCAGATGAGGTCACCCATCACCTGCTCCATGTCGCCCGCATGGAGCACCACCTCGTAATGCTCGGTCCGGAAGTGATGCGCCATCATTTCCGCCGCGCCGCGCTCATCGCAGCCCAGCTCGAGGCCCGCCGCGGAAGTGAGGTCGAAGCCCGCCGTGAAGCTGCGGATCCGGCCCAGGTGCTGCGCCGCGACAGCGGTGAGTGATCCGGAGTCCATGCCGCCACTCAGGTAGGAGCCGATCGGCACGTCGCTGACCAGCTGGCGGACGGCTGCCTCCTGGAAGGTGCTGAAGAGGGCGTCCACGCAGTCGGCCTCATCCAGCCGCAGCTCGTCGGCGCCGAAGCGATAGTCCCAGTAGCGAGCCGGCGCGCCAACCCCGCTCTCTACGCTCACCGTGAGCGTGTGTCCGGGTGGCAGCAGCTCTACGCCCTGGAAGAGGGTTTCGCTGGTGAAGACGTTCTGGAAAGTGAAGTACTGGTGCAGTGCCGGAAGCGAGACTTCGCGCCGAAGGTCCGGCAGGGTCAGCAGTGCCTTGATCTCGGAGGCGAAGGCAAACCGCCGTCCATCGGTCCACCAGTAGAGCGGCTTGACCCCATACCGGTCCCGCGCCAGGAAGAGTTGCCGGCTCGACCGGTCCCAGATGGCAAAGGCAAACATGCCGTTGAACCGTTCGAGGCAGGCGGGACCCCACTCGCGGTACGCCTGCAGCAGCACCTCGGAATCCGATTGGGAACGGAACCGCCGGCCGAAGCGCTCGAGTTCCGAGCGCAGTTCCCGGAAGTTGTAGATCTCGCCGTTGTAGACCAGCACCGCGGCGCCGTTTTCATCCAGCATCGGCTGGCGACCTGCCGGCGACAGGTCGATGATGGCCAGCCGCCGGTGCCCCAGCCCCACCGGCCCCTCGCGCCAGTGGCCCTCGCCATCGGGTCCCCGGTGCGCAATGGCATCGGTCATGCGCTGGACCGTTTCGTGCGCCACGGGATTGCCCCGCAGGTCCAGGACACCGGCGATGCCGCACATCAGTCGGCCGCCGCACCCACGGCGCGCTGGCGCTCGGCCACGGCCTCCTTGTGCGCCTGCCGCCAGGCGATCAGCCGGCGCAACCCCTCCTCGACGTCAGTGGTCGCGCGGAAGCCAAGGTCGCGCTCGGCGGCCACGGTCGAGCCCAGACGACGGGTCACGAACGTCTGGCCGGCGGGCTCGTACTGGATGCCCAGGTGCTCACTGCCCGTGAGCCGGAGCAGGAGCTGGCAGATGTCCTTGATGGTGGTGCTCACGCCGTTGCCGACATTGTAGCAGCCGTCGGTCACAGCGGCCTTGGCGGCGAGGACATTGCAGTCGGCGGCGTCGGCCACGTAGATGAAGTCATAGGACTGGGACCCGTCGCCGTAGACGATCGGGGGCAGGCCACGGTCGATCCGGTCGAGGATCTTCATGACCACGGCGACATAGGTGCCGCGATAGTCCTGCCGTGGCCCATAGATGTTCATGTAGCGAAGGCCGATGGTGTCGAGGCCATAGCGGTGGTGATACGCATGGGCCATGTGCTCGTCGGCAATCTTGCAGGCCCCGTAGAACGTGGTGTTGTTGTACGGGTGCGACTCGGTCATCGGGATCTCGACGGCGTCGCCATAGACACTGGCAGATGACGAGTACACCAGCCGCCGGACGCCCTGATGCCGGCAGGCCTCCAGCACGTTGAAGGTGCCCCGGATGTTCACCTCGAAGGCGGACTGGGGATACTCGTGGCAGTGCAGGAGCCAGAGCGCCGCCAGGTGGAAGACGGTGTCGGTCTTCTCCAGCGCCCTGGCCAGCAGGTCGGTGTGGAGGATGTCGCCGCCCAGCTCGAACACCTTGACGCGTGGGTCGCGGAGCGCCTCCTCGAGGTTTCCGATGGTGCCACGCGTAAAGTTGTCATAGACCACGATCTCACCCACCTCTTCCCGGGTGAGCCGGTCCACGACGTGGGAGCCAATGAGGCCGGCGCCGCCGACCACGACCACCCGCTTGCCTTGAAGCGTCATGCCTTCGGTCCTTGCGTTTCAGTGAGAGGCCGCCGGCAGCGATACGAGAGCCCGGCGTCGCCGACATCTTCATGCAGGATCTCGAGCTGCTCCTCCCGGATCCATTGGCGGATCTGCTCCGGCGAATAGCGGAACGCCGTCACCGGGCGATACCAGTCGTAGTTGGTCATGACGTTGGTATCCCAGTCCCAGTCGGCGTTGTAGAAGCACTTGAACACGTTCCAGTAGAGCCAGCGTTGCAGGTCGAACGTGCCCGCCGAGACACCCAGTTCGGGAATCGCCTCCGGAATATCGATGGTGACCGCCTGCTCCGTCAGCGCCTTGCCAAAGCGGGTCACCGCCTCCGCCATCCTGAGCGCGTCAGCCTCGGGCATGGCGATGACTGCCGCACGCAGGTGCTCGTCACAGAATTCCCGGATCGGCCCCTTGACCCGATAGACATAGAAGGCAATCACCCCACCGGGACGCACACGGGAGACCAGGTGCCGAAAGCTCGCGCGGGGGTCATGAGTGTGGTGGAGCACCTGGTCGCAGGCCACAAAGTCGAACGTGGCCGCGGCAAAAGGCAGGTGCGCGAGATCAGCCTGCGCCAGCAGGATTTCCAGGTTCCCGGCGTTGGCGCGCGCATGATCGACCGCGGTAGATATGTCCACCCCCGCCACGACTCCGGGTGCGTGGCGGCGATACCAGACCACATCGCGGCCGACTCCGCATCCCGCATCCAGTACCCGCTCGCAGCCGCGCAGGAACGCACCAAAGGCGGCCTCATTCTCCCAGCCGTAGCGCTGGAGATACCAGGCGTGGTGAAAATCCCGGGTCGCGGCATCATGTCCGAATGACGCCACCCGATCCCACTTGCGGGAAAAGGTATCGCGCGTGCTCGCCTGATCGGGATCGAGGCCCGTTTCCGGGACGAAACGGGGAATGTCGCGCACAATCGGGTGGCGGCGCCCCGTGCTGGAGACGAGTGCGGGCTCGCCACCATTCACCATCGTCAGGCTGGTCCCGTCATCGGGGTCGACAAGCAGCGACCAGAGTCGCCGACGGTCAGGCATGCGCGCGAGCGGCGCCAAGGTGAGCCGCCAGGCGGGTGACCACCCGGTCCTGATCGGCGTCGGTAATGCCCGCATAGAGCGGAAGTGTCAGGCTGAGCTGGTCGGCTGCCCACGCCCCAGGATAGTCCATCGCCGCGAAACCGAAGGTGCGGCGATAGTAATCGAGCATGTGTACCGCGTGGGTACCCTGCCGGGTGGCGATTCCCTCCGCCTCGAGCGCGGCCATCACTGCATTGCGACGCGCGTTCGCGGCCTGGATGGATGCCTCTGAGCCTTCGTCCCCGCTGAGCCGGCAGACATAGGACTGATAGGCGTGGCGGCAACCCTCGGGCTCCACGGGAGGAGTGAGGCCTGGCACGCCCCGCAGCAGCTCGTCATAACGCTTGGCCAATGCGATGCGTCGCTCGAGGATGCCGGGAAGTTTCGCGAGCTGGGCCACGCCCACGGCGCCCTGCAGGTCAGTCATCCGGTAGTTGTATCCCACCATGTCGAATACCGGAAGCAGTGCCGCGCCGGGATTGGCGTGGCGCGCGTGATCCGACTTGCTGGCGCCATGGTCGCGCAGCGACCGGGCGCGGCGGGCCTTCTCCGGATCGCTGGTCGTGTACATGCCGCCTTCGCCGGTGGTGATGGCCTTGCGCGGATGAAACGAAAAGGCACCGCCGCCGCCGAACGCTCCTACGTGACGGCCGCGCCAGAGCGTGCCCAGCGCGCAGGCGGCGTCCTCCACCACGGCAAGGTCGCGTTTCCGGGCCAGCGCCATGATCGCATCCATGTCCGCGGCGAGGCCAAACAGGTGCACCGGGATCACGGCGCGGGTGCGTGGGGTGATCCGCCGCTCGATCTCCTCGGCGGTCACGTTGAACGTGTCGAGGTCGACATCGGCCAACACCGGCGTCGCACCGCAATACAGCACCGCATTGGCGGTGGCGACCCAGGTGAAGGCAGGGACGATGACTTCATCTCCCGGGCCGATGCCCTCGCAGAGCAGCGCCAGGTGGAGCCCCGTGGTGCACGACGTGCATGCCACGGCGTGCGGCAGTTCCGTGAAGGCACGGAAGGCCTCTTCGAAAGCCGCCACCCTGGGCCCCTGCACTACCCAGCCGCTGCGCAGCACCTCTGCCACGGCCGTTGCCTCGGCGTCGTCGAAGACCGCCTTGGTGATCGGAATGAAGTGGCTGGGGTCAGGAGCGGCCATGCGCCGAGCTTTCTGCTGGTGTGTCGTGAGACGGTGCCATCGTATCTAGGCGCTCCAGATACACCGGGTGCTGCGGAAACCTGGCCCGTACGCTCCGAATGAGCTGCGACGCCGCCGAGCGTATGCCATCCTGGGATACGACGCGCAATGCGAGGCAGCGAGAGTCGCCGCAGACGACCAGGACCGTGTCGTCGATGATACGTGCTACCTGCCCCGGTACGCCCAACCAGACCTCGGAAGTCGGTTCGGCGCGCCAGATATGCAGCGGTCTCGAACCCAGCATGGTGAACGCGCCCGGATAGGGCTCCGATTGGGCCCGGATGAAATTGTGGATCGCGGCCGCGGGCCAGCTCCAGTCGATCTGCCCATCCTCGGGCCGCCGCTGGCAGCAGTAAGTCGCTGCGGTGACGTCTTGCGCTTGAGCGCTGGCCTGCCCATCAAGCAGCCTTGGATACAGCTCCCGGAACGTGGCAACGACTCCATCCTCAAGCCGCGCAAGCACGCTGCCGATGCCTTCCTGCGGCTCGACCTGAACCCGGACCGCCGCCCAGATCGGCCCGGAATCTACTCCGTCGCTGAGGGTAAATATGGACGCGCCCACTTCCGCGTCTCCCCGAATCAGACTCCAGACCAGCGGTGCGCCTCCCCGGTACCGGGGCAGCAGCGAATTATGGATGCCAACGAAGCCGCCAGGGACCCGCGAGCGCATCTCCTCACCTATCAGCCAGTACCAGCCGACAACGATGCAGAGGTCGGGCGACGTCTCCACCAGCACCTGGTCGGCTTCCGACCGGCGGCTGACTTCATGAAGGGTCAGGCGATGCTCGGCGCAGAAGCGCTGGAAATCGGGGCGCACACTTCGGCTGTCGTCGTCATCCCGGAGCGTCACCACTCCCACCAGCGACTCCGGACGGGTGGCGACGATAGTCTGCAGCACGCGAAGCCCGAGTCGCTTGCTGCCGAGAAAAAGAACTCGCATAACTAGGTGGCCTCGGTCTGCAGGGGTGCACGGCACCGGGTAGCCGCCCGTCTCGCGACGCGACCTCGCGACGCCACGATGAACTCTGCCTCAGCCCGCATGCCCTGACGCGGAGGCCTCGGGCACTTGCTGGAGGGCTGCGGTGTCGACCGGCCAGTCGAAAACCTGGAACGCTCCGTTGCCGAACCGCGGACGAAGCGATGAAAAATCGTAGGGCGGAGTTCCCTCAGCCTGCAGCGCCGCGCAATCCACCACGACGAGCGACGCATTATAATCGCTTTTCCACCTCGCCGCGTCGGGACGAATCCATGGATAACTGCTGAAGATGGAGTCGTAATCCCGGCACCATGCGCTCGCATCCATGGCGGCAACAAAGGAGCACGAGACGTCGGGGGCCAGCTGGAAAGCAACATGCCACGGCAGCGGGATCACCACGGCAGTGGCGGGTTTCGTCCCGAGAAATGAGATGACCTCATCCAGCTCGCGGACGCGCTGGCGCCGGGCGTTCCAGCGAAGCCTGGCGATCGTGTACGCCTCTACGACGATGACGCTCGCGACATAGGCGACGGCGATCAGGTTGCGCTCTAGCGCAGGAAGCCCTAGTGCAACGGCCGTGCCGAGGATAGCGGCAGGCGCGATTCCATATTCTGGATAGCGCTCTGCCTCGCCGAGAAAGCGATAGTGCCGCAGGGAGGTCAGGGTGAATGGCACCAGCGGCGCCAGCATCCACGCCAGCAGCCCGGTGCGCCAGGCCAGACTCGCAGCCGCTCCTGTGCCGCCGAGTCCTGTCACCAGCAGCAATGCCACCGCACACCAGAGAACGTTCCGGAGAAGAAATTGCAGGACGGTATGTGCCTCTGCCAGTTGCACCAGCCGGGTCCAGCGGGCACGATGCCGTGGCGCGCACAGCACCGCACCGAAGGCGCGAGCGAGATCACGACCCCGGTTGCGGCGGGCAAGCACCGGATGCTGGTACTGCAGGGTGCTCCGATAATGCTTCAGGTGCACCCACTGTGCCCGGAGTATCCACCAGTAGCCGCCGCCGGACAGCCCGATCGCCACCAGGAACGCAGCGGGAAGGAGCAACAGCAGCCGCGCGTCCCGGGCCACGAGCGCCATGGCCGGCGTGCAGAACAAGAGCACCTGACCGGCGAACTTGCTCGAGAGCAGGAGGACACCGCTCGCCAGCAAGGCGATGCCAAGCCCGACGGGGGAGCCCTCGATCAGGTAGAGCAGCGCGCCCGCTAGCATCACCGTGTACAGCAGTTCCCCGAAAGGTCTTGGCGTTACCTCGTACGCGCGCGGGCCGAACCCCGCGACCAGCAGCGCCGGCGATGTCCCGAAGAGCAGCCCCGCCACGAGCCCCGCTACCGCGGGATCAACGGGGGGTGCGAGGATCGGGACGACATGGCCCGCGAGCCACACGACGAGGACTGCATGGAGCACATCGCAGATCGCGCTGGGCAATGGCGGCACGCGGCGGAGCCACGATTCGGGCAGCAGCGCGAGCAGCCAGTGAAAGGCCCATGGATAGGTGAATCGCTTGTCGAGGACCAGTGGCCAGCCGTCGATCCGGAGGCGCATGCCGTGCCGGCGAATCTGCCGCCGCAGCAGCAGGTGCGCCCCGGCGTCCATGCCGCGGTATTTCCAGAGCAGGCCCGGCACGACTCGGAGCACGGCCGTGACCGCGGCGACGACACCGTATGAGGCGGCGAGCGTCATGAGAGCGCGCCCGGTGCTCGCCGTACCTTGGCCAGGACCCGGGCACGCTGCCCGGCATTGAGCACGGCGACCCAGAGCCAGACACCCGTCATCACCACCAGCGCGAGCATGAGGTAGCCGATCTCGGCACCCCCCATGCTCGCCACTCGCCCTCCCAGTTCGGCCACGGTCAGCGCCGCAAGGCCCAGGATGCACATGGCACGGACAAAGGGATACGGCACGGGATGGACCCGCTGCGACAGCACCGCCATGACGATCACCGCCGACAACTGGCCCGCCATGTTGGCCCAGGCGATCCCGACCGGAGGAGTGCGCAGCAACGCCAGCACGATGTTCAGCCCCAGTGTCACGGAAAGGCCAATGATGTACGCCGCCAGGTTGTGCAGCGTGCGGCCTTCCATCACGGAGCCGATCGCGACGACGGCGAAGACTGCGGTGAGTCCGGTCGAGAGTGCCAGCGGACCGACATAGACGGAGGCGCCAGCGTAGGCCTCCGTCGCCATGAGCCGTGAGATCATCGGCGCCAGCAGGACGCAGAGGACGCCCAGCACCGCCACCGCCGTTGCCGCCACCAGCAGGACGGTGGAGAAGAGGCGGGCCTTGTCGGGGTCGCTCCGGCGCGCGAAGGCAAACGGTCCCCAGGCCGCCTGGAACCCGGCCAGGATGAGGGCACTCAGGGCCGCGATCTTCTGGCCCAGTGCGTAGACGGCCGTGGTATCCAGCGAATGCGCCTGGACCAGGAAGAGTCGGTCGATGCTGGGCAGCAGCGTCCCCGCAGCGCCGATGACCGCAAACGGAAGTCCCAGCGCAAACAGCCGCCGCAGCGCGCCGCGGTCCCAGTCACCCCTTAGCATGTCACGCGTGGCAAACAGGCCGGCGACCGCCCCGCTCCCCTGCCCGATGAGGTTGGCGACAAAGAATCCGGTGAGGCCATAGGAGGTGCGGGTTGCCACGATCCATGTGAGTCCGATCGTCAGCACGGCGGTGCCGAGCGCCAGTCCCACGTACCAGGCGCGCCGGAAACTCCACTGCAAGAGGCTGAGCGTGAAGAGCAGCACGGAGGAACACGGAATGCTGAGCGCCGCCCAGATCATTGGGGTGGTGAACCGCGAGGATCCCAGCAGCAGCTCGCTCCAGAATCGGGCGCCCAGGATCAGCACTGCCGCGAGGCCGGCGCTGGCGGCGAGCACCACGCGAATGCTCGTCACGGCCGGCCCGCGCAGGTTGGCCGGCGATGACGCCTGTCCATCGGCGGTGGCCACGATCACGACCGCGGAATTGAGTCCCAGGATCGCCACGACGGCAGCGACGTAGAGATACACGTTCAGCGAGTCGAACGCGCCGTAGATCTCGGTCGAATACGCCTTGGCCACGATCGGGACGAGCAGGATCTTGACGACCCGGTTGAGCGCGCCGGCGACGCCATACACCATCGAGTCGCGGAAGAGGAAGGCAAAGTGGCGCCTCACGCGGCTGCCCGCGTGTGGGGACGCCTGGCCGCCGGGCGCGGCCGCCCGGGCTCTTGACGCACTGTGCGGACGCCATGAGGTTTCGCGTTCACGATGCCTGCCCCCGACTCGACTTCGTCAGACAGCACCCCGATCACGATGCTGGGCCTCGCCGCGGCACTGCTGCGGCACGCCCGGCTGCTGGTCCTTGGCGTCCTGCTCGGTGGCGCGATCGCCGCGGTGTGGTCGCTGGTGGCCACGCCCCGCTTTTCCGCCGTCACGATCTTTGCGCCCGGGGACGAGCCCGCGTCCGCCCTGTCGAGCGGCCTCGCCGCGCTGGGCAGCCAGTTCGGAGCCAGCTTCACCATGGACGAAGGCACCCGGTCGCTGCAGTTCTACGCCGAACTGCTGCAGAGCCATGACTTGCTGGCCGCCATCGCGCGTGACTCCTTCGCCGACCCGGACGCTCCCGGCACCCGGCGTCCGCTTACTGCGCTGCTGCACCAGGGCGGCGACAGTCCGGAGCGGACGCTCGACAACACGATTGATTTTCTGCGCGATGAGGCCATCGACGTTAATACCAACGATCGCACCGGCATGATCAGCATGTCGGTGGCGTTGCCTTCCCCCACCCTGGCAGCGGACGTCGCCAACCAGCTCTACCACCGCCTTGAGGCGTTCAACACCACGATGCGCCAGGCCAGCGCCACCGGGCGGCGGCGCTTCGCCGAGCGTGAGCTGGCATCCGCGCGCGCGACGCTCGAGGCGGCCGAGGCCGAGATGCGGGGCTTCCTCGAGCGCAACCGTGCCGGGCTGGAGATGCCCCGGCTGGCGCTGGAGCGCCAGCGGCTCCAGCGGCGCATTGATGTGGCACAGATCGCCTTCAGCCAGATGACCCAGGAACTGGCCGAGGCAAAGATCGCCGAGGCGCGAGACAACCCGACATTTACCGTGGTACAGGTCGCCGCCCCACCACTCGACCGCAGTTACCCGGTCCGGACACGCATGACGCTCCTGGGTGCCATCCTGGGTGGCTGCGTGGCCGCGCTGCTCATCGCGTTGCGGACCACCTCCGGTACGGCCCGCGCCGCGGACCCCGAGGGCGCGGCCGAATTGCGCGGCGCGCTCGGCGCCCTCTGGCCCGGCCGCCGGAATCCTTCCTCCTCCCGCGCGCAGTAGCAGCTCGGGCCATCTCGGCGGGAGCTCGCCCGCGGAGCCCACGGACCCTCCGCTCACGCGCGCTCCGGCGTGCAGCTGGCCAGCAGCCAGAGCAGCGCAATCGGCACGACCACGTCCGGCTGTTCGAAGTAAGTGTCGAAGAACGACAGGACCAGCAGCAATGGAATGGCCATGGCCAGGGTGGCGCCAAAGGCGCGCTGGCTGGCTGCTCGATTTCCATCCCGCCACGTCGCGGTCCCTCGCCGTACCAGTGCCGCGGCAAAAACGACGAAGACAATCGTGCCCAGGATCCCATACTCGCCAATGATCCCGATCAGGCTACTGAACGGATTGGTCAGCATCCCGCTGCGGAACCGTGTCGTCGTCGCGATATCTGCCGTATAGAGATCATATACCACGCTTTCATATGCGGGCGGCGTGTGTGGCGGAATGAAATCGGGCAGCTGGGTTTCATCCTTGAAGAGGGCGCCTGTCGCCCGGCTCGAGGCGGCACGGCTCGCGTAGGCACCCGGCCCGTAGCCAATCCACGTGTGCAGCGCAGCCGGGTCCATCAGGTGAGCAGTGCGCGTCACCAGCAGGACCTTGGGATTGAACGACGCCACGCCCACCAGCGGCTCCCACAGTCCGGCCCTCACGACCTGCACCACTGCAGCGCCGGCGAGCGCAGCACCGCCCACTACGAGCACGACGCCCGCCGATGCCAGCCTCAGGCGCGCGCGCCGGCTCAGGTCGGGCCAGAGCAGCAGGGCGCCGGCCGGCATCCCGACCAGCACGGCGCTCAGCACCACATGCTTGGCATCGGCCATGAGCAGCATGGCGCCGAGGACGAAGACGGCGGCCACGGTCCGTCCACGCCCGTTGCGCCAGTAGAGCGCGAGCAGGTAGATGATGCCAAGCACCGTCACGACGCCCAGGTGGTGCGCGCTGCGCAGCGTGCCGTTGGTGATGTCGGCTGCAGCGGTAATGGCATCATGGCCCGGCAGCCGGACGCCCAGCAGTTCCACCGGCAACAGGGGAACCAGGTAGGCGGCAATGTCGCCCTGGGCCAGCGGCTTGATGAACGCCGGCAGCAGCTGCACGACAATCAGGGCCATCCACGCCGACGCCATCGTGTTGAGCTCGCGCTCGCTCCAGCGGGCGCTGCGCAGCAGGAACACGATCAGCCACGGACACCAGAACATCAGCAGTGACACCGGCAGGGACCACGCGTCGGTCTGCTGGCCCAGGTTCACCACCCACGCGAGTATCGCCCAGGCGAGTATTGCCAGCAGCGGCCCGTCGGCGTCCTCGAGTGGCGCAGCCGCCCGTCGGGCACCCATGAGCATGAGCAGGAGGAACAGGGTCGCGGCACCGGCCACAAAACCGGCGGTTGTTGCTGGAAGGTATCCGGCGCCAAGAGGAACCAGGCCCAGCAGGCGGGCCGACCCGCGCAGGGTAACGAGGCTGAGCAGCGCCAGCACCACCACCGCACCGCTGGCCGTGCCCATCACTCGGTCATGAATATCGGGATAGAGCGCCACCCCGATGAGCAGGGCCGGGATGGCCAGCCACAGGACCCAGCGCCGCACGCCCGGGCCCAGGACCGCGAACCCGCTCGTTCGCTCGCCCGCGGTGGGGGCGACCGCTGTCATGCGCTCACGCAGCGGAGGCCGACAGCGCCGGCGGCCGAGCCGCGCCACCGAGCGTGCGAAGCCAGGACTCGAGCACGAAGAGCGACATGAGCTGTCGCGCCCGCGGCCGGCGCTGGTCACGCGCCGCCGTGATCACGGCCCGCACCCGCTCAGCGTCGAGCACCGTGGGACTGACCGCGTCGGGACCGAGCAGCTCGCGCTCGGCCCCCGT
>DASSTP010000133.1:0-11352 GCA_035707845.1 Gemmatimonadales bacterium | reverse complement strand
GCCACTGGAGCAGGTAAACGATCGCGCGTTGGTGCTCAAGCTGCTGCAGTCGGGCCGCATCCGGCACACAGCGCTCGAGGTCGAGATCGAGCACATCCGCCGTCATGGCGATGTGGTCATTGTCATGGGTAACGACACCGCGACCGATCCGCCCGACGGCAAGGTCACCCGCCGCCGGTTCACCAACATCTGGCAGCTGCAGGATGGCCGGTGGCGCATGATCGCTCGGCATGCGCAGGCGGTTAGGGGTTAGGGGCCAGGGACTAGGGCTGATCGCCTGATGCCCGACGCCCGACGCAATGAACACACCATTGGACATCCTCATCCGCCGTGCCGGCGCTGCCGATGCCGAGGTGCTCGCGCGGCTTCGCTATGATTTTCGTGCTGCTGAAGATCCGGTCATCGAGCAGGAGGCGGAGTTCCTCGCGCGGTGCACGGGCTGGATGGCCGAACGCCTTGACGCAGACCGGCGCTGGCGCTGCTGGATGGCCGAACACCTGGGCAGCCCCGTGGGAACCATCTGGCTCCAGCTCATCGAGAAGCTGCCCAATCCAGTTGCCGAACCTGAACTTCACGGGTATATCAGCAGTCTCTATGTCGAACCTTCACGGCGGGGCACCGGCGTCGGGTCACGGCTGTTGGAGACTTGCCTCCGCACCTGCGAGGAAGAATGTGTGGATGCGGTACTTCTCTGGCCGACCGCGCGAAGCCGAGCGCTCTATGCGCGGCACGGCTTTGCGATCCGCGATGACGTGATGGAGAAGCGGCTGAGGTAAGCATTGGCGCCGCCGCGACCCGCGACCCTCGACCCTCGACCCTCGACTCCCATGAAAACCATCTACTACACCGCCACCAGTCTCGACGGCTTCATCGCCGACCCGCAGAACAGTCTCGACTGGCTGATGCAGTTTCCCGAAGGCCCGGGCGAGAGCTACGAGAAGTTCATGGAGCAGGTCGGCGCCCTGGCGATGGGGTCCACCACCTACGACTGGGTGCTCGACCACCATGTGTTCGCCGAGGACGGGACCCCCAAGCCATGGCCATACACGCTGCCCACGTGGGTATTCAGCAGCCGGAAGCTCCGGGCGGTGCCGGGTGCCGACATTCGTTTCGTCCAGGGCGACGTACGCCCCGTGCACCGCGCCATGGCCGACGCCGCCCATGGCAAGAACATCTGGCTGGTGGGCGGCGGCGAGCTGGTGGGACAGTTCTACGATCACGGCCTGCTGGATGAACTGATCATCACCGTGGCGTCGGTCACGCTGGGTGCCGGCGCGCCGCTGCTGCCGAGAAACATCACGTCGCCACCGCTCCGCCTGATCTCCGTGACCCAGCGCGGGGCAAGTTTCGCGGAGTTGAGGTATGAGGTAGCGCGAGTGGACACTTAGACGGCTGGATGGCTTGACGGCTGGTACGCTCGCCAATGGGTAGCAGTGCGACGTGCGATCCTTCGCTTCGCTCAGGACAAGCCTGCGACGTGCGACCCGCGACCCTTGACCCGCGACCCGCGACCCCTCTAGCGCCCCACCCCGATCGGCAGAACATTTCCGCTGACGGCCACCCCCGGCCGATTCACCCCGGACTGTTCCATGACCGCCACCGCACCTCGCACCCGGACCTGGCCGTTCCTCCTCTCGGGTGAACTCCATGCCGGCTCCGACGCCGCCGAAATTCGGAGCCCCTGGTCGGGCGACGTGGTCGGCCTCGCGGCGCTGGCCGGCCCGGCCGACATTGCATCGGCGCTCGACGCCGCCGTGGCCTCGGCACCCGCGGCTGCCGCCATGCCGTCGCACGCGCGTGCCGCGGTGCTCGACCGGATCCGTGCTGGGATCATGGACCGCCGGGAGGAGATGGCCCGGCTGCTGGCCGCCGAGGCAGGGAAGCCGGTCGGCATGGCGCGCACCGAGATCGATCGCGCGGCGTTTGTCTTCCAGCAGGGCGCGGAGGAGGCCAAGCGGCTGGGTGGCGACGTGATGCCGCTTGACCTTCAGCCCCATGGCGAGCACCGCTGGGGTATCACCCGCCGCTTCCCGCTCGCGCCCATTACCGGCATCATCGCGTTCAACTATCCCGTCCTGCTTGCGGCCCACAAGCTGGCCCCCGCCATCGCCTGCGGCGCCACCATGGTGCTCAAGCTTCCGCCCCAGGATCCGCTCGCCACGCTCATGATGGCTGAAGTCATCCATGAGGCGGGCTATCCGTCCGGCGCGCTGTCCATCCTGCTGTGCAGTAATGAGGTGGCGGCGCCGCTGATTGAGGACCCGCGCATACGGATGATCACCTTCACCGGCTCCGCGCGTGCGGGCTGGGCCATCAAGCAGCGCGCCTCCACCAAACGAGTGACGCTCGAGCTGGGCGGCAACGCGGCGGTGATCATCGAGCCGGATGCCGACCTGGACCATGCGGTGACACGCTGTGTCGCGGGCGGATATGTGTACGCCGGGCAGTCGTGCATCTCGACCCAGCGGATTCTGGTGCACGAATCGCTGCAGGACGAATTCACCGAACGCCATGTGGCTGCCGTGGCGAAGCTGCGCACCGGTGATCCGATGGCCGAAACGACCGATGTGGGCCCGATGATCGATGAGGCCAGCGCTGAGCGCGCCGAAGCGTGGATCGCCGAGGCCGTGGCAGCGGGCGCCAGGCTTGCCACCGGCGGCACCAGGCGCGGTGCCGTCCTCCAGCCCGCCGTGCTGCTCGATACCACGAGCCGCATGCGGGTCAACTGCGAGGAGGTATTTGCCCCGGTCACCACGGTTCGCCCCTACGACGACTTCGACGACGCACTCACCACCGTGAACGACTCGCCCTACGGGCTCCAGGCCGGCCTCTTTACCCACGACATCCGCCGCATCCTCCACGCCTTCGAGCGGCTCGAGGTGGGCGGACTGGTGGTGAACGATGTCCCCGGCTTCCGGGTGGACCACATGCCTTACGGCGGCGTCAAGGCGTCGGGATACGGGCGCGAGGGAGTGCGATACGCGATGGAGGAAATGACCGAGCTGCGGCTCCTGATGCTGGGCAACCCCTGAATCCTGAACGAGCGAGGACGTGATGAAGCGACTCCTGGTGCTGCCGGTTCTGCTCTGTCTCGCCGCGACGCTGCAGGCGCAGGGACGCAACGCGTCGCTGGCCGATTATCGCGCCAAGCAGATTCCCCATGAGGACGGGTTCAGAGTCTACATCATCCCCGACATGGAAGGGATGGGAAGCGCGGTGGATATCCATGAAGTGATTGCGGGCAACGAGGGTGAGCACTACAAGGACCTCACCAGCCCGGATTACTGGGACCACTTCCGCTCGCTGCTGACGCAGGAAGTGAACGCGACCATCCGCGGCGCGCGTGACGCCGGCGCGCGGAGCTTCGTGGTGAACGAGGGTCACGGCGGCAACCTGTTCGCCAACGTGCTGCCATGGGACCTCGACAGCTCGGCGATCCTGATCCGCGGCTTTCCCAAGCCGCTGGTGATGATCACCGGCATCGACAGCAGCTTCGGCACCGTGATGTTCACGGGCGCTCATGCCAATGCCGGGAGCCCGGGCGTCATGGCGCACAACTTTGCCTTTGACTCGTTCACCGTGAACGGCAAGAAGCTGAACGAGGTGGGCATCAATGCGCTGATCGCCGGGGAGCTGGGCGTGTCCGTGTCGCTGGTGAGCGGTGACGACGTCCTGATCGCAGAGACCCAGCAGATGCTCAACAACGGGTTCGTTCCCATCATCACCAAGCGCGCGGTGGGCCGGAGCGCGGCCATCACCTACAGCCCCGCGCACGTACAGAAGATGCTGGAGGAAGGCGCGCGTGAGGCGGTGCGCCGGGAGCGCCAGGGCGACTTCAAGCCCTTCACCATGAGCAAGCCCTACCAGGTGGAGTTCACGCTGCGCCGCAGCTACTCGGACAGCATCGTGGCTGACGTGGCGGCGCTGCGCGACTTCAAGCTGGAAAAGACCGGCGAGCGAAGCTTCCGCTTCGTGACCAGCAGCGCCCGCGAGATGGGCTACCTGCTCGACGCCATCGAGTCGGCGGTGCTCCGATGAGATACGCTGCCATTACCGCAGCCCTGCTCCTGCCCGCGCCGCTCCTGGCCCAGGGCGCCGAACCCCGGGATACGACGCCGCCGTCCGCCTACTTCGGTGTCACCGAATACCAGCTCGCCCGCGAGAAGCTGGAGCAGGACATGCAGAAGGACGGTTTCAGCGTCTATATCATCGCCGACATGGAAGGGCTGGCCGGCGCGGTGCGGAACGCCACCGAGATGCGACCGGTGGACCGGGGCGGCTCGCCCCAGCATGAGCGGTTCCGCCAGGAACTGACCGACGAAGTGAACGCCGTGATCGCCGGCGCCCGCGCGGCTGGCGCCACCCAGTTCATCGTGAACGAAGGCCACGGCGGCACCCTCTTCCGCAACATCATCGTGGACCAGCTCGATCCCGACGCAATCCTGATCCGTGGCTATCCCAAGCCGATCGTCATGTCCACCGGCATGAACCCGATGGTGGATGCCATGATGATCGTTGGCGCCCACGCCAACGCCGGCAGTCTCGGCGTGATTGCCCACAGCTTTGCGTTCGACTCGTTCACGGTGAATGGAAAGATGCTGAACGAGGCGGGGATCGCGGCTTTCATCGGCGGGGAAATGGGCGTACCGATGGCGCTGGCAGCGGGCGATGACGTGCTGACCGACGAGACGAAGGAGATGCTGGGCCCGCTGGAGACGGTGACGGTGAAGACCGTCTTCTCGCACTCGGCGGCCGCCGTGTTACCGCCCGCCATGGTGCATCGGGAGCTGCGTGCGGCGGCTGGGCGTGCGGTCAAGCGGGTCAAGGCAGGTGAGCTCAAGCCGCTCCGCATCGCGAAGCCGTATCACGTGCGCTTCTGCCTTCGCCGCTCGTTCACCCGGGACGACTGGGTGCGCGAGACCGTCGGCCGCCTCGATGGCGTGACCCAGGACGGCGGCCCCGGCTGCTTTGCCTACACCAGCGAATCGGCCGAGGCAGTGGGAAACCTGCTGAATGAGATCGAGTGGACGGTGTTGAAGCCGTAGAAGATGGACAGTTGGACAGATGGACGGTTGGACAGTTCTTTCTGGCAGACATCACTCCGTCTGTCGGACTGTCCATCTGTCCAACTGTCCGTCTGTCCAACTGTCCGTCTATCTGGCCAGCCAATAACTCACCTTCACCAGGAACGTATTGTTGGCCCGCTGGTCGAAGAGGTCGCCGAAGTTGCCGCCGAAGGACTTGTTCCCCTCGATCGGCAGCGAGTTCTCCCGCCCCTGGCTCCAGACCAGGAACAGCGTTGATCCCGCCCGGTATTCCCAGCGGAACACCATGTTGGAGCGGAACTGCTGGAAGTTGAACCCACCCGGATCGGCGCTCACGTCCGGATCGTTGTACGGCTGGTAGCGGTCGTCGTAGTCGTGCGCCCGCGGGTCAGCCAGTTCCCGCACGTTGGAGTAGGTGCCCTTGGAGACGAACGGCGATGCGTATACCTGCAGGGACGCCGTGGGCGTGAAGGTGTAGTCGAGCCGGAAGGTGAGGCTCAGCGTCTTCTGCTCCAGGTGCACAAAGGTGTAGTGCGCATCGCCTGCGACATCGGCAAAGGTGCCGAAATACTGGATGTCGTTCCGGTTCTTTTCCCAGTTGGCGCTGAGCGACGTGGTGAACCGGCTCGATACCTTGTAGTCCACCTCGGGCTGGAGACTGATCGTCTCCGACCGGCCGCCGTCGCCCCGCATGTAGTTCACCCAGAAGAAGGGCACCAGCTTGTGGCGATTGTCGCCCTCGATGCCCATCCACGGCGCGATGTAGGGATCCTGCCGCACCGCCGGGCCGCCGCGCGCGCAGCGGTCGCAGTAGGTGCTGCCCACCTGCCCCAGCGTTCCACCCGCGTGCAGCCACCAGCGATTGGTGAACTGGATGTGAGTGTTGGTATTGAACGCGCGCTCGGTGGGCAGCCCGGAGATGGTCCAGTACTCCCAGTTGTTGAAGTTCCAGCCCAGCTGCTGGAAGACCTTGTTGGGCGTCCGCCAGTCGAGTCTCGCCCAGCTGGTCCACTGCTGCTGGTCGGCCTGGCGCAGGAAGCCCACGTCGTTCACGTCGAAACCGGCGGTGCGGCGCTGGTAGGCGGTCTCGAACCGGAGCCGCCGGCCACCCACCTTGGCAAACCGCAGCTCCATGTTGGTGCCGGTGAGCGACGTGCGGGTCGAGTCGAACTCGAGCGGCCCATCGGGACGCTGGTAGAGGTGGACCGAGTTCCGCTGGGTCCGCGCAATCGCCGCCTCATCGCCCGCCACTCGGCTCGCTTCCACCCGGGCCGATACCTCGAACGGCCCCGCAAAACGGCGCCGGGCATCGAACCCGCCGGCATAGGCGCTCTTGTGCAGGAACGGCTCGCTCGAGGCGTCGAGCCAGCGGTTCACGCCGGTCACGATGAAGCCGACACTGCCATCGCCATTATCGAAGTCCTGGTTGCCGCGCACCACGGCGTAGTTGGTCGTGGGCTCCAGCGTGGTGCTTCCCGGCCCGGTGACGTTGTCGGTCACGGCATCCATCATCCCGATGGAAAAGCCGCCGGGCATCCGTCCGGTGATCTTGGTCGCGCCCAGGATGCGGGTCGAGGTGGCCGAGCTCTCGTCGCCATACACGCCGGCGAGCTGCGGCGACCGGCCAATGCGCCGGGAGTAGAACAATCCTTCACCGGTGTTGCAGTCCACCACCACGACGCAGTTGACCGGGAAGTCGAACAGCCCGCGCCCTTCCACGAAGAACGGCCGGCGTTCGTTGAAGAACGTCTCGAACGCGCCGAGGTTGAGGACCGAGGGGTCCGCCTCGACCTGGCCGAAATCGGGGTTGACGGTGGCGTTGAGCAGGAGGTTCGACGCCAGCCGGTACTTGAGGTCACCACCGACGGTGAACTGCTGGTCGCGGGAGTAGTCATCCGATGGCGGCCCCTGCACGTTCTTGGTCACCACATAGGGCGTCACTTCGAGGTGGCCGGGACTGGCCAGCCCCTGAAGCCCGGTCAGGTCCCCGAACTGCGAGGTGAAGCCCGGTTTCGACTGGTGATAGAGCGGCCAGGTGACCACCTCGGTATAGCGCTGGATCTCGCGCCAGACCAGGATGCCAAAGGTGTTCACGTCACGCGCCGAGTAGTGAAGCTGGGAAAGAGGAATACGATACTCCGCCGTCCAGCCGAGCGAATCGATCCGGGTCGCCACGTCCCACACCGCATCCCACGCATTGTCTTCGTTGCCATCGTTATAGATGGCGTAATCCGCCTTCACCCCTACCGGGTTCACCACGAACTCGTACCCGGTCCGCCGGTCGTGATAGGAATCGAGCAGCAGGATGATCTGGTCCGACGCGGTCTGGTTATCGCGCCGGGAGAGCAGGGCAATGATGCTGTCGGGATGCGGGTCAAACGCCCGGACGAAGGCGTAGATGTTGTGGGCGTCATAGGCAATCCGCACCGAGGTCCGGAGCTTGGGCTCCGCCCCTTCGCTGGGCCGGGCTTCGAGGAAGCCGTCGCGGACGGGAGTCCGCTGCCAGATGGCGTCGGCGTCGCTCCCGTCCAGCACGGGGGCAGAGTCAACGCGCGTGGCCTCGATCGACGTCGCGCTGCTGGCCAATGGCGGGGCCGGGGGTACCGTCGCCACCTGCGCCTGAAAGGCCAGCAGCATGCCAAGAAGTGCTGTCACACGAGCTCCAACGAAGGGGTACCAACCTTTGACGGAACGAACGCGATAAAGGTTGCTGGCCAGCTCAGGGGAACGGCCTCGGCCGCGGCATTGGCCACGGCCACGGGTCGATCCCGCCCCCACCCACCATGCCGCGGATGGCCGTCTCGCGAATACGCGGATCCTTGGACGTGAGGAACGTCTGCAACGCCTCCGGTCGCTCGCCGGAGTGGATCAGGGCCCGGATCTCGGCCTTCCGGGCCCGGGCATCCTGCTCCTTGCCGAGCGCGGTCCGGATGGCGGGCAGCGCCGCTTCATCACCGATCTCACCCAGCGCCCACGCTGCCCGGACGCGGAGCCCCGCATCCGAGTCCGCCAGTGCATCGAGCAAGCCCTTCGGTGCGGTGCTCACGTTCAGTTGCCCCAGCGCCCAGGCCGCCGTCCCGCGGACATCGTGCGACTTGTCGGTCGCCACCAGGCGCCCCAGCGCATCTGCGGCCCCGGCATCCTCGATGTTGCCCAGGGCCCAGACCGCGGTCTCCCGCACCGACTCGTCGGCGTCACCCTGTGCGGCTGCCAGCAGGGCAGCGCCCGCGCTTCGCGCTTCGATATTGCCGAGCGCCCAGGCACTCATCTCGCGCACCTCGGCGTCCTTGTCAGCATGGAGCGCGTTCGACAGCGCGCTCACCGCTTCCTTTGACTCGATCTGTCCCAGCGCCCACGCGGCGGTGCGGCGTACGGAGGCGACCTCGTCGGTCGCCAGCACGCGCGCGAGTTCCGCCACGGCACTGGTCGAATCGAGCTGGCCCAGTGTGCCGGCGGCGGCTTCGCGCACCACGGGCGACGGGTCTCGCAGTGCGCCGGTCGCCGGCCGCACCGCGCGTCCGTCACCAATGCGGCCCAGCGCCCAGATGGCGTTGGCGCGGACGCCGGTGGCCTTGTCATTCACCACCTTGATCAGCGGATCGGCTGCACGGTCGGGGGAGGAGAGCCCGAGGCCCAGCGCAGCCACCAGTCGCACCGACGAGTCCGCCGCACCCAGGCTGCGAATCAGGCCGTCCGTGGCGGCAGGCGAATCGTCACTGGCCAGGAGCCGCGCGGAGATTTCACTGACGCACGGGTCGGCGCCACCAAGATTGTTGAGCAGGAACTGCACATCATCCGGCGCCAATTGGTCGAAGCGCGAGGAGCGCCGCTCATCGTGGGGAAGCGGCGTGGCCGGCGCATTGTCCCAGCCCCAGCCGCCATTGCCGACGGCGTGGACCGCGTAGCTGCAGAGCAGGGGTGATGCGCCGTGGGCGGCGGCGATGAGCGCGTGGACGTCGTCGTGGGTCGCAGGTTGCAGGTCGCGGGCCCCGAGTCCGACATCATGAACCGGGCTCGGCGATTCCGAGCAGAGCGCGATGAGCGCGGCGAGAAGGGTGGAGCGAAGCATGATGAGGTCTCGGGTTGGAGGGTGACAGGTCACAGGTCGCGAGTCGCAGGTCGCAAGTCGCAGGTCGCAGGTCGCAGGTCGCAGGTCGCACATACATGCTGGTTTTTCAGCACTTAACTTCGTGACAAGAGCCACAAGTCGATCACCGGAGACTGGTGACCTGCGACTTGCGACTTGCGACCGCTACTCGTCTTCCAGTTCCGCCAGCGCTTCCACTGCTGCCTTGCGCACCTCGGGCATCTTGTCATTCAGGGCCCGGGTGATGCCCGGCTTGGCCTGCTGCGCATGCAGCTCGCCGAGCGTCTCGATCACGTCACGGCGAATATCCGGATCGGCGTCGTTCAGCAGCGGGAGCAACGCCGATACCGTGGCCGGGTCCTCGATGCTCGCCAGGGCCGACACCACGGCACGCCGCATGTCCGGATCGGACGACGACGCGGCACGCACCAGTTCCGGCGGGGCGTGCTCCAGGTCGTCGAGGTTGCCGATGGCTTCCGCGGCGGCGACGGCCAGCTCCGCGTCATCACCGGCGATCACGCGCGCGAGCGGTGCCGCCGAGCGTGCAGCCTCGATCTGACCCAGCGCCTCGATGGCTGCCAGGCGCACGCGGCGATCGGGCTCACTGGCCAGGAGCTGCTCCAGTGCGGGAGCCGCCTCGACGCTTTCGATATTGCCCAGTGCACCAGCGGCGGCCCACCGCACCCCGGTTTCGCGGTCACGCACCAGGGGCAGGAGCGCCCGCACCGCATGGGGATCCTCGATTTCGCCCAGGGCCCATGCAGCGGTCCTGCGCACGCGGGGCGAGGAGTGATCGAGCACCGCCTGCAGCGGCTCCACCGACTCGCGGTCCTCCAGTTCACCCAGCGCCCATGCCGCCATGGTGACAAGGGAGACGTCGTCGCTGCGGAGCATCCGCTCCACCCGGGCCCGGAGTGCGGGCCGCTCGTCGTGGCCGACGGCGAGGAGCGCGGCTTCGCGCACCCGGGGCGACGGATCATCGAGCAGCTTGCCCAGCTCTTCATCGGAAATGGTGGACCCGCCCAGCATCTTGGCGGCAGTGCGGCGGACACAGGGATCATCACTCGAGAGCCGCGCGATGAGCTGGCGAATGGCGGCAGGATCGCGCACCTGGCCCGAGATCGAATCCTTGGCAGCCCTGGCGCCCGACCTCGCGTCGCTCAACTGGCCGATGCCCCACTCGCCGCTGCTATTCCAGAAGTTGCCGATCTGGTCGCTGAGCATCTCGCACACGGCTGGGTCGGTGTGCGACATCGCATCCATGAGCATGCTGACCCGGGCCGAATCAGGGCCGGGGTGCTTGTCGCCCCGGCTACCGGAGGCGACGCTCGCGGTCATTGGTCCATGGGTGGACGTCAGCATGGTTGCCGCGGTTGCCGCCGACCCGGCACCCACCAACCCTGCGAGGAGCAGGAGGGATCGCATCACTGGTCGCTTTCGTCACCGAAGTACTGGACGGCGGTCCGGCGCACATCAGGATCCGAATTGGTCAGCGCGCGGCGGAGCGCCGCGTGGCTCTCCGGCGTCCGGATCTCGGTCAGCGCCTCTGCCGCGGCCTGGCGCACATCACCGCTCCGGTCATCGAGCAGGGTGATGAGCTGGGCGGTCTTGCTGGTAACGCGGCGCTCGCTGATATACTCGACCGTCGCCTGCCGGACATTCGCATCCGCATCCTGCAGCAGCTTGTCGAGTGCAGCGTCGGAAATGGCGCCGCCCAGCTGGGAGAGCGCCTCGACCGCGGCCTGGCGCACGTCCGCGTCCCGGTCATCGAGCGCGGGCATCACGCTGCCAGCCGCGGATGGGGATCCCATCTCCTGGATGGCCTGGATGGCGCTCTGGCGCACATCGGCGTCGACATCGGCAACCAGTCCGGAGATGGCAGGGAGTGACGCCATCGAGTGCATGTTCATGAGGATGTCGATGGCACGCTGCCGCATGTCGGCGTTAGCCGAGCCGAGCATGCGCTGCACCGGTGCCGCAGGAACGCCGTGCTCGAAGTGCGCGAGGGCATCGAGGGCGGCTTCCTGTACGTCCGGCTGCGGGTCGTCCAGCACCTTTACCAGCTCGGGAATTGCCATGGGATTGCCGATCCGGCCCAGCGCGTCTGCCGCAGCCTGGCGCACATCGGCGTCCTCGTCCTTGAGCCGTTCGATCAGCGCGCGCACCACCGCGGTGTCGCTCGCGAGCGCCAGCGCCTTGCCACCAAGCGCCCGGTCAATG
>DASSTP010000132.1:0-6833 GCA_035707845.1 Gemmatimonadales bacterium | reverse complement strand
CGCCCCCGTCACGTCCGTGGTGCGGAAGTAGAACTGCGGCCGGTAGCCCTTGAAGAACGGCGTGTGCCGGCCCCCCTCGTCCTTGGTCAGCACATAGACCTCGGCCTCGAAGTGGGTGTGCGGCGTCACGCTGCCCGGCTTTGCCAGCACCATGCCGCGCTCGATGTCCGTCTTCTCCACGCCCCGCAGCAAGAGCCCCACGTTGTCGCCCGCCTGCCCCTCGTCCAGGAGCTTGCGGAACATCTCCACCCCCGTCACCACCGACTTCTTCTCGGCGTTGAAGCCCACCAGCTGCACTTCCTCGCCCACCTTGACCCGGCCCCGCTCGATCCTTCCGGTCGCCACCGTGCCCCGGCCCGTGATCGAGAAGACATCTTCCACCGGCATCAGGAACGGCTTGTCGGTATCCCGCACCGGCTCCGGGATGAACGTATCCAGCGCCGTGTAGAGCTCCTCGATCTTGGCCACCCAGGCCGGGTCGCCCTCGATCGCCTTCATGGCGCTCCCGCGGATCACCGGCGTGTCGTCGCCCGGGAACTGGTACTGGGTGAGCAACTCCCGCACCTCGAGCTCGACCAGGTCCAGCAGCTCCTCGTCATCCACCAGGTCGCACTTGTTGAGGAACACCACGATCGAGGGCACGTTCACCTGGCGCGCCAGCAGGATGTGCTCCCGGGTCTGCGGCATCGGGCCGTCGGTGGCACTCACCACCAGGATCGCCCCGTCCATCTGGGCCGCCCCGGTGATCATGTTCTTCACATAGTCGGCGTGCCCCGGACAGTCCACGTGGGCATAGTGCCGGGCCTGGGTCTCGTACTCCACGTGGCTCGTGGCGATGGTCAGGATCTTGGTCGAGTCGCGCCGTCCCTGCGCCTCGCTGGCCTTGGCCACCTCGTCATAGGGCACGTACTTCGTCCCGTAGCCCTTCTCGGCCGAGATCTTCGTCAGCGCCGCCGTGGTCGTGGTCTTCCCGTGGTCCACGTGCCCGATCGTCCCCACGTTCACATGCGGCTTCGTCCGCTCGAATTTGGCTTTCGCCATAGTGCTCGGCTCCTCGCGCCTGCCTGGTCTAGTGCTGCGTCGTAAGTCATACGTCATAAGTCATATGTCGTACGACTTACGACCTATGACTGCCTCACAGAGCTCGCGATCGGGATTGAACCGATGACCTCATCCTTACCAAGGATGCGCTCTACCGACTGAGCTACGCGAGCGTCCCACTGTTCAAGCGGGCGACGGGACTCGAACCCGCGACCCTCAGCTTGGAAGGCTGATGCTCTACCAACTGAGCTACACCCGCGTCAACGGTCGCACGTCACAGGTCGCATGCTCGCTCCGGAACCTGCTCTCAGCATCCGAATCCTGTGCTACCCCGTCGCGGCTTGTGACCTGCGACCTGCGACCCATGGTGGGGGTAGGATTCGAACCTACGTAGGGCATAGCCCGGCAGATTTACAGTCTGCTGCCATTAGCCACTCGGCCACCCCACCGCGCACTGCCCAATGCTTTCCGTCTGTGCCGCAAGCGAGCTGACGCGGGGACTCGAACCCCGAACCGGCGGTTTACAAAACCGCTGCTCTACCACTTGAGCTACGTCAGCCAATAGGCTGAAAAAGACAGACTCTTATGATAGCGGGCGGATCGGATAGAGTCAACTGGTGGAGGGAGTGGGGCTTAGGGGCGGCTGGATGGCTCGGCGGCTGGGCGGCTCGGCGGCTCGGCGCCTGGACGGCTCGGAGCCGTGCCGCTTACTTCCTCCTGACCTCCACTCCCTGCTTGGTGTCTCGAATCTCGTAGCCGGCGGTGGCAACCAGGTCCCGGATCCGGTCGGCCTCCTTGAAATCCCGATTCAGCCGGGCTTCCTGGCGTCGTTCGGCCCACGCCAGCGCCCAGGCATCCTGTTCGTCGGCCGCTTCCGGAAGCGTCTCGGCCAGCGGCGCCGCCGAGCCGCCGAGGCGCGGAGCCACCGAGACGCGCCCCGTGCCGCTCGGAAATACATCCAGCACTGCTTCGGCAAGTTCCAGCGTTGCCACGGCCTCGGCCCCCGGCACCTTCCCCTCGTCCAGCAATCGGTTGGCTTCCCGCCCAAAGACAAAGAGCGCGGCCAGCGCCCGAGGAGCATTCAGGTCGTCATCCATCGCGGCCGAGAAATCCAGCCGGAAGCTCTCGGCGACCGCGGCGAACGCCGGATCCTCGGCAAGCTCGGGCCTGGCCGAGCGGCGGAGCCGGTCGGCCATCTCGCCCAGGCGGCGGGAGCCCTCGCGGGCATGGCCCAGGGATTCATCGCTCCAGTCGAGCGGCTGGCGGTAATGGGTGTTGAAGATCAGCAGCCGCACGGTCCCGGCGTCCACGCCCTCGTCCTTGAGGTCGCGGGCGGTGAGGATGTTGCCATAGCGCTTGGACATCTTGGTGCCTGACAGGGTCAGGAATTCGCCGTGCATCCATACGTTGGCGAAACGCTCCTCACCAGTGAACGCGCAGCTCTGCGCGATCTCGTCCTCATGATGCGGAAAGATCAGGTCCACGCCGCCGGCATGGATGTCGAGCACGTCCCGGTCCCACTTTTCCTTGATGAGACTGAGCGACATCGCCGAGCACTCGAGGTGCCATCCCGGGCGGCCCCGCCCGAAGGGCGCATCCCACACCGCACCCACCGCCTCGTCCTCCGGCTTTGCCGCCTTCCAGAGCACAAAGTCGCGCGCGTCCTCCTTGGCATACTCGTCGGTTGACACCCGCTCGCTCGCGCCGCTCTTCAGCTCGCGCGTGTCCAGGCGCGAGAGCTTGCCGTAGGCGGGAAAGCGGGCAATCGCGAAATAGACCGAGCCGTCGTCGCCCACGTAGGCGATGCCCGTGTCGAGCAGGCCCTGCACCAGCGCAATCATCGGCGCGATGTAGTCGGTGGCGCGGGAGTAGACCGACGCGTCGCCAATGCGGAGATAGTGCCGGTCTTCATGAAATGCGGTGATGTAGCGCTCGACGTACTGCCGCAGCGGCACGCCCGCCTGCCCCGCGCCCTTGATGGTCTTGTCGTCCACGTCGGTGAGGTTCATGACGAAGAAGACATCGTAGCCGCTCGCCTCCAGCCAGCGGCGCAGCAGGTCCTCGAAGAGGAAGGTGCGGAAGTTCCCGATGTGGGCGTAGTTGTAGACCGTGGGACCGCAGGCGTAGAGCGCCACCCGCCCCGGTTCGATCGGGGCGAACAGTTCCACGGTGCGCGACATCGTGTTGAAGAGCCGAAGACTCACGTGGCGTCCGGTGTCGTGGAGGGCTGCAGCAGCCGGTTCATGGCCTTGGCGGCTTCCTCATCCGTCGGAACGAGCCGCATGCTGACGGCGCGCAGGGGATAGGGAATGCTGATCCCTTCCTTGTCGAGACGTTCCTTGAGGGCGAGGCGGAAGTCACGCGCCAGGCCCCACTGCATGCCGGGCTTGGTCTTGGCCAGGACCCGGATCACCGACGTCTCGCGGGACAGGCTCTCGATGCCGGTGACCTCGAGCGGAGCGTCGAGAATGAACTGGTACTTGGGATCCTTCGAGAACTTCCGCGCCTCGTCGCGCAGGACCTCGAGGGCCCGCTCGGGAGGCGTCTCATGCCCGATGTCCACATCGATGACGGCCCGTGACCAGCCGCGCGTCATGTTGCTCACTGCCTTGATCTCGCCATTGGGGATCATGTGCAGGGTGCCGTCGAGCGCCCGCAGCTTGACCAGCCGCAGGGTGAATTCCTCCACCGAGCCACTCTTGCCTCCCGCCTCGATCACGTCGCCCACCCCAAACTGGTTCTCCAGCAGCATGAAGAACCCGGTGATGATGTCCTTCACCAGGCTCTGCGCACCAAAGGATATGGCGAGCCCGAAGATCCCGACACCGGCGAGCACCGGCGCGATGCTCATGAACACGTTGAGCGTGAGCAGGACCGCGCCCAGCAGCACCACGATGCGTCCCGCGCCCCGCACCAGCTGTGAAATGGTGCGCCCGCGCTTCTCCCGGGCCGTGGTCACGAGCTCGTTCTGGTCGTTGACCACTGCTTCGATCCGCTTGGCTACCAGCCGCACCAGGGCGAGCACCAGCCATGCCAGCAGCCAGATGGTGATGACCTTGCTAGCTTTCTGGAGGACCAGCGCTCCATCGGCTCCGAACAAGCCCCCGAGATTTTCCAGCCAGCGTGGCAGCAGCAGCACGACCATTCTCCTCGACAGACCCGAAGCCAGTGACGCGCCGAAACCTACGGATGGCCCGTCGGGGAGGTCAACCGAGATAGCTGATCCGGCTGCGGGACGTGGGACGCGCGGCGGCCAGCAGCGCTTCCGGCGAGCGGCCTGCCAGCGCCAGACAGCGGCGATACGGCCCGCCCTCGACTTCCAGCACGCGAGCGGAGCGCAGCACCGAGGCGTCGAGCAGGACGGGGCCCTCGCCCCCATCCACCAGCGCCAGCTCGACGACATCGAGCAGCGCGCCGAGGTCGGAGCCGATGAGGAGGGTGCGCCAGCCGCAGGGCGAAGCGATGCGTACCGGGAAGGGCGTCTCGTGGCGGCCGGCATCGAGCCACACGCCGCACACTCGATCCGGCGCGGCCAGCGCCAGGGCGGTGACCAGCGGAAGGTCACACCGAACGGGGGCAAGGACGGTGTCCATGCCCCCATGCTACGTTATGCCGTCAATGAATTGACAACCGATTCAGCGCGAGACGGTGCGAAAAAAGATGGTCGCTGGCTGCTGGCTGTTGGACGGCCTGAAGTCATCTGCTCAGGGGCCAGCAGCCAGTAGCCAGAAGCCAGCGTCCCTCTAGCTCGCCAGCCGCACGCGCGACGTACGCGCCGCCAGGATGGCATCCACCAGCGGCGCATCGTCGAACCGCACCGGGTCGGTGGCGGGCAGGCCGGTCTCGCGAGTAACTGCCTCGCAGGCGGACCGTGCCGCGGCCTCGTCGAGGTCATAGGTGTTGAGCGCGATGCCAACGACCCGCGACGGATGGATTGCCGCGGCGATGGTCTCATAGAGGCGAACGTATTCGGACAGCGGCGGCATCTTGAGCCAGGAGGCCTGGCGATAGTCACCGATGTACTTGCGCGTGGCCTGGTGGCAGAGGATCATGGCGTCGGGGCAGCTCCCATGCAGCAGGCCGAGCGTCACCCCGGAGTAGCCGGGGTGGTTGATGCTCCCCTGTCCTTCCACCAGCACGATGTCGGCGTCCCGCGCGCCTTCGAGCGTAATGCGCTCGGCGGCACCGGCGATGAAATCGGCTACCACCGCGTCGACCGCGATCCCCCACCCCTCGATCATGATGCCGGTCTGCCCGGTGGGAACGAACCGGGTCGGCACGCCGCGGCCGTTGAGTGATTTCACCAGTTCAAGCTGTGCCGTCATCTTGCCGACGTTGCAGTCGGTGCCCACCGTCAGCACCCGGAAGGCGTCGGTCTGCTTGGCCGCGCCACTCGCGATCGGGAGATCGGTGGGTGGGCGGCGGAGATCGAGCAGGCGGCAGTCGTTGGCCCGCGCGCGTTCCACCAGCAGCGGATCATCCGTGAGGAATGTGTGCAGCCCGCTCCAGATATCGCAGCCGGCGTCGAGCGCGTCGGCCAGCCAGCTCCGCCAGGTATCGGGCAGGCGTCCTCCCGCCGGCGCGATGCCGATCAGCACCGCGGTCGGCTTTCGCTCGAGGCCTTCCAGCATCGAGCCCACCACGGGCGTGTCGCCACCGAAGCCGAGCACCTGCTGCACCGTCTGGCCGGCGCGGGTGCTGTCGAGCACGGCCACCACCCGGTCCGGCTGGAAGCGGATGATGGAATTGGCCGTCTTCGACGTCATGGGGCCGAAGTCGCCGTCGGCGAGGATGAGGAAGCGGGGTTGGGGCATGGGGCTTGGGGCTTGGGGCATAGGGCGTGCGGCTTGGGCCTAGGGCTCAGGGTACGAAAAATGGGCGCGGGGCGGAGGAATAGTAACACACCTCCCCACGCCCCACGCCCCACGCCTCACGCCCCTCCGTCTTCCTCCACCTCCGCATCCTGCACGTCCTCCGCGCCCTTGCCCAGGCGCTTGGCGTCCTTGCCCGAACCGGCGCCGAGGAGGCCCATCTTCTGCTTCAGCTCGAGCAGCTGCTGGTCGGCGTTGCCGTGGTACTCGAGTACCTCGAACTGGCGAGCCAGCGAGTCGCCCGTGAACTCTTCCTGCAGTTCGGCGGCGGCGATGGCTTTCCGCTCATTCGACTCGATCTTCTCGGCCATCCGCTCGAACGACTCGAACGCGCTCTTGTCGGACATCCCCGCCATGGTCTGCTGGATGCGCTGCTGCGCCTCGGCGCGGCGAGCGCGGGCGATCAGGATGTTCTTCTTGCGCTTGGCTTCCTCGATCTTGTCGTTGAGCTGGCGGAGCGACAGCTTCAGCGCCTCGGTCTCCTGCTTCGACTTGATCCAGGTCTCATGCAGCTGCTGGGCACCCTGGAGGTTCTCGTTGTAGCGGCTGAGCGCCTGCTTGGCGAGATCGTCCCGTCCCTCCTGTACCGCCAGCATGGCGCGCCGCTCCCACTCCTCGGCCTGTTTCTTCATGGCCTGGGCGTCGGCTTCCAGCTTCTTCTCATCCGCGATGGCGCCGGCCACCTGGGTCTTGGCCTTGCCCAGCTGCGTCCGCATGTCGGTAATCAGCTGGTTCAGCATCTTCTCGGGATTTTCGGCCCGGGAGATGAGGTCGTTGATATTCGACCGGAGCAGCGTCGAGAAGCGGTCAAAGATTCCCATCGTCGTCTCTCACCTGTCTCGGTAAGGCGCCAGCGCAGACATGTGCGACGCCAGGGCAAGGGTCATCGAATCGAAGCTGGCTTCGAATTCGGAGTAGTCG
>DASSTP010000131.1:0-3102 GCA_035707845.1 Gemmatimonadales bacterium | reverse complement strand
GTTGCTTCGTCGGAGGCTGCGCCTCCTCCTCGCAATGACTCATCAGCCGCAGCCCACGACCCGTGACCCACGACCCATGACCCACGACCCATGACCCACGACCCGTCATGAATGTCGAGATCATAGCCTCCGGCTTCCTCGCCGCCTCCGTGCGCGTTGCCACGCCGCTCCTGCTCGCGGCATTGGGCGAGACGGTGGCGGAGCGCGCCGGCGTCATCAACCTTGGCATCGAGGGCGCCATGCTGTGCGGCGCGCTGGCCTCGGCGATCGGCGCGTCATGGGGTGGCGCGTGGGCGGGAGTGGGCGCGGCGATGCTGGCCGGAGCATTGGCGTCGTGGGTCTTTGCGCTCGTCGCCATCCGGGGCAGAGCCGACCAGATCATCACCGGCACGGCCATCACGCTGGGTGCGGTGGGACTCACCGGCGCGGTATATCGCGCGGTGTTCGGCGCGGCCGGTGCGGCGCTCTCAATTCCCACGCTCGCGCCCATCAATATCCCCCTCGTTCACCAGATTCCATTCATCGGCTCGGCGCTGTTCGGGCAGCCGGCCACGACGTACCTGGGGTTCCTGGCGGTGCCGTGCATCTGGTGGCTGCTGTACCGGACCCGGGAGGGGCTGGCGATGCGGGCGGCGGGCGAGAGCCTGGCAGGAGCCCGCGCCGCCGGGGTCGCCATCACGGCGGTGCGGAGTCGGGCTACCATTATAGGAGGTGCGCTGGCGGGGATGGCCGGGGCGTCGCTGGTGCTGGCGCAGGTGGGGACCTTCGCCGAGCGGATGACGGCGGGCCGAGGGTTCGTGGCGATCGCCATCGTGGTGCTGGGGAGGTGGAGTCCGGTCGGCGTCCTCGCCGCGTCGCTCCTGTTCGGGGCGGCCACGGCGCTGCAGTTTCTGCTGCAGGCGCTGGGACTCGACGTGCCGTACCAGCTGTTCCTGATGCTGCCGTACGTGCTGGTGCTGCTGGCGCTGGCGGGCGCGGTGGGGCGGGCGAGGGCGCCGGCGGAGTTGGGGAGGGGCTAGGGGTTAGGGGCCAGGGGCCAAGGTGTCATTGCGAGTGCCGAAGGCGCGAAGCAACCTTGCAGCCCGAAAGCGATCGCACCATGGAGCATCACGCCGAGTCGAAACAAGGTGGCGCGAGCCAGCATCGGCCGGAAGATTACGGTCGGGCTGCAAGGTTGCTTCGCCGCCCCTGCACGGGGCGGCTCGCAATGACACCGTATGGCACCATCGTCGCTCGTCCTTCATGCCTAAACCCTAGTCCCTAACCCCTAATCCCTTGAGCACCGAACCCCCTGAAGTTCCCGATCTCCATAACACCGTCCGCGAACTGGGCGAGAGCGCGGCGATGCGGACGTTCCTGCTGGCCGGGCTGTTTGTGCTCGCCCTGCTGTACACGCTGCACTTTGCCAAGGCGTTCTTCCTTCCGGTTGCGATTGCCGTGCTGCTCAATCTGCTGTTCAGTCCGCTGGTACGCTGGTTCCGGGACAAGCTGCATGTGCCAACCGGCCTGAGCGCCGCGGCGATCGTGATTGCGCTGATCGCGGTGGCGAGTTTTGCCACCTACCGGCTGGCGGCGCCGGCAGCGGAGTGGGTATCGCGCGGGCCATCGAGCATGAAGCAGCTGGAGCAGCGGATGCACGAGCTGCGGAAGCCGGTGGAGCGGGTCACCCAGGCGGCGGAGCAGGTGCAGAAGGCCACCGGGATGGAAGAGCAGAAGACGAAGACCGTCGCGGTGCAGCAGCCGAGCATGACGAGCCGGGTCTTCGGTGGCACGCGAGCGGTGGTGGAGGCGGCGGTCATCGCCATCTTCCTCACCTTCTTTCTCCTTGCCTCCGGGGACCTCTTCCTGCAGAAGCTGATCAAGGTACTGCCGGGATTCCGTGACAAGCGGCGCGCGGTGGAGATAGCCCGGGAGACCGAGGCGCAGATCTCGATCTACATGCTGACGACCAGCACCATTCACCTGACGGTCGGGTTCCTCACAGGCATTGCGGCATGGGTGGTGGGGTTGCCGAATCCCTCGCTCTGGGGCGTCGTGGCGATGCTGCTCAACTTCGTGCCGTACGTCGGGCCGATCATCAACGCGTTCATCCTGCTGGTGGCGGGGCTCATCACCTTCAAGACCACGGGGCATGCGCTTGTGATGCCGGCGGTGTTCGTCGGGATTCATGTGGCCGAGTCGGACGTGCTGACGCCGATGATCCTGGGACACCGCCTGGCACTGAACACCGTAGCGGTGTTTGCGGGGGTGACATTCTGGTGGTTCGTGTGGGGCATTCCGGGCGCGATCCTCGCCGTGCCGATGCTGGCGACGATCAAGATCGTGTGCGATCACTTCGAGCCGCTGATGCCGGTGGGGGAGTTTCTGGGGAAGTGAGCCGAGAGCTGTGAGCTGTGAGCTGAGAGCTGTGAGCTGAGAGCTGTGGGCTCGGCGGCTCGCCAAGCATGTCATTGCGAGCCTCCCGCAGGGAGGCGAAGCAACCCTGCAGCCCGACCGCGATCCTTTGGCCGATGCCGACTCCGCGCTAGCGACCCATGACCCACGACCCGCGACCCGCGACTGTTTGCCGCAACGATGGCGACCCATGGCGGCGCCTCGTCCTCTTCCTCTCCCGCGGGCGGGGCGTGACGCTGGGGCACCGGATCTTCCTGCCCGACTGGTGCGCCGATGATCCGGCGGTGTTGGCGCACGAGATGGAGCACGTGCGGCAGTATGAGGACTGGGGCGCGCTGCGATATTACGCGCGCGGGATCAAGGAGCAGGCGCAGCACCTGCTCTCCCGGGTGGGCCTGGCGCCCGATCCCTACGACTGGCGGCGCGCCGGCATCAAGCCGTTCGAGGAGTACGGGATGGAGCAGCAGGGGCAGCTGGTGGAGGATGCGGCAAGAGGGGATGAGGTGGCAATAAGCGTCGCAGGTCGCAGGTCGCACGTCACAGGTCGCGGGACCCGAGGCGTGTGACCTGAGACCTGCGACCGTTGTGTGCAAGAATTTCCCCCTCATACGACCCTACCCCTATCACCCGAAAACCGAGATCCCCATGCGTGTGTGGATACTCATGGCTGGCCTGCTGCTGGCGGCTTGCTCAGGCGGGACCGAGCCC
>DASSTP010000130.1:0-9346 GCA_035707845.1 Gemmatimonadales bacterium | reverse complement strand
AGCCGGAGGCACATCTGCCCCTGTCACCCGCAACATTTCAGATCCTCCTGACCCTCGTGGATGGAGGGCGTCATGGCTATGCGATCATGCGTGAAGTCGCGGATCGCACCCATGGGGATGTGCGGTTGGGGCCAGGAACATTGTACGGGTCGCTCAAACGGCTGCTGGAAGCGGGAATTGTCGAGGAGGGTGGCGAGCGCGTCGACCCGGAGATGGATGACGAGCGGCGTCGCTATTACCGGCTCACAAAGTTCGGTTTGGCCGTGGCACGGGCGGAGGCGCGGCGCCTGGCGGCGCTGCTGCGAGACGCGCGGCAGAAGAAGCTGATAGGGCCGAAACCAGCATGAGCGCGGCGGAGCGAGCGTACGTGCTGCTTCTGCGCGCCTATCCGGCCGGCTTTCGCGAAGCATATGGACGTGAAATGCTGCGGCTTTTTCACGATCAGCGCCGAGAGGCAGGGGCGCGTCGGATGCAATTCTGGAGTGCCGTTGTGTGGGACGTCATATGTAGCGCGCCGGGACTGCGGTTCGAGTCCTTCTGCGCGTCATGGACTGGGAACATGCCGACCGGAGGAAGGAAGATGATAATCATGGGGATTCTGGCAGTCCTGATCGGTGGGCTGGAGATACTGAATTCGCTCCTGGAAGTATTTGCGGGAGGGTTCGCGGGGCGTAGCGCAGAAACCGTGCTGGCCCTGGTGCTTGCCGTGCTGTCGTCAGTGCTGCTGCTGCTCGCCGGCATTGCGCTCCTGGCTCGCGCGCGCCGGGCCGCGACTCTGACCCGCGGTGCCGCATTTGCCTGCCTGGTGGTCTTCGCGGCAATTGCGGCGCTGCACCCGATGTTTTCGGTCGCAGCGACAGCGCTGGGTGTCGGCTTTCCCATCGCCCTCCTGATTTTCCTGTATTGGAACCCGCGCGGTGGCCGATCGACCTCGGTAGCGTGACGGGTGCTGGTGGGCCAGAACTACGCGTGGTCGTGATCATCCTGCTGATTGTCGCGACCGGGTGCATGATGCATCACGCATGAACAGCAGGTGCCAGTGGATTGACTCCTCACCTCGGGCACTCGATTTGCGCCGCCCTCGGGACCGCGAGCACCTGCGAACTGACGTGCAGCTCGCCTGGGACCTCGGAGTGAGATTCGGCGACGTGCGTTTTCGCACGACTCCCACTCTGGCGCGGCCGCTCGTGGAGCAGTGCCGCGGCATGCTGTATGACAGTATCATGGCGCGACATCGCGTCACGCGGTCGGACATCGCACGGGCGACCAGGGCCCGGGTCTGGTGGGTGGATATTGCGCTCGTCTTTCTTCCCATGACCGCTTTGACCCTCTTCTCCATGAATCAGCTCATGCGGCGCATGCAAGCCACGATCGGTAATGTCCATCGCGGGAAGTCCATGATCACAGCGGCGTTCTTCGTTGTTCTGGTCGGGCTCGTGGCGGCCGGTGCGACGCAGTACTGGGCCATCAGCGTCGAGTCATTCCGGCTTCGCAATGAGCATGTAGGCGGTCGCGCCGCCTTGCTTCCGTCCGTTGCGCACCACTGGGCGACATTGATCTGCGCCGTCGTACTGTGCCTTGCGGTGGCGGCGAGGAGGCTCCACCACGCGCCCGTGGCCGGCTTCAGCCCGGTGCCTGGGGCAAGAGATGAAGCCCGGGCCGGACGAGGGTAGAATGAGCCGCTCGATCGGGCAGGTCCGTGAATGCGGTCCTGCTGTCGGTGCCTTCCGGTGGGACGGCACCGATGTTTTTTTCGGGGCACCCTCCACTGGAGCGCGCAACGGAACCTGCGCCTGACGAGCGCGTCGCTCTCGAGCATCGCTTCGCCGAAGCCTGGGCCGAGCTGGGCGTCCGCGATACGTCCTTGCTGGTGGCCGTCTCCGGCGGCGGTGACTCCGTCGCCCTGCTGCAGCTGCTGGCGCAGCGCGCCCCGGCGTTGGGGCTGTCGCTCACCGTGGGTCACGTGGATCACGGCATCGCCCCGGCGAGCGGTGCCGTGGCGCGTGACGTGGCCCGGCATGCCGCACGGCTGGGCCTGGCTTCCCTGACCATCCGTCTCAAGCTCGGCTCGGAGGCTGGTGAAACGGACGCCCGGTCGGCACGCTGGGCAGCGCTCGAACGGATGCGTGTCGCCTCCGCCGCCGATTTCATCGTCACGGCGCATCATCTGGACGATCAGGCTGAAACGGTACTCATGCGCGTGCTCAGGGGGACAGGTCCTGCCGGGCTGGCGGGTATCCAGGCCCGGAGCGGATCGATCCTGCGTCCGCTGCTGCCGTTCCGGCGGGCGGAGCTGGCGCAGTACCTGCACGAACAAGGCCTCGCGTGCTGGTCTGACCCTGCCAACGTGGATTTGCGTCATGACCGCGTCTGGGTCAGGCATCAGTTGCTGCCGCTGCTGCAGGAGCGCTGGCCCGATGTGGCAGAAGCACTCAATCGCGTTTCCACTGCTGCGACCCAATGGAGAAACGCCTGGGATGCCACACTGACGCACTTGCCGGGCCTCGATGCGCAGCAGGAAGCCGAGGGGATTTCCGTTGCTGGGGGCCCGCTGGCGGGGTATTCTTCGGACATGGCGCGCGCGGTGGTGCGGGCACTGGCCCTTCGCGTGGGTCTGGTGATGAGTGGCGCGAGTACGGAGCGCGTTCTCAAGCTGGTCGCGGACGGACGCAGCGGCAGCTGGGTGCCGCTGGGAGGCCGCTGGCGCGCGGCGATGGCCTTTGGCCGGCTGCGCATCGAGCGCCCAGGGCGCGTGGCCGAGTCGGTGGAGGTGCCGCCGGAGCCTGCGGAAGTGCAGTGGGGCGTATGGACGTTCCGCCTCACGCGTGACGTGGCGCCGGATGCGCAGGATCGCCAGGCCATGACGACCTGGCTGCCGCTCGAACCGGTGATGATCCGGCCGCGGCACCCTGGCGACCGCATGCAACCGCTGGGCGGCCTCGGGCATCGCACCATCGCCCGGCTGCTGCAGGAGGCACGAGTGCCGCTGGGACAGCGGGACTCGTGGCCGGTGCTCGAGTGCAATGGCGCACCGGTCTGGATTCCGGGCATCTGCCGGAGCCACGGATCGGTGCCGGACCCCGGAACGGAGGCCCTGAGGATTGACGCTGACCACCGCTGATGTGCTGCGTCGGACCGGGGGGCGGCGCATGCGCTCCATCGTCTTTGACGAGGAGACCATCGCGCGACGAGTGGCAGAACTGGGCGCCGAGATCACGGCGACCTATCCCGAGGGCGAGTTGCTGGTCCTCGGCCTGCTCAAGGGAAGCTTCATCTTCCTGAGCGACCTCGTCCGGCGGATCGAGCGGCCCATCCACGTGGACTTTCTGGTGGCCAGCTCCTACGGGAGCGGCACCGTTTCCAGCGGCACGGTGCGATTGCTGTATGATCCGGAGACGGAACTGGCGGGGAAGCACATCCTGCTGGTGGAAGACATCATCGATTCGGGGCGCACGCTGATGCGCCTCTCGGAAATCCTTCGCCAGCGGCATCCGCGAAGCATTTCCATCTGCGCCCTGCTCGACAAGCATGTGGCGCCCTGCACGCCCCCGGAGCTTCGCTTCGTCGGGTTCGATGCACCACCCGCGTTCCTGGTCGGCTATGGCCTGGACCACGCGGAGAACTATCGACATCTCCCGTTCATCGGGGATCTGGAGTCGGACGAATAGATGGCGGAACGTCTGCCGCCCCGGCCTCCCAAGGGCAGCTGGGGCAACCTGAGCAAGAATCTCGCGCTGTGGGTGCTGGTCGGCCTGCTGGCGCTCGCGCTGTTCCAGCTGATGAACAACCAGCGGTCCGGCTCGGAAGAACTCTCCTACACCCAGTTCAGCCAGCAGCTGGACGCGCGCAATGTGGCGAGCGTGGAGATCTTCGATGGCAAGTACATCGAGGGTGACTTCCGCGCGCCCATCTCGGTGAGCGGGCACTCGATCACCCGCTTCAAGGTGCTGCTGCCGGTGGCCGACAGCGAGGAATTCGTCAAGCGGCTGGAGACCTCCGGGGTCGTCATCAAGGCCAAGGAGCAGCGCGGCGCCCTCACGGCCATCATCATCTCGGCGTTGCCATGGGTGGTGATCATCGGGCTCTGGATCTTCTTCCTCCGACAACTGCAGGCGGGCGGCAGTCGCGCCTTCGCCTTCGGGAAGTCCAAGGCCAAGCTGCTGGCGGGGGACACACCCAAGGTCACCTTCGCCGACGTGGCCGGGGCGGACGAGGCCAAGGTGGAGCTCCAGGAAATCATCGAATTCCTGAAGGATCCGCAGAAGTTCACGCGGCTGGGCGGGCGCCTGCCCAAGGGCGCGCTGCTGGTGGGGCCCCCGGGTACCGGCAAGACCCTGCTGGCTCGCGCGGTGGCCGGTGAGGCCGGGCGGCCCTTCTTCTCGATGTCGGGCTCCGACTTCGTCGAGATGTTTGTCGGCGTGGGCGCCTCGCGGGTGCGTGACCTCTTCGAGCAGGGCAAGGCGCACGCGCCCTGCATCATCTTCATCGACGAGATCGACGCCGTCGGGCGCCACCGCGGCGCCGGGCTGGGCGGCGGGCATGATGAGCGGGAGCAGACGCTCAACCAGCTGCTGGTGGAAATGGACGGCTTCGAGTCCAACGACGGTGTCATCCTGCTGGCAGCCACCAACCGGCCCGATGTACTCGATCCGGCGCTGCTGCGGCCCGGCCGCTTCGACCGCCAGATCGTGGTGGATGCGCCCGACGTGAAGGGCAGGGAAGGCATCCTCCGCGTGCACACGCGCAAGATTCCGCTCGGCACCGACGTCAAGCTGGACGTCATCGCCAAGGGCACGCCCGGCATGGCCGGCGCCGATCTCGCCAACCTGGTCAACGAGGCCGCGGTGCTCGCGGCCCGGCGCAACAAGTCGCTCGTCTCCATGAACGACTTCGAGGACGCCAAGGACAAGGTGACCCTCGGCCTCGAGCGCCGCAGCCTGGTGCTGTCCGAGGAAGATCGCCGCCTCACCGCCTACCACGAGGCGGGGCACACCGTGGTCTCGCTCTACACGCCGGGCGCCGATCCGGTGCACAAGGTCACCATCGTCCCGCGCGGCCGCGCCCTCGGCGTGATGCATTCACTGCCGGAGCGGGACCGGTACGGCCACACCCGCGAGTTCCTCGTGGGCCGGCTCGCCATCAGCTTCGGCGGTCGTGTCGCGGAAGAACTGGTCTTTGGGCCATCCAAGGTCACCACCGGTGCCGGCAGCGATATTCAGGTGGCCACCAACATTGCCCGGCAGATGGTCACCACCTTCGGCATGAGCGAACGGGTGGGCATGATGGCCGTGGGAGAACGGGAGCAGGAGGTGTTCCTCGGGCGCGACTTTGCCCAGCGCCGGGAAATCTCCGAGCACACGGCGCGGATCGTGGACGAGGAAGTCAAGGCGCTGCTCGATGCGGCGTACCAGCGGGCGCACTCCATCCTCACCGAGCAGCGGGAACTGCTCAACCGGGTTGCCGAGACGCTGCTGGAGCGGGAAACGATCGATCACGACGAGGTCATGACGCTCTTCCGCGGCGGCACCTTGCCGCCGCGTCCGCCCGAGACGCCGGAACCGGTCAAGACGGTGCCGCCGCCCCGGCCCGATGCCGTGCCTGGTCGCGCTCCCGTGCTGGGTATTCCGCCGGCCGAGCCCGCCGGCGCGTGATCGTTACCCCGCTCGACGCACGGTCCGGCCGTGCGGTGCGGGATGCATTGATCGGACACGGCTGGGATGATGCGCTCGCCACCGACGCGGCGGCGGGACTCACCCAGACGGTCGTTCACCTCGAGGGCCTCGACGCACCTGCGATCGAGGCCCTCGTGCCGTTCGCGGGAACGCTGGGCCTCGAACTGCTCACTGGTGCGGACTGGGTGCTGCTCGCGGGCAGCACCTCCCGGCTGGCTGCGCTGGCGCGGCCCTGGCTGGTGCCGCCCGCGCTCGCGGAGGTCGCCACCGGTGTCGGCTCGGCGCTCGCCGCTGTGCCGGCGCCGGCCTGGCGGGTGGCCGGTCGCTCGCTGCCACTCGACGTTCCGTTGATCATGGGCATCCTCAATGTGACGCCCGACAGTTTTTCGGATGGCGGGCGCTACGGCGAGCTCGAATCGGCCGTGGCACACGCCGAACAGATGGCCGAGGCTGGCGCAGCCATCATTGACGTTGGGGGCGAGAGCACTCGGCCCAGTCGCAGCGCGCAGGTCAGCGCATCGGAGGAGCAGGGAAGAATTCTTCCCGTGATCTCGGAGCTGGCCAGGCGATTGCCGGGTGTCGCACTGTCGGTTGATACCATGAAGGCCGAGGTGGCGCGTGCGGCGCTCGCCGAGGGAGCACACATCATCAACGACGTGACCGCGCTGCGGTACGATCCGGCGATAGCGGATGTGGCCGCGGCCGCCGGCGCGGGGCTGGTGCTGATGCATTCGCGCGGAGCGCCGCTGGAGCTCGCGTCGTACGCGCACGCGCAGTACGCGCACCTGGTGCCGGAAGTGCGGGCGGAGCTCTCCGCCGCCGTGGCCCAGGCGACAGCGCGCGGCGTGGCGCGCGAGTCCCTGGTGCTGGATCCCGGCTTCGGCTTCTCCAAGCGTCCGGAGCAGAATATCTTGCTCGCCGACCAGCTCTCGGCGCTGGCAGCGCTGGGCCTGCCGCTCCTGGTGGGACCATCGCGCAAGCGGTTCCTGGGCCTCGTCAGCGGTGCCGGGGTGGACGGCCGCGACCACCTGAGCGCGGTGTTCTGTGCGCTCTGCCTCGAGCGCGACGCCCGGCTCTTCCGTGTCCATGACGTGGCGCTCGCCCGTGACGCCCTGCGGCTCGCGCAGGCCTTCGGAGGTACGTTTCCCGACGCATGACCACCGCTGACGAGACCCGGCCGCCCTATCGGTCGGCACTGCTGGTGACCCTGGCCGTCTTCGCGGTCTACCTGCTCACCCTGGCGCCGACCGTCACCTTCTGGGATGCCGGCGAGTTCATCGCCGCCGCGAAGATCCTGGGCATTCCGCACCCGCCGGGCACGCCGCTGTTCGTCCTCATCGCGCATGTGTGGGCCACCCTCGTGCCCATCGGGGAATTTGCCGTCCGCACCAACATGCTGAGCGCGCTGCTCAGTGCGGTCGGGGCCGGCTTCTTCTTCCTGGTGGTGCACGAGTCGCTGCGCGCGATGCTGCGGGAACTGCCGGCCGACCAGGCCCGCTGGCTCGCACTCGCCGGCGGTGCGGCCGCGGCCTGCGCCGGTGCGTTCACGTTCACCAACTGGCAGAACTCCAACGAGACCGAAGTCTACGCCGTGGCCACGATGACCATCGGGGCCATTGCCTGGCTCTGCCAGGTCTGGCGGCGGCGGCGCGGGACTCCCTCGGCCCGTCGGATCCTGCTGCTGGTCATCTATCTTGGGGGCATCTCGATCAGCAATCACCTGCTGGCGCTCCTCGCGGGCCCGGCGGTCATCGTCTTCCTCTGGGCCACGCTACGCAGCGAGCCCGCAGCCGACCCGGCGGAGCGCCGGCGCGAGTGGGCGGAGCTCGCGGTAGTGACCGGCATCTGGGCCCTGCTGATTGGCTCGGGACTCGGAAACGGGACGCTCACGGTGATCGGCTTCGTCTGCTTCGCCGCTGCGCTGCTCTTTGCGGGCCTCTCGAACGCGCTGACGTTCGGCCTCCTGGCGTTCTTTGTCGCCGCCATCGGGATCACGCCCTATCTCTACCTGTTCATCCGCTCGGGCCAGCATCCCGTGCTCAATGAGGCGGCACCCGACACATGGAACGCGCTGCTGGCCGTGATCCGGCGCGCGCAGTATCCCGTGCGCACGCCGCTCGATGATCCGACGGTGTATCACGGTCCCGGCAATCCGGGGCGGTCACTGCAGATCATCGGCCTCCAGATCGTCAACTACGTCCAGTATTTCGACTGGCAGTGGGCGAAGAGCCTCGGGGCAAGCATCGCGGCCTTGCCGTTGCGCACCTTCGTGACCCTCGGTTTCTGCTGGCTCGGCATCACCGGATTCGTCCACCAGCGGCGGGCCAACCGGCCCGCGTGGTGGCTGTTCTTCGGGCTGTTCATCGTCACCGGTATTGGCCTCATGGCCTACATGAACTTCAAGCCGGGGTTCAGCATCGGCTATGCGCAGTTCCCCAACGCGGATGATCACGAGGTTCGTGAGCGCGACTACTTCTTCGTGGTGAGCTTCGTGGTGTGGGGACTCTGGGCGGGCATGGGGCTCGCAATCGTGGCGCAGCGGATCTGGCGCAACCGGCCATCGCTGTCGCGTCCGCTCGCGAGCGCGGTGCTGCTGGTGGCGCTGGTCCCGCTGCTGCTCAACTGGACCTCGGCATCGCGCCGGCACGGCAAGGATGCGCGCCTCGCCGCCGACTTCGCCTACGACCTCCTGAACTCGGTGCCGCCCTACGGCATCCTCGTCACCTACGGCGACAACGACACCTTCCCGCTCTGGTGGGCGCAGGAAGTGGAGGGCATTCGCCAGGACGTGACCGTCGTGTGCCTGGCCCTGGGCCAGACCGACTGGTACATGCGGCAGCTGCGGGACAACCCGGTACGCGCGCTCGATCGCGCCGCGCTGCCGGTCATCTGGCGTGATGCACCCGCCGAGCGCCCCACCTGGCCCTTGCACACGATGACGGACGCCCAGATCGAGCAGGCAGGGATGCCGGTGCAGCTGCCGGAAGCGCTGTCGGTGGACTTCGGGAATTTCTCCCACGTCTACCCGCAGGGAACGGTGTTCTACCCGAACGACCTGCTCGTCATCCGGATGCTGCAGCAGAATCTCGGCCGGCGTCCCATCGCCTGGTCCATCACTGCGGGCCGCTCCTTCGGCGGGCTCGGCGATCATGCGCTGCAGCGCGGGCTCGCCTTTGCGATTCTTGCGGCGCCGCCCGATTCGACGGCGCCCGGCATCAGCAAGGGCGCGATCGGTCCGTGGGCCCTGGATGTGCCGATGACCGACTCGCTCGCGTGGCACACCTACCGCTACGCCCGCCTGCTCGAGGGGGAGCCGGCCGTGCTGGACCCGTCGGTGCAGGTGCAGGCCCGCGCCCTCTCCTATCCGTTCACGGCGCTCGGCTTTGCCTACGCCGAGCGGGGCGACGCGGAGCGCGCGCTCGCCAATCTCGAGCGTGCCACCCAGCTGGCCAACGATCCTGCGGTCAAGGCGGCGTATGACCAGCTGAGGGCCAGGGCGTTTGAGGTGCCGGGGGACACTAGTCGAGGGTCGAGCGTCGAGCGCTGAGCGTCTGGCGCCGGACGCTCGACGCTCGACGCTTCCCTTCAATCCCACCTCCCAATCCGCTAAATTACAGGGCTATGGATTTCGAGCCCCTGGGCGAACGCCTCCGCGCAGTGCGCGAGGAAATCGC
>DASSTP010000129.1:0-24046 GCA_035707845.1 Gemmatimonadales bacterium | reverse complement strand
TCGCCGGCCCGCTCGTCGTCCTCGACGGGCGCGAGCGGCTCGACAGCACCACGGACCACACGATCCTCATCAATCAGGGATTCGACGAAACGGGAAGGGTGAACGGCCGGTCAACGCCTGATACGCTCCGCCTCGCCCTGGGCAAGCTGCATCGGCTCCGGCTGGTCCAGATTGCGCCGGACTGGCGGGTGATCGTCTCGCTGGGCGACAGCGCAGGCACGGCGACCTGGCGCGCCGTCGCGAAGGATGGGGCCGACTTGCCAGCCCAGCAGGCCACCGTGCGCCCAGCTCGCATGCTGATGGGGCCGGGAGAAACCGCCGACTTCATGTTCCAGCCCATGCACCCGGGTCCGATGACCCTCACGGTGGCGACCCAGCTGAAGGGATGGCGGGTGGAGGTGCCGGTGGTCGTGGAATAGGGTCGTGCGTCGTGAGCCGTGAGTCATGCTATTGCAGTTCATGACTCACGACCCATGACCCATGACTACTTCTCCGTAATCCTCAACGCAATCCGCCGGTTCTGCGCCCGGCCTGCTTCGGTCGCATTGGATGCTACCGGATGTTCCTCGCCGTACCCTTCCGATTCCAGCCGCCCCTTGTTGATGCCGAGCGCGACGAGCTGGTCCATGACATTCCGTGCGCGATTCTCGGAAAGCGTCTTGTTGGCGGTGTCGTTGCCGGTGCTGTCGGTGTAGCCGCCAACCTTGGCGTGGACATCAGGGTAGGCGGTCAGGATCGCCGCCAGGTTGCGCAGCTGCCCATGGGACTCCGGCGCGAGCGTTGCCGATCCGGTCTCGAAACGGAGCCGGTCGAAGTTGAACCAGGTTTCCTTGTCCGGCTTCGCGTTCGTGTCGTTGATGAACGCCACGACCCGTGCCTCGAGACTGGTGTCCGGCACCGACAGCCGCGTCCCGTTGGGGAGCGTCACATTGCCGTTGGCGCGGGGCGAATATGCCTGCACATCGGCCGAGTCGCTCCTGGCGCCGGCCGGCGCCATGGTGGTGTCCATGGCCATGCGCTCGTTCACTGGCCCATTGGTACGGGACGCGAACCAGATGATGCCGAGGATGACGGCGGCCGCCACTGCGAGCCAGACCCAACCCAGCCCACCCGCTTGCCGGCTGCCCTCGTCGTCCACGGTGCCGCGGACGCCGGGCGCAGCCGCACCGGGGCCGAACAGCGATGCGAGCCCAGCCGGTGCCGCGCTGCGAATCGAGTCTGCTTCGCTCGTAAGGAGTGAGGTGAGGCCCTCAGCCGAGAGGCTCTCGGTGCGCACTCGTCGCCCGAGCAGACCGAGGACCACCGGCGCGAGCATCGAGAGCATCGAGGCCGCGGTGGAGGACTTGATCCCGCTGGTGCGGCTGACGGCATCCGAGACGGCCGCACTGCTGCCCCCAAAGACCATCGAGAGGAGCCGGCTGCCGAGTGCGCCGACTCCGGCCGTGCCCCCGCCGAGCAGTGAGGTGAGCCCAGCCTCGGCATGTCCATCGGAATCGGTCGCGGCCTGGGTGACCAGGCCATGTATGTCCCGCATCGCACCTGCGTCGCTGGTCCGGTTGAGCAGGCCCAGCATGATGGCCCCGAAGCCGCCCGTGAGGCCGCGCGAGGCGCTGGATTCGGATTCACCAAACCGGCTGGCGAGCGAGGAAATGGTGTCAGGTGTCAGGAGGTTGCGGAAAGAGTCAAGGAGCGTGGATGACATGGTGGCCTCCAGTCTGGTGGGACGGGCGCTGGAGTGGGATGCGCCGGCATCTGGAAGCTAGAGTCGCAGGGGAGAAGTCGTAAGTCATGAGTCGTAGGTCGTACGACTTACGACCTACGACTGTACCGCAGCCCTCCTCAACCGGTCATGCACTCCCAGCCATTCCGGCGCATCGGGTGGCCGCTCGACCAGGATCAGGTGGCTGCCGAGATCGTCCAGTGAATGCAGCGCCGCGTAGAGCCGGCTGGCGTATGCCACGGGGTCGTTCGGCATCCGCAGGGGATGCTGGACTGGCCAGACGAGGTCGCTCAGGATCAGCGCGCCAACCGGCATGCCGCCGGCCCGGGCTGCCTCGCGCTCAACTTCAGCCGGGCTCACCAGCACCAGCGCCGCCCGTGGGGCGTAGTGGCGCTCGTGCATGCCGGGTGACAGTCTCGGCGCCGATCCGGTCACCATCGGCGGCGGTGCGATGGCACCGATACTCTGCTCCAGTTCCGCGAGGGTGACCATTCCCGGACGAAGCAGCCGGGGGGTAGGTCCGGTGAGGTCGAGCACGGTGCTCTCGATGCCGACCGTCGTCGGTCCGCCATCGAGAATGACATCGACTTCATTCCCGAGGGAACGCTCAACATGATCGGCGGTGGTCGGCGACAGTTCGGTGAACCGATTGGCACTGGGTGCCGCGATCGGGAGCGCCGCCGCACGGAGCAGGGCCAGCGCCACGGGATGCGACGGCACGCGGACGGCAACCGCCGGCAAGCCGGCGGTCACGAGATCGGGCACCAGCGGCCGCTTGGGCAGCACCAGTGTCAGGGGCCCTGGCCAGAAGCGTTCAGCCAGCAGGGCGGCGCGCTCCGGCCAGTCGGCCACCAGCTCCCGCGCCACCAGGGCATCGGGGACGTGGGCTATAAGCGGATTGTTGTCTGGGCGGCCCTTCGCCAGGAAGATCTTGCGCACCGCATCGGCGTCGAGTGCGTTGGCGCCGAGCCCGTACACGGTCTCCGTGGGAAAGGCCACCAGCCCGCCCTGGCGGATGACGTCCGCGGCGGCAGCAATGGCACCGGCATCGGGCGAAGGCGGGAACGCGCTGAGACGCCGCATTGACTACTCGTCGTCCCGCACTGGGCGACGGGAGCTTTTGAGGCTGCCCCGACGGCGCTTCGCATCGAGGCGTGCTTCGCGCGCGGCCCTCGGCACCCGGGTCTTCCGGCGGGGCTTGGCTACATGCAGTGCAGTCCGGACCGTGCTCACGAGGCGCGCGATGGCTTCGTCCCGATTCTGCAGCTGGCTCCGGCGGCTGGCCGACACGATGCGGAGCCGCCCGCTGGCATCGAGCCGGGTCGCGAGCCGCGCCAGCAGCCGGGCGCGCTGGTCCGGGTCGAGACTGGGCGATTCGACCACGTTCCACCAGAGTTCGATCCGCGTGGCGGAGCGGTTTACGTGCTGGCCGCCGGGGCCGCCGGCAGGCGTCGCCCGAAACTCCAGTTCGCCGAGCGGCAGCCTCAGCTGGTCGGTGATCGGCAGGGTGCGCGGAATCATCCTGTACGCTAGGGAGGAGCCGCCCCATTTGGCAATCGCCGCCCGGCTGTGTCCGGCCCCCGGCCATGATACCTTTCGGCATGGATCTGATCACGCCGCTGCTCAACACCCTTGCTGCACTCGACAACGCCATGCTCGGCTACTCCGGTGGAGTGGACAGTTCGCTCCTTGCCGTGGCCGCGCGCCGGGCGCTTGGTCCCGACCGTTTCCTGGCCGTCATTGGCCGCAGCGCCTCTTATCCGGCGGTGCAGTATGCGCAGGCCGTGGGGCTGGCGCGGCAGTTCGACATCCCGCTTCTCGAGCTGGACACGCAGGAACTGGCCGATGCACGCTACCGAGCCAATGCTCCCGACCGCTGTTTCTACTGCAAGCATGAACTCTGGTCGGAACTGACCGCACTTGCGGCCAAACGCGGGTTCACCTGTATCCTGGATGGCACCAACGCCAGTGACACGGGAGAGCACCGGCCGGGAATGCGCGCGGCCGCCGAATTCCAGGTCCGTTCGCCGCTCGCCGAGCTGGGCTGGACCAAGACGCAGGTGCGGCAGGCGGCGCGCGGCCTGGGCATTCCCAACTGGGATGCGCCGGCGGCACCGTGCCTCGCCAGCCGGATCCGCTACGGCGTGGAAGTGACGCCGGAGCGCCTCATGCAGGTGGAGCAGGCGGAGGAATTGGTGCGCGCGTTCGGCGTGCGGGGGAACCTGCGGGTGCGCCATCTCGACACCCTGGCACGCATCGAGGTTGACGCCGAGGAAATGGAGCTTGTGCGGGCCCACTGGGACGTGATCGAGGGCCGGATCGCAGCGCTTGGATTCGCGACGGTCGAGCTCGACCAACGAGGCTACCGTCGCGGCGCGCTCCTCACCATGACGGACGCTCGCTGACGCATGCGCCTCTTCGCTGCCCTACCGCTGCCCCCGCCGGCTCAGGCAGAGTGCACCCGGGTGCTGCGCGAGCTCCGCGCCCTCGGGTGGCCGGTGCGCTGGGTGCAGGACAACTCAGCCCACGTCACCCTCAAGTTCTATGGCGAAGTGCTCCCGGAGCGCCTCGACGTCGTGGCCGAAGCGGTGGAGCAGGCGACCCGTGATGCGGTGGCGATGTCCCTGCGGTTCACGACCATCGGCGCGTTTCCCGACCATCAGCGGCCGCGCGTGCTATGGCTGGGGGTGGAGGCACCTCCTGCGCTCGAACTACTCAAGGACAGGGTGGAGCGCGCCTCCGAGGCCATCGGGTTTGCGCCCGAGGGTGTGCCCTTCCGTTCCCACGTGACGCTGGGCCGCCTGCGGGACGGCCAGCGCCTTCCACCAGCTGCCATTGATCGCATCACGATTGAACCAGCGGGAACCCTCTTCACGGCCCGCCAGGTGGTGCTCTATGAGAGCGAGCTGACGCCGGCAGGGCCCCGGTATTCGTCGCGGTTGACCGTGGAGCTTGCATGAAAGGCTGCCTCCTCGCGCCATTTCGCCTGCTCGGCTGCCTCACGCTCATTCTCATCCTGCTGGCTGGATGGCTGTACCGCGACCGCCTCGGCGACTGGGGGCGGGAACTGCTGCGCAAAGCGCGGCACCAGCCCGCCGTCGTGGCAGAAATCGGGACACCCTCGCCCGAGGCTCTCACGGCAGGCCGCCGCAAGCTCGCCGCCCTCGGGAGTGCCCGTGATTCCGTGACGCTCTCGGCGGACGAAGCCGCGTCGCTGCTGAGCGATGTCCTCGGTCCCTACATGCGGGGCACCTTCGATTCGATTCGTGTGCGCTTGACTGAGGGGAACGTCGAAGTGCGCGCCAAGGCTAATACGGCGCGGCTTCCGTCCGGGCTGCTTGGCCCCCTCGGCATGGCCGTGGGCGATTACGAGCCGATGTCCGCCAGCGGCCCGCTCGCGGTGGCCGCGCCGGGCCGCGGTGCGTGGCGCATCGAGGCGCTCAGTTTCCGGAGCTTCCCACTGCCGTCCGAAGTGGTACCACGGATGATGGAGAAGGTGACCGGCGACACATCGCGCGCGGTGCCGGTGCCGCTGCCTCGCCAGGTGCGCGCGGTGGCCGTACATGGCGACGGGGTGACTTTCTATTCGGGGACGCCATGAGCCATCGCGTGCTGATCGTGGACGACGAGCCCGGCATCCGGCAGGCCGTGAAGCAGGTGCTGGAGTATGAGGGCATCGAGGTGCGGGCCGCGGGCTCCGGCGGCGAGGCCATCACGGTATATCCCGAGTTCCGGCCGCACGTGGTCTTTCTCGACGTCAAGATGGCGGGGCTCGATGGCCTCGAGACCCTGAACCGCCTGCGGGACCTCGATCCATCCGCGGTGGTGGTCATGATCTCCGGTCACGGCACCGTGACGACGGCGGTCGAGGCCACCCGCCGCGGCGCCTTCGACTTTCTCGAGAAGCCGCTCGACTCGGACCGGCTGCTGGTGACGGTACGCAAGGCCGCCGAGCACGCCGACCTGGTCGGGGAGAATCTTCGGCTTCGGGAAGCGGTCGCGCGCCGCTACGCGATGATCGGCAGCAGTCCGGCGCTCGACGCCACCCGCGACATGATCCAGCGGGTAGGTCCCACCACGGCGCGGGTGCTGATCACCGGCGACAATGGGACTGGCAAGGAGCTGGTGGCGCGCGCCCTCCACGAGGCGTCGCCCAGGCGGAACCGGCCGTTCATCGAGGTGAACTGCGCGGCCATTCCCTCGGAACTCATCGAGAGCGAACTCTTTGGGCACATGAAGGGTTCCTTTACCGGTGCGTTCGCCGACCGGGCCGGCAAGTTCGAGCAGGCCGATGGCGGCACCCTCTTCCTGGACGAGGTGGGTGACATGTCGCTCGCCGCGCAGGCCAAGCTGCTGCGCGTGCTGCAGGAGGGAGTGGTCACGCGGATCGGCGGCTCCAAGGCGATTCAGGTGGATGTCAGGGTCCTGGCCGCAACCAACAAGGATCTCGGTGAGGAAATTGCCGAGGGGCGGTTCCGCGAGGACCTGCTCTACCGGCTGAACGTGGTGGAGATCCATGTCTCGCCGCTCGATGAGCGGCGGGGCGACATTCCCGATCTCGTGGCCCACTTCACCAGCCAGATTGCCGCCGGCACTGGCGCCACCGCGCGCGGGTTCGATGATGAGGCGGTGCGCCGGCTGCAGCGGCGCCCCTGGCCCGGCAATGTGCGGGAGCTGCGCAACGCCGTCGAGCGGCTCCTGATCCTCGCCCCGGGGAAGGAAGTGACCTCGGCCGACGTCGAGCGCATCCTGCCCGGCGAGGACGACTACGGCAGTGCGGGTGGCGAGACGGGCGGTGCCCACACCTTCGAAAGCTTCAAGCAGGAAGCTGAGCGGAATTTCCTGGTGCAGCAGCTCAGGGACCACGACTGGAACGTGAGCGAGACCGCGCGCGAGCTGAAGATGCCGCGCTCCAACCTGTACAAGAAGATCGAACGCTACGGGCTTCGCCGGGAGAACTCATGAACGACCAGCCCAGAAACTGGGACCGTGAGCTGGCGGAAATTGACAAGGCCATCGCCAAGATGCCGACACCGCCTGGCCCACCCGCAGGGGTCAGCCGCACCGCGGCGACCGCCGGGGCGGCCGCCGCCGCCCCGGCGGCATTGCCGGTGCGCCGCCGTGATCGCGCGGCGACCTGGCTCTGGATGGTGCTGGGCCTCACGCTCGCGGTGGCGCTGCCGCTCTGGCCATACGCGTCGGCCTGCGGCACCGGATTGTTCGGCTACCTTGCCGTCATTGCCGTGCTCGTGCTCAGTGCGATCCTCGCGCTGCGCACCAGCTGGCGGGCTCGGCAGGGGAAGGCCAACGCGCTGGCCGTCGTGCTGCTCCTCTGGGGGCTCACGCTCGCGGCAGCTGCCGTGCTCCCGAGGATTGGCTACGCCAAGGCGAGCGCGGCCTGGATGTGCCCTGCGGGCCCGCCGCCGCAGGGTTAGTTTGCTCGAACTGCTGGACGTGAGGCGTGGGGTGTGGGGCTTGAGAACCTGCAACCCACGCCCCATGCCTCAGGCCTCATGCCCCTAACCAAGACCAACATGCCAAAGGTTTTCAAGAACTTCATCAACGGCGAATGGACTGACCCACGCATCGGTACCTGGTTCGAGAACCGGAACCCTGCCGACACCGATGACCTCATCGGCCGCTTCCCGGACTCCGGTGCCGCTGACATCGAGGCCGCGGTGCGCTCGGCCCGGCGCGGGTTCGAACTGTGGCGGAAGACCCCGGCCCCGGCCCGCGGCGACGTGCTGCGCCGTGTGGGTGACCTCCTCGTGGCGCGGAAGGAAAAGATCGCCGATGCCATGACGCGCGAGATGGGCAAGGTCCTGGCCGAGACCCGCGGCGATGTGCAGGAGGGCATTGATACTGCCTACTACGCCGCCACCGAAGGGCGCCGTCTCTTTGGCCACGTGGTTCCCAGCGAGCTGCGGCAGAAATGGGCCATGAGCTATCGCCGCCCTATCGGTGTGGTCGGGCTGATCACGCCGTTCAACTTTCCGATGGCGATTCCCACCTGGAAGATGTTTCCCGCGTTGCTGTGCGGAAACGCGGTCATCATCAAGCCGTCGGAAGATGTGCCCCATACCTCGCACATGCTGGTGGAAATCCTGCTCGAGGCGGGGCTCCCGCCCGAAGTGATCCAGCTGGTGCACGGCCGCGGGGAGACCGCCGGCCGGGCGCTGGTGGAGCATCCCCAGGTTCCGGTCATCTCATTCACCGGATCGACCGCCACCGGTAGCATCATCGGCGAGACCTGTGGCCGGATGCACAAGCGGCTCTCGCTCGAGATGGGCGGCAAGAACGCCATGATCGTCATGGACGACGCCGACCTCAGCCTGGCGCTGGATGGCGTGCTGTGGGGCGCGTTCGGCACCACGGGCCAGCGCTGCACCGCCACCAGCCGGCTCATCATCCACCGGAAGGTGCATGACAAGTTCCTCGCCATGGTGGCGGACGCGGCGGAGGGACTTCGCCTGGGCGACGGCCGCAATGAGAAGACCGACGTGGGTCCGCTGATCCATGAGGAGTCGCGGAAGAAGGTCGAGCGGTATCTCGGCATCGCGGACGAGGAGGGCCTCGAGGTCGTCACCGGCGGCAAGCGGCCCGGCGGCGCCCGGCTCGGCAACGGCTTCTTCTACAAGCCCACGGTGGTGGCCGGCGTGCGACCGGGCATGCGACTCGAGCAGGAGGAAATCTTCGGCCCCGTGCTGAGCGTGGTCCGGGTCAACTCCTATGAGGATGCCGTCAAGGTCAACAATGGAGTGGCCTACGGACTGTCGAGTTCCATCTACACCTCGGATGTGAATCGCGCCTTCCGGGCCATGGAAGATCTCGACAACGGCATCACGTACGTCAACGCGCCGACCATCGGGGCCGAGGCCCACCTGCCGTTCGGCGGTGTCAAGGCCACCGGCAATGGCCATCGCGAGGGCGGGTGGGAAGTCTACGACTTCTATTCCGAAACGAAGGTCTGCTATGTGGACTATTCCGGCACGCTGCAGCGGGCACAGATTGACAACTATGAGTGACGCGGAGTAAGGTTACCGGGTCCTTCCGCTTCAGCGTAACGAGGTTCCATCGCATGCGTCCCTTGCAGGTCGGCGGCGGCAAGCACGGCCCTTCCTTCGACGACAGTTCGCTCGACCAGTACCTGCGGGAGATCAGCCGCTATCCGCTGATCAACCAGGAGGAGGAAGTGCGCCTGGCCCAGTGCATCCGCACCGGGGACGAGGACGCGCTCGACAAGCTGGTCCGGAGCAACCTGCGGTTCGTCGTGTCGGTGGCCAAGAAGTACCAGAACCAGGGCGTGTCGCTCTCGGACCTGATCAACGAGGGCAACCTCGGCCTCATCCGGGCGGCCCACAAGTTCGACGAGACCAAGGGCATCAAATTCATTTCCTACGCCGTCTGGTGGATCCGCCAGGCCATCCTGCAGGCGCTCGCCGAGCAGAGCCGGATCGTGCGGGTGCCGCTCAACCGGGCCGGCACGCTGCACCGCATCGGCCGCCGCTCCTCCGCGCTGCTCCAGGAGCTGGGCCGGGAGCCCACCGCCTCCGAGATCGCCGAGGGTATGGACATTTCCATGGAGGAGGTCGAAAAGACCCTCTCCATTTCGCAGAATCACCTGTCGCTGGACGCCCCGCTCACGCCGGGCGAGGACAACAAGCTGCTGGACTACCTGCCGGACACCCAGAACCCGGGCCCCGACTCCGAGACCTTCGAGCACGCGCTCACCGAGTCGATCGAGGAAGTGCTCTCCACGCTGAAGGAGCGCGAGGCCAAGGTGCTCCGGCTCTATTTCGGCCTCGACAGCCCCGAGCCCATGACGCTCGAGGAAATCGGCAGCATGCTGGGCATCACCCGGGAGCGGGTGCGCCAGATTAAGGAAAAGGCGCTCTCCCGTCTCCGCCACGTGAGCCGGGCGCGCGCGCTCGAGAGCTTCCTCGCCTGAATCATGGCCTCCAATCCATCCTTCGACATTTCCACCGGCGCCGATCTTCAGGAAGTGGACAACGCGGTCAACCAGGCGCTCAAGGAGATTGCCCAGCGGTACGACTTCAAGGGCACCCACTGCAGCATCGAACTGGACCGGCCGCATGCCGTCATCCGGCTCGCCGCCGACGATGACTTTCGCATGACCGCGCTCATGGACGTGCTGCGCGGAAAGCTGGTGAAGCGCGGAGTGCCGCTCAAGAATGTGACCTTTGGCGAGCCCGAGCCGGCCAGCGGCCAGTCGGTCCGGCGCACCGTCACGCTGACCCAGGGCATTCCCGCCGAGGCGGCCAGGAAAATCCAGCAGGCCATCCGCCAGGGCGGCTTCAAGAAGGTCCAGGCCACCATTCAAGGCGACGAACTGCGCGTCTCCAGCCCGTCGCGTGACGAACTCCAGGCCGTCATGGCCGCGTTGCGCGCCCAGAATTTTGGCGTCGAGCTGACGTTTGGCAATTACCGGGGCTGACCGGCGCCGATGGGCGTTGACCATCGTGGTCACCGCGGCGATCATGGCCTGCAGCAGCACCGCCGTCCTCCAGCCGCCGGAGCGTCCTCCCGAACCGGTACCCGCGCCGCCGCAGGAGCCGCCCCCACCACCATCACCGCAGCCCGAACCTGAGCAGCCTCCGGAAGTGCGTCATGTGCCGGTGGCGAATGCGCCGGTGGTGCGCGTCGGCCTGCAGGTTGGGGTGGCGTCGGCCCAGCTCACTGCGGACGATGGCCTGGAAGTGTTCACCAGGGGTGGGACGCCGCTTGCGAGCATCCGGCCCGGCAGTGCCTGGATAGCCCGGCGACGGGGCCTCAACGTGCTGCTGGAAGGTTCGGGCTCCGACATCGGCCCGGTGGCGTCGATGACGCTGCAGCCGAGGCAGGGCGGCAGCGTGACGGTGAATGGCCGCGCTTACCATGGCTCACTCGAGCTGTTCGTGACCGACAGCGGACTCACGGTTGTCAATCAGCTCTCGCTCGAGGAGTATCTCCCTGGCGTGGTGGGCGCGGAAATGGGTCCGCGTCCAGCCGGTGATCGCGAGGCGCTCGAGGCCCAGGCCATCGTCTCCAGGACCTACGCGCTCAGGAATCGCGGGCGCTGGGCGGCGCAGGGCTTCGACTATCAGTCGGGCGTGTCGGACCAGGTCTATGGCGGCCTCGCGGCCGAGAATGCGGGTGCACAGGAGGCCGTGGAGCAGACGGCTGGACTCATCGTCACATGGAACGGCCAGCCCATTGACGCATTCTTCTTCTCGACCTGCGGGGGACGCACCGAGCTTGGCACCGAAGTCTTTCGCGGCGCCAATCCTGCCTATCTCCGTTCGGTTTCCGATCTCGCGCCTGATGGGACGGCGTACTGCAGTCTCTCGCCCCGGTATCACTGGCGCGAGGAATTCACCGGCAGCCAGCTGCGGGACGCTTTGCGCCGCTACCTGCCCGCGGCCACCAGCGTCGCCGCGGAACGAGTCAGCCGGGTGCGCGATGTCCGTGTCACCAGCCGTACGGCGTCAGGCCGGGTGCAGAACATGGTCGTGGAGCTGCCCGGCGGTGCCGTGACCGTGCCCGGTCCCGCCACCAGACGCGTGCTCCGTGACCCGTCAGGCAACCTGCTTCGGAGCACGCTGTTCACGCTGCGCGCCACTCACGCGGCGGGTGAGGTGAGCCACCTCGTGGTCGAGGGCTCGGGCGCCGGCCATGGCGTCGGCTTCTGCCAGTGGGGGGCGGTGGGCCGGGCCCGTGCCGGCCAGTCTCACGAATCCATCATCTCGGCGTATTTTCCGGATACCAGGATCGAGCGGGCATATTGAGGAGAGTCGTACGTCGTATGACGTACGTTGTATGACGTATGACGTACGACCATCCACCGGAGCTCCCCATGACTGACAATCTCCGACTTGGCATCATCGGCGGCGGTGCCATCGTCCAGGTTGCCCACCTGCCGGTGTTGCGGAAGATCAAGGGCGTGGACGTGGTCGCGATGTGTGACACCGACCTGCCGAAGGCGCGGGCCATCGCCAGCCGCTTCGGCGTCCCCAACGCCTACGACGACATCGAGGACGTGCTGCGAACCGATGGCCTCGATGCCGTGGTCATCTGCACCCCTAACCACCTGCATGAAGCGCACATCCTGGCGGCGCTCGACGCGGGCCTCAACGTGCTGGTCGAGAAACCACTCGCAATCACTGCGCAGAGTGCCCAGCGGATCCTCCGCGCCGTCGAAAAGCAGGAGCGGCTGGTGATGGTCGGGATGAATCACCGCTACCGGCCTGATGTGCAGATCGTGCGCAGCTTCGTCCAGAGCGGGGAACTGGGCCCGGTCGACAGCGTGCGCGGGAGCTGGCACGTCTTCCGGCCCAGCCGCGCCCAGCTCGGCTGGCGCCAGCGCCGCGAACTCTCCGGTGGTGGCGTAATGCTCGACCTCGGTCTTTCCATTCTCGACCTCGCGCTCTGGCTTGCGGGAACGCCGGTGCCGGTGCGGGTGAGCGCCGCCCTCGACGTGAGCCGGGAAGACCAGGGCGTCGAACAGTCCGGGAGCGCGTTTGTGGTGTGTGAGAACGGGGCATCCATCTTCGTGGACGTGACGTGGCATCACGTCGGCGAGGGCGAGCGCTTCGGGGTGGGATTGCGTGGTGGCAAGGGCACCGCCGCCATCAACCCGCTCAAGGTGTGGAAGGAACTGAACGGCGTGCCGGTGGACGTTGCCCCGACCGGGTCAGTCGGCCGGGAAAACCCCTTCATGGCCTCGTACCGCGCCGAGTGGGCCCATTTCCAGGCGTTGCTGCAGGGGCAGGCAGCGGCGCCCGATCTGCGCGAGTATCTCGTGCTGCACAAGGTGCTCGACGCGATCTACGAATCGGCTGCCCGCGGCAAGGATGTCGCGGTGCGCAGCTGAGCCCGGCGCGCAGGGCTGCGTTCGAAGATCCGTGCCTCGATGAACAGGCGCACCAGGTCGGCGTCCAGCCGGCCCTGCCGGGCCTCATCCTGCAGGATGTCCATGGCCGCTGAGGGCGCGATGGCCCGCTTGTAGGGGCGGTCGGCCGCGGTGAGCGCGTCGTAGATGTCGGCAATCGTCATCATCCGTGTCAGGAGCGGAATGTCGTCGCCCGCGACGCCATTGGGATAGCCGCTGCCATCCAGCTTCTCGTGGTGTCCCCGGGCGATCTCCGCCACGCTCCCAAGATCCGGCGTCCAGGGAATCCGGTTCAGGAATTCCCAGGTCCACACCGCGTGGTTGCGGATCTCTGCCCACTCCTCCTCACCCAGTGAGCCCTGGCGCACGCGCAGCGCGGCAACTTCGGCCGGCGTCAGCAGCGGCACCAGCGTGCCATCCGGTCCCTCGAACTGCTCCTCCAGGAGGCCCTCGAGCCCGGCGACCTCTCCGGCCGGCAGCACGGTCGGTTCGTTGGCCCGTTGCACCAGGGCCAGCCCCGCGTCGAGCCGGGCGTGGGTGCACTGGAGCTGCTGGCGCAGCCCGCGTTCGGTGGCGTCGAACTCCTCCCGCCCGCGCTCATAGAGGAACCGGTTCAGTTCGCGCTGGTAGCGCCACTCGGCAATCTTGCGCAACAGCGCGTGCCGCAGCTCGATCGCCTGCAGTTCGCCGGGATACAGCTTCCTGGCCTTCACCAGTACCTGCTCCCGGACCCCGATCTTGCCGACGTCATGCAGCAGCGCGGCATAGCGCAGCGCGCGCTGCTCCCGTCGTCCCATGCGAAAATCGGCGAGGCGGCCGGTGGTCTCGCGGTCCGCTGCCTCGGCCAGCGCGCACGTCATGAGCGCGACGCGTTCACTATGGCCGGATGTCGCCGGGTCCCGCTGCTCGATCGCGGCCACCGCCGCGAGGACGAAGCCCTCGAACAGGCGCTCGATATTGTCGTGTAACTGGGCATTCTCGATGGAGACCGCCGCCTGTCCCGCCAGCGCCCGTGCGAGGTCCACCGTGCGGGCATCAAATGGCAACGCCAGCGCCTCCACCTCGGCGGCGTCCCGGAAAACGCGGCACTCGGGTGGCTTCCGGTTGATGAGCTGCAGCACGCCGATCACCTGGCCCGCCTGATTCGGCATCGGGATGACCAGCATCGACTTGGTGCGATAGCCGGAGCTGACGTCGATGGCGGGATTGAACCGGTATGGTGCCGACTCCGGCAGCTGGTAGACATCGTCCAGCACGAGCGGCTCACCTGACATGGCGGCATATCCGGCCAGCGACGTGCTGTTGAGCGGCAGGGTGAAGGACGAGAGCCGGATGTCGGGACGGCTCTCATTCTGGGTGAGCGAGAAGACCAGGCGCACCGGCCCGGACGTATCCGACTCGACCAGGTAGAGACTGGCCGCATCCGCCGCCGTGAGCCGCCGGGCCTGTGACAGGATCAGCTCAAGGAGGACCTCACGCTCCCGCTCCGTCAGCAGCCGGATGCCCGTTTCGGTAAGGTCGGTGACTTCGCGGGCCAGTGCCGCGCGCTCGGCGATCCCGGTGCTGATGCTTCGGCGGTCCCCGGCTTCACGCAGCGCGGTCCGCAGCGCGACAGTCAGGTGTCGCGTGTTCTGCGGGGCGGGAACGAACGTCGTGCAGAGATGAAGCGGAACACTGGCGGGAATGTCGGCTGAGGTGCCGTCGCCCAGCACCACGAGCGCCACGCCACGGTCCGCGGCAAGCGCCAGGGCGGCAGCGGGCCATGACTCCAAGGCCGCAATCGGCAGCAGCAGTGCTGCCGGCGCATCGCCGGGATCTGGCACCTGTCCCGGCTGCAGGGACTCGAGGGCCACACGTTCGGTTGCGAGTGCGGCACGCACCGCCTGTGCGGGCGCCCAGTCAGGTGGATGGTAGAGTCGCGGCTGGACCAGCTCCATTGCTCAGGGCGACCCGGCGCTGCGCAGCGCGTCGCGGGCCTGGGCAAACCTGGGGTCGGCTTCGAGCGCCTGCCGGAAGAATCCCGCGGCCGCTCGCGCGTCGTTCCGGTCGAGACTCCGCAGGCCGCGGCCATACAGCGTGATGGCGTCGGTGGGGACGGCGTGGTCCGGTGTCGCGGGTGCGGCCAACTTGAGCTCGCGTGCCACGCCTTGCGCCACGGTGCGGATCATTTCGAACAGCTGCCGGCGGTCCTGCAGGGCGGGGTCGTTGGAGACGACGGCGATGATCGCCGCGCGATCCACATTCACGACGCGCGCGTCGATGCGAAAGCGGCCATAGTGATCCATGAACGCGCCGGTCACTACATAACGCGCCCCGGCGCGTCGGCCCGCCTCTGCCGCCTGCGCGGCATCGAGTCGGCCAGCCGAATCCGAAACAGCGGCGGCAATGGCCTCGCGGGTGACTGCGGGGGTGCCACCGGAGACGAGGAGGTCGCGCAGCAGGGCGGGAATGGCGACTTCGAGCGCGTCGAAGCTCTCACGGTCCTGGCCGTAGGAACCACCGTCGCGGAACGGCAGGACGGCCAGGGTGTCGCGGGAGGATTGCGCAGGAAGGACCTGCACGGCGCCCATGAGCAGCAGCGCGACAGCAGCCAGGCGTCCCATCTCTCTCCCCAGGCTAGAGCGTGAACGAATCGCCCTCGGCTGCTGCATCCACGATGAGCTCACCATGGCGGCGGGCGATCTCGCGGGCGCCCTGCAGCAGTGCATCGACGGCGGCATCGTCATTCTCCGGCTCGTGATGGAACAGGATGACGCGGCGGACTCCCGCATTTCGCGCCAGTTCCACCGACTGTGCCGGCGTGGAATGACCCCAACCCGCCCGGGCCTCAACGAAGGCGTCGGCATACATGGCATCGTGAATCAGCGTGTCCACGCCGCGAAGCCGCGCAACGAGGTCGGCACGCCACGTGTCGGGCAGGGGGTAGGGGGCCCGGAGGTCCAGCTCGTTGTCAGTGAGGTATGCAAATCTGCGACCACCGCCGGCAGGTTCCAGGATGAAGCCGAGAGTGGTGCCCGGATGCCGGAGCCGGATGGCCTCTGCCCGGAAGCCGGGCACCTCGAACGGCCCCGGCCCGATTTCGTGCACATCTATGCGCGCGGCGAGCGCGGTGAGCGGGACCGGAAAGACCGAGGGCTCCATCTGGCGCTCGAGAATGGCGCTGAGGGCGCTCGCGTCCTGCCGCGCGCCATGGATTCGCACACAGGTGCGCGGGTCGCTGAGCGGCTTGAAGAACGGCAGTCCCTGGATATGGTCCCAGTGAGTGTGACTGAGCAGCAGTTCCACGTCGAGCGCGTGGCTGCGCGCCCCGCGCATGAGGCGGTCACCCAGGTTGCGAATGCCGCTGCCGGCGTCGAGCACCACGAGGCTTCCGTCGCCATTGGAGACGGAAACACAGGGTGTATTGCCGCCGTATCGCGCCGTGCCGGGGCCGGGAGTCGGGATGGAGCCGCGGACGCCCCAGAACGTCACTTCCGGTGCAGCCATCAGTGCATCCGCCATGCTGGCTGGAACATGCTCCTAAGCAACAGCATCTGCGCGTGCATGGCTACGGCAGCGCTCACGACCACCGGGTGAGGACGATCACGACCGCCGTGCAGCGAGCAGGAGGTGGCGGCGGTCCTTGAGCACGATCTGCCGGCGCGAGACGTCGAGCACGCCGCGGTCCACCAGCGCGCGCATGGTGCGCGACACGGTCTCCCGGCTCGAGCCGATCATCTGCGCGATCGTGTGATGCGTGAGGCGCCGGGTGATCCGGTCGCCCCCTTCCTCCTCCGCCATCCGCAGCAGCAGGCTCGCCACCCGGCCGTTGACGTCGAGCAGGACCAGGTTGGCAATCTTCTCGTCGGCTCGGCGCAGCCGGCGCGACAGCTCCCGCAGGAGCGCGATGGCCACATCGGGCGACTGCCGCAGCCGGTTCTGGAAATCTTCCCGCCGCAGGACCACGAGGACCGAATCTTCCATGGCGATGACGTGGGCCGAGCGGGGCTCCTCGTCGATCACCGACATCTCGCCAAATACCGCGCCCTGGCCCAGCACCGAGAGGATGACCTCGCGGCCGTCCTCTGCGATCAGCACCACTTTCACCTGGCCGGATCCGACCAGGTACATGGCATCACCGGGGTCGTCCTCGAACACAATGACACTGCCGCGGGGATAGCTTCGCTCCCGGCAGAGGTCCGCGAAGGCCTGGAGGTCGACCGACGAGAGACTGGCGAACAGCGGAACCTTCCTGAGAACTTCAACCGTTGCGAGGGTCATCTTCGCCTCGAATTGGTGGAGACGTCATAGTGCAAGTGATTGTCATGAAACTATTTGCGCCATGAGGGCGTGTCAAATGGCAACTTCGCTTGAGGTAAGCTGCTGCACTGGTTAAGTTTGAGGGCTATCGCATGACCCTTGAGCCCGGGTACCGGGCGTATGTGAGGAGTATCCCGTGAAGGCCGATCTGCATCCCAAGTACGAGACGCTCACCGTCGTGTGCGCGTGCGGCAACTCGTTCGAGACCCGCTCCACCGCGTCCAGCATCCACGTGGAAGTCTGCGCCCAGTGCCATCCGTATTACACCGGCAAGCAGCGCATGATCGACACCGCCGGCCGGGTGGACCGCTTCCGGCGCAAGTACGAGGGCGCAAAGGCGTAAGGCATGGAGGGCCGGCTCCGCCAGGCGTTGCAGCGGGCGGAAGAGGTGGCCGATGCCCTCGCCGATCCCGCCATCGCGCGCGATTCCGCCAAGCTGCGGACGCTCGGGCGGGAGCACACCCGGCTGGTGCCGGTGGTGCGCGCCGCCGAGCGGCTTGCCCGCCTCAAGGACGAACTGGAACAAGCTCGGGAGTTGGCCTCGGAGGCCGACCCCGAGCTTGTTGCATTGGCGTCCGCCGACCTGGATCGATTGCCGCCGGAAATCGCGCGGGTCGAACAGGAACTGCACGATCTGCTGCTGCCGCGCGACCCGCATGACGACCGGGACGCCATCCTCGAGCTCCGCGCCGGCACCGGCGGGGACGAAGCGTCCCTGTTCTGCGGCGACCTGTACCGGATGTATGAGCGCTTCGCGGCCCGGCACCACCTCGCCTGGGAGCCCATCAGTATCAGCGAGGGGAACGTCGGCGGGCTCAAGGAGGCAGTCGTGGCGGTCAGGGGCCCCGATGCCTTCGGGCTGCTGCGGCGGGAGAGCGGTGTCCACCGCGTGCAGCGCGTGCCCGCCACCGAGACGCAGGGCCGGATCCACACCTCGGCGGCCACCGTCGCAGTCCTGCCCGAGGCCGAAGAGGTCGATGTGAAGATCGACCCGTCGGATCTCCGCATCGATGTCTTCCGCTCATCCGGCCCCGGAGGCCAGAGCGTCAATACCACCGACAGCGCCGTCCGCATCACCCACATCCCGACCGGTGTCGTGGTGCAGCAGCAGGACCAGAAATCGCAGCTGCAGAACAAGCTGAAGGCCATGGAGGTGCTGCGCGCGCGATTGCTGGACCGCATGATCGCCGAGCAGGAGGCGGCCCGGTCGCAGGAGCGCCGCGCCATGGTGGGCACCGGTGACCGATCGGGCAAGATCCGCACCTACAACTTTCCGCAGAGCCGTGTGACGGACCACCGGATCAATGTTTCGGTCCACAACCTGGCCGATGTCATCAACGGCGATCTCGACCAGCTGGTGGATGCAGTGCGGCTGGCCAGCCGCGAGGAGCAGCTGGGTGGTGAGTGAATCGCCGCCGCTCTCGGTACGCGACGTGGTCAACGACGGCGCGCGCCGCCTCGCGGCCGCCGGCGTGGCGCAGCCACGGCGGGAAGCGGCGCAACTCTGGGAAGCGGCCAGCGGTGGTGGGCATGGCAGCGCGTGGCGCCGCGGCTCCGACGTCGCTGATGCCGGGTTGCTGGCGCGGTTTCGGACGCGGATCGACCGTCGCGTGGCCGGTGCGCCGCTGGCGCACGTCCTGGGTGAGTGGAGCTTCCGGCACCTGGAGCTCACCATCACGCCCGATGTGCTGATTCCGCGGCCGGAAACCGAGGGATTGGTGGACCTGCTGCTGTCTCGAGTCCAGCGGGGCCGCGTGGCAGACCTTGGCACTGGCTCGGGCTGCATCGCGCTGGCCCTCGGGTCGGAGGGGAGCTTCGAGCAGGTCATCGCCGTGGATGCGAGCGCCGCCGCACTGGTGGTTGCCAGGCACAATGCCACGCGCTGCGGACTCCATCCCGGGCTCATGCGCGCAGACTTCGGCCGTGCGCTCGCCGACGGCGCCTTCGACGCGGTGGTATCCAATCCTCCCTATCTTTCCGAGGCGGAGTACGCCGGGCTCGAGCCCTCGGTGAAAACCTTCGAGCCGCGTCTCGCGCTCGAGAGCGGGTCGGACGGGCTCGCGGCCACCCGCGCCGTGATCGCGGATGCAGCACGCGTGCTGCGGCCGCGCGGGTGGCTCGCCCTTGAAATCGATGCCACGCGCGGCCTTGAATCGGCCCGCCTGGCGCGTGACGCCGGCTTCGTCGGCGTGACCATTCACCAGGATCTGTTCGGTCGCGAGCGTTTCCTGCTGGCGCAAAGGAGCTAGAGATGATCTGGGACAAGGCGCAGGAACTGGGGCGCTTGATCGGGCAGTCGGCCGAATATCAGGCCATGCGGCGCGCCGAAAGCGCGCTGCGCGAGGACCAGGAGACAGTGGCCCGGCTTGACCGCATCCAGCAGCTGGCGCGTCAGGTGGACCAGGCCATTGCGCAGGGACAGATGCCCGAGCAGGCGGTGGCCGAAAGCTACGAGACGGCAGTCCGCGAACTCGAGACCAGCGCAAGCGGGCAGTCCTACGTGGTGGCGCGCTCGAACTTCGACAAGCTGATGGCCAAGGTGAACGAGCAGATCAGCCAGGGCATCGAGAAGGGCGCGACCAGCAGTATCATCACCCTGTCGTGAGCCACGGCCTGTTCATCGTCATCGAGGGCCCCGAAGGCGCCGGCAAGAGCACGCTCGCCTCGGCGCTCGCCGATCGCCTGCGGGAGGCCGGCCACGATGTGGTGCCGGTGCGGGAACCCGGCGGCACCGGGCCGGCTGAGCTGGCGCGGCAGGCACTGCTCGATCCGTCATCGGAGCTGGATCCTGAAACCGAGCTGCTGTTCGTGGCGGCGGCCCGCGCCCACCTGGTGCAGGCGGTTATTCGTCCAGCTCTGGCGGCAGGCCGCACCGTTGTCTCAGACCGCTATGATCTCTCGACCATGGCATATCAGGCTGCCGGCAGGGGCCTGCCGGCGGATGTCGTCTCTGCGGTGAATCGCACTGCCACGCGCGGGCTTGCTCCCGACCTCACGCTCGTGCTCGACGTCCCGCCCGCCGAGGGGCGGCGGCGCCAGCTGGCCGTGGGGAAGGGTGCCGACCGCTTCGAGCGCGAGGACGCAGCCTTTCACGAGCGGGTGCGCGCGGCCTACCTGGCTGCGCGCGGCGTCGGCACGGTGCACATCGATGCCACGATGACCCCGCAAGCGGTCCTGGACGCAGCATGGGCTGCTGTCCACGAGCGGATGGCCGCACGCGGCGCCGGTGGCGATTAGTGTTCAGCAGGGGGCCAGCGCAGGTGCTGGCCCGGCAAGGCGTCTCTGGAGGCAGAAAATCATGAAGCATCGCTGGGGTCTAATTGGCGCGGTGGTCGTGCTCTCTTTTGCGAGCGGCGGGTTCCTGCTGCAACGCTCGGTCGAGCGCGCCATGGCACTGTCCGGGGACGGGCTGTTCAGCAACGTCATGTCGCACGTAGCGCGTTTCTACGTGGACTCGATCCCGCAGGACTCGCTCTATCGCAACGCTACCGACGGCATGCTGCAGGAGTTGCAGGATCCGTATTCGGTGCTGCTGACCGGTGAGTCGTACCGCGAGCTGACGGAGCAGACCACAGGCAACTACGCTGGCGTCGGCATCCAGATCGACGTGCGGGACGGCTGGATCACGGTGGTCGTGCCGCTCCCCGACACGCCCGCCGAACGGGCAGGGGTCGTGACCGGCGACCAGATCGTGGAGGTCAATGGCCGAAGCACGCAGGGCTGGACCAGCGATGAAGCGGTGAGCGCGCTGCGTGGCGCACCCGGCTCGTCCGTCTCCATCAAGGTGCGGCGCGCCGGCCTCGACCAGGTGGTGCCGATGACACTCCAGCGCGCCGCCATTCACATGCGCTCGGTTCCCGCCGGCAGCATGTTCGAATCGGGGGTCGGTTTCATCTCGCTCAACCCGGTGGCGGAGACCTCCGCCGACGAGCTGCGTGAGGAAATCACATCCATGCAGCAGAAAGGGATGAAGGAACTCATCCTCGACCTGCGCAACAATCCGGGTGGCCTGCTGGACCAGGGCGTGAAGGTGGCAGACCTGTTCCTGAACCCGCAGCAGGAGATCGTGGCCACTCGCGGCCGAGCGCCCGGTTCATCGCGCCAGTTCACCGATCAGGACAAGCAGGAGTGGCCGTCGCTCCCCATCGTGGTGCTGGTAAATGACTTTACGGCGAGCGCTGCCGAGATTATCGCCGGCGCCCTGCAGGATCATGACCGGGCGGTCGTGATCGGCACGCCGACGTTCGGCAAGGGACTGGTGCAGACGCTTTACCCCCTGGCCGATGGCGTCGCGCTCAAGCTCACGACGGCGCGGTGGTATACGCCGAGCGGCCGCACCATCCAGCGCACGGCCAAGGACCAGGCTGATCAGCTGGCGCAGGCGGAGCTGGATGCGGCGACGCTGGCCGGGGCCGTGGATTCCGCTGCCTCGAGTGACTCGGCCATCAAGGCCCGTCCGGTGTATCACACCGATGCGGGCCGCACCGTCCGCGGGGGCGGTGGCATTGTGCCGGACATCGTGGTCCGTCCTGACACGCTGAACTCGCAGGAACGGGAGCTGGCTCGCGCGCTGGGCCAGAACATGTCCGGTTACCGGGACGTGCTCACCGGCTATGCGCTGGATCTCAAGCGCCGGGGCACCCTGAAGTCGCCTGACTTCACCGTGACGCCGGAGATGCTGGCGGATTTCCGCCAGCGGCTCAAGGCCAAGGGCATCGAGATGCCCAACGATGTCTTTGCGGGCGGCCAGCAGCTGCTGGCGCAGCAGGTCGGCTACGAAGTGGCGCGCTACGTCTTCGGTCGGCCCACGGAGCTGCAGCGCCGAGCCGCCGACGATCCGCAGGTGCAACGGGCCATCGAGCTGCTCCGCCGTGCAAGCACGCCGGCCGAGTTGCTGACGCTCGCGTCCGCCCGGAGTCGCAACCCCTAGGCGGCGCTCAGTCACCGGTGACAGCCGACCGTTCAGCCACCATCGCGATCGTCGGCCGGGGCCGGATTGGCGGCGGTCTCGGCCTCGCCTGGGCGCGGGCCGGCGCCAGCGTCACGCTGCTCGTCAGGGATGACGGCGGGACGCATGGCCTGCCCCACGCCACCGGTTCCGATGCCTGGTCCGCGGCAATCCGGGACGCCGGGAGCGTGCTGCTGGCGACGCCGGACCGGGAGATCCATCGCGTCGCGCACCAGCTCGCAGCGCTTGGCGCCGTGCACGCCCGTCATGTCGTTCTCCACACCTCCGGCCTTCTCGATCGAAGCGCGCTCGACCCGCTCGCCATGAGCGGTGCTGCGCTGGGATCGCTGCATCCGCTCATGGCGGTGGCGCGGGCCGAGGACGCGCCGGACCAGCTCCGTGGTGCCTTCGCCGGCGTTGAGGGAGACGCGGCCGCGAGGGCGGCGGCGGGCCACCTGGCCACCTTGGCCGGCATGACGCCGGTGCCAGTTCCCTCCAGTGCCAAGCCTGCCTATCACGCTGCGGCTACGATGGTGTCGAACTACACGGTGACGCTCTATGACGCCGCGCGCCGCCTGGCGGAGCAGTGCGGTGTTCCCGCCCGGAGCGCGGGCAGGATCTACCTGCCGCTGCTCCGGGGGACCGTGGCAAACCTCGAGGGGCAGGAGCCGGCCGCGGCGCTCACCGGCGCGATCCGGCGCGGCGACGCCGAAACAGTGGCCGCCCATCTTCAGGCCGTGGGCGATGCCGACGTACGGCGGTTGTATGTGGAGCTGGGCAGGGCGACGCTGGAACTGGCGCGCCGGGCGGGGCTGGGGGAGGAAGCGGCGAAGCGGGTGGCTGGGGCGCTCAGCGCTGAGTAGGGGCAAAGCCATGCATTTGCTCCTACTCAGCGCTGATCTACGATCCTAACCCCGTCAGGCACTTCAAAATCAAACGCTCCATCGGGCAACGGTGTGTTGGTTCGTACGTGCGAGAGCGTGATGGTGCGTACGCCGCCACGCCGCTCGGCGATCTCCAGCCGGCGGGGCAGGGCATCCCCGCGATCCAGCCACACCACGGCCCGGCTGAACGGCAGCTCCGATGACAGTGGAATCAGCTCTACCACGTCGGCGGCACGGCCGTTCACCTTGTCGGCGCGGAGGAAGCGCATGCGGTAGCGTTCCCGCGGCCGGTCCAGGATCCACGACAGCACGTTGAGGCCATATGTGGCGCCCGTGGGGATGGGCATCCGGATAACCTGGCCCGGCGCGGTGCTCGGCGTGTAGACCCACACCTGGCGCCCGTCCACAATGATGGCGTCGCCGTCCGGATCGGTGAAGCGCATGCTGAGCTTGTTCTCGCCCTGCTGCAGGAGCTTCCCGCGACTGTCATAGGTCCCGATCATCGAGTCTTCGATGCGCTGGATGAAGTCGGCGCGCAGGTTTGACGTCGCCGAATAGGCGCGGGCGGAGCGGCTCACGATGGCCGCCGCATCCTGCGCCCGCAGCGGCGTCGCCAGCGCCAGCCCGAACAGCGTCACACTCATGATTGGGACCACAGCCTTCACGCACGCACTCCAGTCGGTTCGGTAATGCGACGCCCGATCGCCTCGGCGATGGGGCGCGCCTCCTGCATCAGCCGGCGGAACTCCGCCGGGTCCAGACTCTGCGCGCCATCCGAGAGAGCGCGCTCCGGCGTCGGGTGCACTTCCACCAGCAGCCCGTCCGCCCCAGCCGCAACTGCCGCGCGCGCCATCGGGAGCACCATGGTGCGCCGGCCGGTGCCGTGGCTGGGATCGGCGATGATCGGCAGGTGCGACAGGCCATGCACCACCGGCACCGCGCTCAGGTCGAACAGGTTGCGGGTGGCAGGGTCGAACCCGCGCACGCCCCGCTCGCAGAGAATCACGGCCTGGTTGCCCTCGGCCAGGATGTACTCCGCCGCCAGCAGCAGCTCCTGGATGGTGGCCGAGAGGCCCCGCTTGAGCAGCACCGGCTTGGCCACGCGCCCGGCCTTCCTCAGGAGCGAGTAGTTCTGCATGTTGCGCGCGCCGATCTGGATGATGTCGGCCACCTCGGCCACCACATCGACGCTCTCGGGGTCCATGGCCTCCGTCACGATCAGGAGCCCGGTTTCCTCCCGCGCCTTCCGCAGCATGGCGAGGCCACGCTTGCCAAGGCCCTGGAAGGCGTAGGGCGACGACCTCGGC
>DASSTP010000128.1:0-14153 GCA_035707845.1 Gemmatimonadales bacterium | reverse complement strand
ACATCGAGGTATAGACGTTGCCCTTGTCATCGAACTCATTGTGCAACGGACCCAGGCCCGGGTTCTGCACCTCGCAGGCCTTGATGGCGTCGTACTTGAGGACCGGGATCCCGTTCACGTCGCCATCGAACGCCTTGGCCTGGATGGCCTGCTCCATCTTGCTGAACGAGTGCACCGGAATCACTGTGGCCAGCTTGCCGCCGGACACGATGAACTCACCCGACGGATCCACATCCACGCCGTGCGGCGACTTGGGCGTCGGCAGGAAGTAGACCATCTCCGGGCAGTCGGTCGGCTGGAGCACCTTGACGGACGTGCCCCATTCGGTGCGCGCAATGCCGTCGTCGCCCATGACGTTGTGGGCGTAGCGCGCCGGCTCACTCCTGGCCTTGCCGTCAGCCACGCACTGCTCGGCGCGCTTCCAGTTCACCGCGGCGATGTAGTCCTTGTCGTTCTGCGAGGCGTTCACTTCCTTCAGCTCGGATGCCTGCTCGCTGTTGTACGAGGTGAAGAACGACCATCCCTCGCTCGGCCCCTTGCCGGCATGGGACAGGTCGTAGTCGAAGCCGGGCATCCGGACCTGGAAGGCGATCGTCATGTGGCCCGTCGCGCTGTCCACCCGGGCAAAGGTCAGCAGGCCGGCAAAGTCCTTCTTGTAGTCGGCAATTGGCACGTCCCGCTGGGGCGTGGGCACGCTGAAGCGGGTTGCGGCCACGACGTAGCGGTTATCGGGCGTCACGAACGGCGACGCGTGGTTGCCCGCCGAGTTCGGGATCTCGAGGATCTCCTCGGTCTCGAAGCGCGTGAGATCAAGCCGGGCAATGCGCGGCGTGTTGTTGCCGTTGATGAAGAGCCAGCGGCCGTCGGGCACGCCGGCGGTCTGGGACAGCTGGGGGTGGTGCGCATCATCCCAGGGCACGAAGCCGAAGCTGGTGTTCATCATGGCCTTGGTCTGCTCGGTGTAGCCCCAGCCGTTCTCCGGATTCTGGGAAAACACCGGCACGTGGCGCAGGAGCCGTCCCGAGGGCAGCCCGTACACGCCCACCTGGCCGTCGAAGCCGCCGGAGAAGAAGGCGTAGAACTCGTCGTACTGCCCCGGCGCCACGTACACCTGCTGCGCCGCATCTGCGGCGGTATCACCCAGCCTGGCCGTGGAACGTCCACACGCCGCCAGGGCCAGCCCTGCGATCGCGACCCCGCCCACGAACCAGAGCCCGCTCCGATGCCCCCTCATGTACTGCCTCCTGCGGCCAGGCCGCCGATGTGATGCTGCCGGCCGGGATCAGTCGTGATCCGCGGCCTCTTTCCTGATGTGTTCGACAATGGCGCGAGCGTCTTCGCGCGAGAGGTGCAGGTTCGGCATCTGGGTCGCATACTGCGCGAGGAGCGCGCGCGCTTCCGGATGCCGGGTGTACATCGTGTCCGGTGCCATGATCATGTTCATCACGTAAGTCGGCGTCCGGCGGGTGAGCACGTCACCCAGCGGTGGACCCACGTAACGCTGGTCCAGCTTGTGGCAGCTGCCGCACTTGAGGTCGAAGATGTCCTCACCCCGCTCGGCCATTTCCTTGTCGAGCGGACCGAGGGTCACTTCCTCGGTGATTGGCCCGATGCCGTTCTTTACCTGGAACGGCGTGAGCTCACCGCCGGCACTGGCCGAGGCCGCCGTGTCCCCGGAACTGGTGTCGTCACCCTTGGCGCCACAGGCGGCGAGGAGCAGGGCGGCAAGCAGGAGCAGGCAGTAGCGCACGTCAGGTCTCCGAGTTCGGGTCGCGTGAGTTGCGGGATAAAGAATGGCCCGCGCCACATGGCGCGGGCCTGAAGCCATCATGAAGCCTTCTTCAGCCGGCTAGATCGGCACCGTGAGCACCGCCGACCCGCTGCCGTGCACCAATCGGCGGCCGACGCTGCCCCCTTCCATTACTCCTGCGGGCCCCCCGCGATGGAATCCCAGCACCAGGGTATGGGCGTCGAGCTCGTCTGCAGCGAGCAGGAGTTCCTCCACCACATCCCCCCGGCGCACCTCCAGCGGGATGGGCATCCCGAACCGCTGGGACACGCCGGCGATGACATCCTCCAGCCTGACGCTGCGCGCCATCGGCAGGACCGCCGTCATGGCCCGTGGTTCATCGGGACGCAGCACCTCGACGGTCACGGCGTGCACCGGCTGGTTCAGCGTGGCGGCGAGCCGGCACGCCGCCTCCAGCACCGCGGTGGAGTGGCGGGTGCCGTCCACCGCTGCGACCACCGGACCGTCCAGGACACGGCCCGGCGGGATGAGCAGGCAGGGCACCCGGGCCCGCCGGGTCACCGAGTCCGCGGTGTCGCCCACCAGGAGCCGGGCCGACTGGCTGCGCGGCGTGTGGCCCACCACGATCAGGTCGGCGCCATTCTCCTCCGCATGGCGCGGCACCTCGATCCCCGGAATGCCCTGCACCACGCAGCAGGTGGCCTCGACCACGTTGCCGCTGTCGCGTTCCAGGCCGTGCTCGATGTCGCTCAGCACCGTGCGGGCGGAGGCGGCCCGCGCCGGCGCCACGGCACTGGAGGGGATGCTGGTGAGCAGGCCCAGCCGGGCACCGGCCCGGCTGGCCAGCTCGAGCGCCGTGGCGGCCACGTGACGGCCCGCTCCGGATTCATCCACGGCGGCGACAATGAACTGGTATGCCATGATCGGACTTTACCCTTCCCTGCATTAAACTTTGGTGAAACCGGGCACAAGGTTCTCCATGGATATCTCCGCCACCTCGACACCCGTCGAACGGCTCGAGCGGCTGGTCACCGCCGGCACGCTGCTCACCTCGGAACTCTCCCTCGAAGGCGTCCTGCAGCACGTGGCCGAAATTGCGGCCTCCATCATCGGGGCCCGCTATGCCGCCATCGGCGTGCTGGGGCCCGATGGCCGGCTGCTCGAGAGCTTCACCACGTATGGTATCAGCCCGGAGGTGCGGGCCAGGCTGGGGGACCCGCCCAAGGGGCATGGGATCCTGGGGCTGGTCATTCGCGAGGGCCGGGTCATCCGGCTGCCCGATCTCACCAAGCATCCCGAATCCGCCGGCTTCCCGCCCAACCATCCCCCCATGCACTCCTTCCTTGGCGTGCCGGTCGTAGGTCGGCGGGGCACGCTGGGCGACCTCTACCTCACCGAGAAGATCGGCGCGGCCGAGTTCACCGACATGGACGAACGGATCGCCAAGCTGCTGGCAGCCCAGACCGCCGCGGCGATCGAGAACGCCAGTCTCCACGAGGAGAGCGCCCGGCTCCTGGAGGAAGTCCAGCAGCTGCAGCGCTCGCGCGAGCGGTTCTTCGCCATGGTCAACCACGAGCTGCGGAACGCACTCGCCGCGGTGTACGGCTGGTCGGAAATGCTGGTGCGGAAGAAGGATCCGGCCACCGTCCCACCCGCGGCGTTCGAGGTGCTCGACTCGGCGCAGCAGGCGGTAAGCCTCATCAATGACCTGCTGGACCTGAGTCGCCTCGACGAGGACCGGCTCAGGGTCACCATCCGGAGCGTGGAGCTGGCGCCGATCATCCGTGGCGCGGTGGGTCGGGTGACCCCGGCCGCCCGCCAGAAGAAGGTGCGGCTGGTACTGGAGCTCGGCGCCGGCATTCCGCCCTCAGCGACGGACGCAACCCGGGTGGAGCAGATCCTCGTCAACCTGCTGGCCAATGGCATCCGGCACGCGCGGGACAAGGGGCAGGTCACGGTGCAGAGCGCGCTGGACGAGGCCCGGAAGAAGATCGTCATCACGGTGGATGATGACGGGCCCGGGGTGCTGCCGGAGAACGCGGAACAGATCTTCGACATCTACGTGACTCGTCCAGGGGAGGAGAGCCAGGGCGTGGGGCTGGGCCTGCCGCTCTCACGCCGGCTGGCGCGGCTGCTCGGCGGCGAGCTCACCGTGGTCCCCCGTCCCGGTGAGGGCGGGCGGTTCCTGCTGGAGCTCCCGGTCGCGGAATCGTGAAGCTCTCTTCATAATCAGTTGGTGAGGGGTTCATGGCGCGGTGGTGAGATTGCGGTCGTGAGCTGTGAGCTGTGAGCTGTGAGCTGTGAGCTGTGAGCTGTGAGGCAAAGCTAGCACCCCGAGCGTAGCGAAGAGGCGGAGGTCCAAATGACCCTCCGCCTCTTCGGCTGCGACCGACGACCAACGACCACTGTCCAACTGTCCATCTGTCCCACTGTCCATCTGTCCCCCTGTCCATCTCTCAGTGTGCTTCCTCCGCCATCATCCGGTCATACGCCGCCGTGAGGTCGTGCCGGCCCACCACACCGACCAGCCGGCCGCGGTCGCGCACCGAGACCACCGGCAGGTAGTCCACATCCACCGCGCCGAGGCGCCGCATGGCGGTAAGCAGCGAATCCTCGGGCGTCACCGGCTTCACTGACAGGCGCGCGAGATCGGTGGCGAGCACCGTGCCAGGCGGCACGTCGGTGTCGAGTTCACGGAGCGTCTCGCGCGAGAGCATCCCGACCAGCCGCCCATGCACGCTGACCACTGGGAATTCCGTCTGGCGGCTGCCGCGGGTGATCTCGAGAATGGCGGGCACGTCGGCCCAGGCCGGCACCGTGATGGGCTCGCGATGGTAGCAATCGGCGACCGTGGCCCGGGCCAGCAGGACGGCGTCGGCGCCCTGCGACAGTACTACGCCGCGCCGCACCAGCCACTCGGTGTAAATGGATTCGGGATGCAGCCGCCGGCTCACCATGTAGGCCAGCACGCTGGTCAGCATCAGTGGCAGGATGAGGCCGTAGTCACCGGTCATCTCGAAGACCATGAAGATGGCCGTGAGTGGCGCATGCGTCGCGCCGGCCACCAGTCCCGCCATGCCGACCAGCGCCATGGCGCCAGGTAGCGCGGGAGAAGACTGGAAGAGATGCGTCGCGGCGACGCCGCAGGCGCCTCCCAGCGTGGCGCCGATATAAAGCGCAGGTGTGAAGACGCCCCCCGTCCCTCCCGCACCGAATGTCACCGCCGTGGCGACCAGCTTCGCGGCGGTGAGGCCGAGCAGGAAGAGACCGGAGCGGGCGGCCACGATGCCGAGGTTGAGGCTCTGGTGGCCGTGACCCCAGAGATCCTGGCGGAACATCAGGTCCAGGGCGCCAATGATGACGGCGCCGAGCGCCAGCCGTGCCCACGGCGACTGGATCAGGGCAAAGCGATCCTGCGTCTTCCAGACCCCACGCGAGTAGAGTACCGCCACCACGCCGCACACCATCCCAAGCATCGCATAGAGGACCATCTCCCACGGGCTGTGCACGCCAAAGTTGCCGGGAATGGCCAGCACCGGACGGTTGCCGAAGATGGCTCGACTCACGGTGGCGGCGAGGATGCTGCCCACCACATAGGGGGCCAGCGCCATTCCGCCGGCGGTGCCGGTGATCTTCTCGATGCCGAAGATGACGCCGGCGATGGGCGCGTTGAATGCCGCCGAGAGCCCGGCGGCGGCGCCACAGCCGGCGAGCGTGCGGAGCCGGTTGGGTGAAGCGCGCATCCACCGCCCCAGCTTCGAGGCCGTCCCCGCGCCCAGCACGACCACCGGCCCCTCGGCACCGACCGACCCACCCGTCCCGATCACCACCGCGGCAGCGGCGGTCTTGGCCAGCACCGGCGTCAGCGGGATCACCCCGCCCTTCACCCCCACCCGGTACATCACGTCGGGAATGTTCTCCCCGTTCGAGCCGCGGGCGCCGTAAATGCCGAGCCAGCGGCAGATGGCGAGCCCCAGCGCCACGAAGAGCGGGATCAGTAGGAGGTCCGAGATGGGGATGCGGAGGGCCGAGCGGAGTACGATGTCCTGGACCAGGTCGATCAGCCGGTAGAACACGCTGACCGCGAATCCGACCAGCGTCCCGATAATGCCAGCCAGCACCACGAGCATGGTCTGCTCGTCGTGCCTCAGGGCGGCGAGATTGGAGGAAAGGAGTCTGGCGGCGTTGAAGATCGGTGCGGTGGCGGCGGCGAGCGGGGTCTGTTCGGATCGCGGTTCGGAGCTGGCCATGGCGCAAGATAGTCGGCTCGGCGGCTCAGCAGGGCGAGCAGGGCGAGCAGGGCGAGCAGGGCGAGCGGGCGAGCAGGAACTTGCATGTCCGTCATTCCCGCGCAAGCGGGAATCCATGAGGCTCACCCGAACTGATCCACTGAGCAGGACGCATCAGCCGAAGTGAAGTGCCGTGCGCGATTCCCTCGTGGATTCCTGTCATCCCCGCGAAAGCCGGGATTGCGCGGGAATGACGATTCGGCGAGACCCTTGACTCGTGACCCGCGACCCTGGACCGCGCTTAGCTTTCAGCCTTCAGCCTTCCGCTGCCAGCTATCGGAGCCCTCATGCGCCCTGACGACCTCCGCGCCCTGCAGGCGCCTCTCAAGGAGCTCTATCGCACCGACCCTAACCGGGCCGTGGTCACGCTGCGTGCGGAAGCCCATGTCGATGATCCCGGCATCTCGTGCCGAGTCGAGACTGGGCAGGCGCTGGTGGAGGCGGGGCTGCACCCCGCCACCGGCGGCACCGGGATGCAGCTCTGCTCAGGCGACATGTTGCTGCAGGCGCTGGTGGCGTGTGCGGGGGTCACGCTGCGGGCGGTGGCGACGGCACTGGATATTCCGGTGACGGCGGGCCGCGTGCGCGCCGAGGGAGACCTGGATTTTCGGGGGACGCTGGGGGTGAGCAAGGAGACGAAGGTGGGCTTCGGCGCCATACGGCTCCGTTTCGAACTCGAGACCAGCGCGAGCGAGGAACAGTTGGCTACCCTGCTCAAGCTGACCGAGCGGTACTGCGTGGTGTTGCAGACGCTCAGGGGAGGACCCGAGATCGGGGTGGTGCTGAGCGCTGGGCGCTGAGCGGAGAAGCATGCCAGACTTTTCGAACGGCTACGAGCACATTGCACAGCACTTTCTCGCTGGCCGCGGCCGAGCGGCGAATGCCATCGGTGCAGCCGAGGTGCTGGCGTGGGCCCGATCGCTGCCGCCTGGCGCCATAGTGCTCGACCTCGGCTCCGGCTCCGGGCTCCCGCTCACCAAGGTTCTGATTGACGAGGGACTCACCGTCTACGGAGTCGACGCCTCGCCCACGCTCGTCGCCGCGTTCCGGACAAACCTTCCCGGCGTCGCCGTCGCCTGCGAGTCAGTGGAGGAATCGTCGTTCTTCGATCGGCCGTTCGACGCGGTGCTGGCGTGGGGGCTGTGGTTTCTCCTCCCCCAGGCCACCCAGCTCGACCTGCTGCGGCGGGTCGCGGACGTGCTGCGTCCAGGAGGGCGGCTGCTGTTCACCGCCCCGGCGCAGGCGTGCACCTGGCGCGACGTGATGACCGGGGAGGAGTCCAGGTCGCTCGGCGCCGAGGTCTATCGAGCCCGGCTCACGGACCTCGGCTTCCCTACCGTCCGCGAATACGATGATGAGGGTGAGAATCACTATTACGACGCCGTGAAGAGATTCGGCGCGTCCAGCGAGGCGTCACGATGAACCTTCGCTACCAGCCCGCCGTGGTGGCGGCCATACTGCTCGTCAGCGCGCACGTCCGCGCGGCCGCGGCGCAGCAGGTCGAAAAGGACCTGGCATACGGTCAGGATCCAGCGCAGCGCCTGGATCTCTCAACGCCGGCGTCCGCCGGCTTCCCCACCGTGATCTTCATTCATGGCGGCAGCCTCACGAGCGGCGACAAGGCCGACGACGACTACCGCGATGCCTGCGCCCCCTTTCCTGCGGCGGGCATCGCGTGCGCCAACATCAACTACCGGCTCGGGACGGCCCACCGATGGCCGGCGCAGGCACAGGATGTGGCGGCGGCAGTGGCCTGGCTGCGAGCCAATGTCGGTGCGCGCGGCGGCGATTCGGCGAGCCTGTTCCTCCTCGGGCACAGCTCGGGCGCCATGCTGGCAGCCCTTCTGGGCGCCGATGAGCGCTACCTGCGCGAGCAGGGGCTGACGACGGCCGACCTCCGCGGCGTCATGGTCATGGGATCCATCATGTGGGACGATGACCTGCAGCAGGCGATGGAGCGCAACGGTCGCGCGCGGATCGAGCAGAGATTCGTGGGTGGCGACGACTACCCGATGTTTGAAAGCCTGGACATGTACCTGGATCACTGGCCCATCCAGCATGTGCGCCGCGACATGCCGCCATACCTGTTCCTCATCGCGGACAGCGAACAGGTACAGCCACCCATCCTGAAGACCAACCGGACCTTTGTCGAGCGCGCCGTCGCGCTTGGCAACCATGCCGAGTACCAGGTGCTGCCGGGACGGTCACACTACAGTGCCATTCACCGGATGAGCGAGCCGGGAGATTCCGCCTTCGTGCTGATTCGCGAGTTCGTGAAGAAGAACGCCAAGCGCTAAGCGCTCAGCGCTGAGCGCCTAGCTCCTCAAACATCTCCAGCGCATTCGTCGTCCCGTAATTCCCGTAGCAGTTATTGAAGATGATGTGCATACGACGGGCTTCTCGACCGGCGTCTTCCACATCCGGCACCAGCGACTGCAACTCCTCACGGTCGTAGAGATAGCGATACTTCTCCCCCACGCTCGCGCCACGCCGAGCCCAGGTTGACGCCTTCCGGCCGTGCAGGCGCAGGATGGCCAGCCCCGGCGACGTTACCGCGACCCGTCTCGGCACGCTGTGCGGCGTGCCCTGCGGTTCGTCCACCATGACGAGCGGCACCGCATGCTCGGTGCACCAGTCGATGGTGCGCGGGCCCACCTTCTCGCTGAACCAGCGCGCGTTGCGCAGTTCCACCGCGATCTCGAGCGGCGCGAGCCGTTGCCGAGCTTCCAGGATCCTTGCCACGTTGTCCCTGGACGGCAGGAACCAGGGCGGATACTGCAGCAGCACCGACCCCATCTTCCCCGCGTCGTGCAATGGCCGCAGCGCGTCGCGGAAGATTTCCCACACGCGATCCAGCAGCGCCTCCGGCATGTCCCTGGGATAGACGCGATGCGCATCGGCGCTGCCGCCGAGTTCCTCTCGGAGTGCCGGCGGGAGCCGGTGCGGATCGGTGGGATGCCCCGTCATCAGGGCGTGCGCCTTCACGTCAAAGACAAAGCCCTCCGGCGTGCGCTCCACCCAGCGCTCGGCCATCTGCGGCACCGGCAGTGCGTAGTAGGTGGAATCCACTTCCACCATCGAGAACCGGCTGGCGTAATAGCGAAGCCGGTCTTCCGCGCTGTCGGCGCCGGCGGGATAGAACACCCCGCGCCTGGTGAGCGTGGGGTCGGTCCACCCGGCCGTCCCGATCCGCACCTCGGCCTTGCCGACGGTGATGGGCACCGCGTCCACGTCCGCCAGCGCGTCGGCGCGCTGCTTGGCGTCGTCGATGCCGGGGTCATGGGTCATGGGTCATGGGTCGAACGCAAGCGTTTGGCGCATAGCGCATAGCGCATAGCGCACAGCGCACAGCGCATAGCGCATGGCGCCTCAATGGAAATCATGGCTCCTCGCATGCCTGCCCACCTCGGCCTGAATGGCCTGGCATTCCGCGGCCTTGATGTTGACCACCAGTCCCTCCACCTGCAGTTCCCCCCGCACCATCAGCAGCGGTGTCCTGGCAATCAACAATCGCTGCTTCTCGAAGACCGTGGGCGGGATCACCACATTGAGCATCCCGGTCTCGTCCTCCAGCGTGACGAACACGAACCCATGGGCCGTATGGGGCCGCTGGCGGCAGATGACGAGGCCGGCGACAACGACGGTCGCAGGTCGCAGGTCGCAAGTCGCGAGACCTGTGACCTGCGACCTGTGACCTGCGTCCCTCAGTATCTCCGCCGCCGTCGGTACCCCGTTCCGCCGGAGCCACTCGCGCAGGTGGCTCATGGGGTGGCCGGCGAGCGAGAGGCCGGTCATCCGGTAATCGGCCTCGGTGAGTTCCACCGGCGTCATCGCCGGCAAGGGCGGCGGCGTGGCAGTCACCACTGGCGGCGCCAGCGGGCCCGCGTCACCACGCTCGGCGGCAAGCACGGCCCAAAGCGCCGTGCGCCTCCGCCTCCGTGCCGGCGCATCGGGGAACATGCCGTCGAACGCACCCGCTTCCGCCAGCGCGCGCAGGGTGCGGCGATCGAGCCCCGCATGGACGACATCACTCACGTTCCGATACGCGCGGGTGGCCGCACCAGCTTCGAGAATCTCACGTGCCCGGGCACCCAGTCCTCGTACGGTGCGGAGGCCCAGCCGCACCGCCGGCCCATTCCGGCCTTTTTCCATGGTGCAGTCCCAGGCTGAACGCGTGAGGTCCACCCCGCGCACCTCCACTCCGTGCCGCTTGGCATCTTCCACCAGCGTGCCTGTCGAATAGAACCCCATTGGCTGGGCATTGAGCATGGCCGCGAGATATTCCGGCGCGTAGTAGTGCCGGAGATATGCCGACGCATAGACCAGGATGGCAAAGCTGGCCGCGTGGCTCTCGGGAAAACCGTAATCCGCGAAGGCGTTGATCTGGTTGAAGATCTTTTGCGCCGTCTCCTCCGGAATCCCGTTCTGCCGCATGCCCGAAATCAGCTTGGCGCAGATGGCCGCCATCCGCTCGCGCGAGCGCTTGTGCCCCATGGCTCGCCGCAGCGTGTCCGCCTCGCCGGGGGTGAAGCCGGCCGCCGTGATGGCCACCTGCATCCCCTGCTCCTGGAAGAGCGGCACGCCGAGGGTGCGCTTGAGGATCGGCTCCAGGGCGGGATGGGGATAGGTGACCGCTTCGGTCCCCGCCCGCCGCCGCAGGTAGGGATGCACCATATCGCCCTGGATGGGACCGGGACGGATCAGCGCCACCTCCACCACGAGATCGTAGAAGCAGCGCGGCTTGAGCCGAGGCAGGGTATTCATCTGCGCCCGGCTCTCCACCTGGAACACGCCCACCGTGTCGGCTCGGCACAGGTCGTCATAGACCGCCATGTCGCCGTGCGGAATGGTGGCGAGGTCGAGCGATACGCCTCGGGTGCGGCGGATGGTGTGGAGGCACTCCTGCAATGCCGTGAGCATGCCGAGCCCCAGCAGGTCGATCTTCACCAGGCCGACGGGATCGAGGTCATCCTTTTCCCACTGGATGACGGTGCGGTCCGGCATGGACGCGGGCTCGATGGGAACGACCGTGGCCAGCGGCTCCCGCGTCAGCACAAACCCGCCCACATGGATGGAGCGATGGCGGGGGAGGTCGTGGAGGGAGTGCGCTATGCGCTGCACGCTGTGCGCTGTGTGCTGTGTGCTGTGCGCCTCACTGTCCATCTGTCCATCTGTCCATCTGTCAACCTCTCCCACTTCCGCCATCGCCTCCCCCTCCTCCGCCGAATATCCCAGCACTCGCGCGGCATCGCGGATGGCGCTGCGGTCGCGCCAGGTGATCTGCTCGCACACCATCGCCGCGTGCGCGCGTCCATAGCGCTGATAGACATACTGGATGACGCGCTCGCGTTCCTGGTGGGCAAAATCGAGGTCGATGTCGGGCGCCTCACGGCGGTCCTCACTCAGGAAGCGCTCGAACAGGAGCTCCATGGCAACCGGATCGATGGCGGTGATGCCGAGACAGTAGCAGACGGCGGAATTGGCGGCGGAGCCCCGGCCCTGGCAGAGAATCCCCTCGCGGCGGGCAAAGCGCACGATGTCCCAGACAATCAGGAAATAGCCGGCGAAGTCGAGCCGCTTGATCAGTTCAAGCTCGTGGGTAAGCTGTCGGCGCTGGGCGAGGGTGATGTCGCGGCCCCAGCGCTCGCGGGCGCCCTGCGCCACGAGGCGGGCGAGATATTCGTCGGCGGTGACACCGGGCGGCAGGGGAAAATCCGGCATTGCCGGCTTGAGCTGCTCCAGCCGGAAGGCACAGCGCTCGCCGATCTCCACGCTCGCCTGCAATCCCTCGGGCGCGTGCTGCCAGCGCCGGGCATGCTGGGCCGGGTGCCTGAGGTACCACTCGCCGCTGGGACGCAACCGGCTCCCCATTTCCTCGAGGGTCCGCTGGTGACGCAGCGCCGTGAGCACATCGTGCGTGCGCCACTCGTCGGGATGGGCGTAATGCACGTCGTTGGTCACCACCCACGGCACATCGAGCCATTGCGCGATGCGCTGCAGTGCAGGCACCACGACACGTTCCTCTTCCAGGCTGTGGTCCCAGCACTCGATGGCGAGCCGGCCGTCGAACATGTCATGAAGCTGTGCCGCGGCCGTCCGCGCGGCCGCTTCATTGCCACGCGCCACCAGCGCCGGCACCCGTCCCCGGAGACAGCCGCTAAGCGCAAAGATTCCCTTTGCATGATCCGCCAGCAGTTCCGGCGTGACCGCCGGCTCACCGCGCGGCATCTCCATCCGGCTTCGCGTGATCAGCTGGCAGAGGTTGCCGTAGCCCTCGCGCGACTCGGCCAGCAGGGTGAGATGGGTGAGTTCATCATCCCACAGCACGGTGAGCTCAGTGCCGAGGATGGCGTCGAGTCCCGCCTCGCGGGCCGCCTCGGCGAACCGCACCGCCCCGCCCATCTCGTTGTGGTCGGTGAGCGCGAGCGCGCGATAGCCCAGTGCACGGGCACTTTCCACCAGCTGCTCGGGCGTGGACGCGCCATCGAGGAGCGAGAAACAGGAGTGGGTGTGGAGTTCTGTGTAGGGCATGGGGCATGGGGCATGGGGCGTGGGGCGTGGGGTCTCATGCCCCAAGCCTCACGCCCCACGCCATCAGTCATTCCATCCCTCCACCCACCACCGCCCCGTCCCGCGGGCGTGATAGATGAGCAGGGAGCCACGAGGAGTGTCGCAGTACCAGTATTCGCGATCATAGAGCTGGTCCCACCACGCGCCGGCCAGGTGCTCGGGGCCCACGGCGCGGGTCACCACCCAGCGGCGTCCTTCCCAGCGGATGGCCGCGGGTTTCCCGTGCCGCTTCCGCACTGCCACCGGCACTGGCGGCGAGAGCAGTCGGGTGGAGGCCTCGGTGGCGCCCGGCGCCGCACCCTCCATGCTGGCGGGGCGGTCGGCCCAGATGGCGCGATCCTCGATGCGGTGTCCCCGGTCCACCAGCAGCGGCCGCACCACCGCATCCACGCCGAGCCCCGCACGGAGCCGGGCAAAGACGCCCTCCATGGCGGTGGGATCCTTCCACGTGGGACGGAGCAGGTCGCCCTGCTCATCGGGGAGCGGGACTGCCTCGCGCACCGTGATGGCAAGCGCGCGGATCGGCGCGTCGAGCGCACAGGCTTCCAGCGCGGCCCGGCATTGGTCAAAGAGCGGCGCCGCCCGCGCCACCGGACGCGCGAGCGCCACCAGCAGCTCATGCGGCGCCGCGCGATCGAGCACCAGCGTCAGCACCACGGCGGCGATCGCCTCGCCCTTCACGGCCGAGTCGCGCACCAGCCGCTCCAGCGCGGGCGTGAGGAGGAAGAGCACCGGCTCGAGCGTGGTCACCGGATCTGGCAGCTCCACCGTGACCGCGGCTGCAGCTGAAATGGCGGCAAGCACCGGGCGGCGATCATCGTCGCCGCGCGCGAGATGCCAGGCGCGGAGCCCGTCATCACCCCAGCGGCGCTCGACTTCGCCGGCGGGCAACGCTGCCAGCGCGCCGGCCGTGACAATGCCCAGCGCCGAGAGCGCCGCGCGGAGTTCCTCGTCCATGGGGATGAGCGTGAGCGGGGCCCGGCGCAGCAGCCGCATGGATCCGCCCGGCGGCACCAGGTGCGCCGAACGGTGGTTGGGCCAGCGGAGCATGGTGGCCACGTGGGCGGCGATGCAGGTGTCGGCCGAGGCCACCCGGGCGCGCGGATGATATTTCTGCGCCAGCCTGAGGAGCCGCCTGAGCAGGGCGCGCTCGCCCCCCAGCTTCTCGAAGCCGCCGGCGCCGACCCACCAGACGCCTGGAGCACCGGCGCCGGCTGTCACCTGCGGGCTCAGCTCCACCAGCTGGCCGGTCACCATGGTGACCGCGCGCGCAATGACGCGATCATCCCAGGGAAGGATGTCGAGCGTGGCAGAGGCCGCTTCCACGGCGGCGCGGGCCGCATTCAGTGTCATGCCGGGTGCGACCCCGGCGAGACGCGCGGCGGAGGAGACCATGCGCACGCGGGCGCCGTCGCTCAGGGCGCGGTGAGCGTCATCCCACGCGTCCGTACCGGGAAGGTGCGTGACGTCGGCGCTCCACACCGCGCCGATCGGGAATCTCGGGATGCGCACACAGGCGACGCGCCACGACGACCTCACGTTCC
>DASSTP010000127.1:0-4169 GCA_035707845.1 Gemmatimonadales bacterium | reverse complement strand
CTTCCGTGCTTTCGTGATTAGACACTTGTGCATGGACTTCTCCTGACGCATCGTCACGCATGACACAGATGTCGAGGGTGGCGATGGGCGCAGCGGCGGTGCTTGTGGCTGCCTGCGCTGACGGTGCCTCGCACAAGTCCTCCGGGGCACTTCCCGCCGTTACCAGCTACCCCCAGCTCTGGCAGCATCCCTTCGAACTGGGCCCCGCCGCCCGGCGCGCGGTGGCGGTGGTGTCTCCATGCGGTATCTGGCTCGTGGCCGGCAGCGTGTCCCAGTGGACCTGCACTGGAGACTCGCTTCGCACACTGCCCCACGGCGAAGGCCCGGGTGAGGTCCAGTATCCCTGGCTCGTGAGCACCTGGGACCATGATTCCGTGGCGGTGTGGGACGCCCACCTGGCTCGGCTGTCCATTTTCGACAGCACCGGAACCTTCGCGCGGAGCACGCCGCTTCCGATTGTGCTCAACAACGGCATGCGCGTCGCCGGAATCTTTCACCATGCCGGCGAGCTGCATCTCTGGATGAATCCATTCCCGGTGCCGTTCGCGGATTCGGCGCCGGGACTCCGCGGCCACGTCTGGTCACTGGCAGAGGGCGCCTCGGAGCCCGGTGATTCGCTCATCTCGTTCGACGGGCCGCGCTCAACCATCATGCACGATGACAAGACCTACTCACGCGTGGATGCGCCGATGCAGCCGAAGCCTTTCGTCGCGGTACTGGAAGACGGCACCACGCTGGTGGGATCCAGCGGCTCGGATACAGTGCGTGTCTACGCCTGGGATGGCACCATTCGCGACACGCTCACACTTGGGCTGCCCGCGGAGGCGATCACCGATCAGGACCGCACCAAGTACGCCGATTCCATCCGCGAATCATTCGAGAGCGAACTCGCGGGCCAGCAGTACCCCGAGAACCTGAAGGAGTTTTTCCGGAAGCGCGCCGTTGACATCGCCAAGGCAGGGAAGTGGCCCCCCACTCGGCAACGTCTGGATCTCATGGTGGCTGGCGCCGGTGACACGTTCTGGGTCCTGCGGCCTGCCTTCGAGGAACCGTATGACCGCGAATGGCGCGTCTACGGTCTGGATGGCTCCGTCAAGCGCGTGCTCCACGTGCCGCACTGGGGAAGTGTCGCCGCGGCGGCAGTAAATGGCGACACGCTTACCACGGTGGAATTCCGCTGGGGGGCGGATTCGACGGCGGTGGTGCGCTATGCGGTGAGCGCTGAGCGCTGAGAGCTCTGAGTTGAGGGTTGAGAGTCCGTCTCCCACGCCCCACGCCCCACGCCCCATGCCCGTCTATCTTCCACCATGCCCTCCGCCCTCCTCCGCGACCACTCGCTTCCACCCGATCCCGATGCCTTCCGACAGTCCCGTCCCACCCGAGGCCGGATCATTGTCATAGCGCCCACCCGCGCCGCGTGCGAAACGATCGAGCTTGCGCTGGCACTCCATGTCGAGACCCTGCTCGAGCGCGAGCACGGCGAGGAACTGCGCCACTGGGCGGCGGCCGGCAAGGGGTTCGGGATCGTGGCGGGGACGGGCACAGGGAAGACGCTCGGCATCCGGCCGATCGCTGAAGCCATCCTGGACGAGCCACTCCGCGTCGGCGTCGTGAACCGGGAGCGCGAGGCGACGCCCGAGACGCCGAACTGGAACGTGGTGATCGTCACGACCGGGATCGCCCGGCGCTGGTTCGAGGATGAACTCATCTCCAGTGCCGACACGATCATCGTGGACGAGATTCACCAGACCTCGGCGGAACTGGAGCTCTGCCTGGCGCTGGGCAAGCGGGCCCGTTGCCGCTTCATCTGGCTCAGCGCCACCGTTGATCCGTCCTTCTACGCCCGGTACCTCGGCAGCAGCGAGGTGCTCGAGACTTCGGCGTTCGATCCCAGACTGCGCGCCCGGGTCGAAGTGCTGCCCCAGAAGCCGCTCGAGTTTCTCGACGTCAAGTTCATGCGGAAGATCATAAGGGAGCGCCGCGGCGTGGCGGTCTTCGTGCCGACCCGCGCCGAGGTGGAGCATCTCGCCACCGAACTGGGCGAGCAATGGAAGCGCCTGACCACCGCGTTCTATCACGGCGGCGAGCCGATCCGCGTCATCCGGCCGTTTCTCGAGGGCGAGGTGGAGCATCCCTGGCTCCTGGCCATGACGGCAGCGGGGCAGAGCGCGCTCAACCTGCGCGGGCTCGACACCGTGGTGATCTACGATGCCCGCTACGGCAACGTGGTGGAGCGCGGCCGCAACGTTCTTCACCGGCTCTACCTCGGCGCCAACGAAATACTCCAGATGGCGGGCCGGGTGCACGGACGCGTGCCGGATGGCGAAGTGTGGATCCTGAGCGATCGCAACCTCGACTTCGCGTCGCTCAAGCCGGGTCCGCCCGAGTTCCAGTTGGCCGGTGACGCGGAGCGCGTGGCGATCACCTGTGCCGCGATCGGGGTGGATGCGTCGGACCTGGACCTGCCGGTGCCGCTCGATCGCACCGCCTATCGCAAGGCAATGGAACTGCTCTCCTCGCGCGGGCTGATCAGGGATGGGCGGCTCACGCAGTACGGGCGGGATGTCGAAGCGATGCCGGTCGAGCGCGACTGGGGCGAACTCCTGGTGCTCATGGATGACTCGCTCGCGCCCATTATCGCCGTCTGTGCCAGCATCGACTCGCTGCACCGGATGACCCGTGATGAGCGCGACCTCCATGGCGTGGTGGCCAACGGGAGCGACCACCTCACGGCGTACAACCTTTACGCCGAGGCGGTCAACCAGCACGGCTACCTGGGCGAGGTGTACGGCCTGCCGCGCCACCTGTTCGAGGAAGGGCTCGAAGAGTGGGCCGAGCGCCGCGGTGTCCTCGTCAAGGCCATCGAGGACGCCGCACTCGGCATGGCATCCGTCTATCGTGCCCTCGAATTGCCGCTGCCGAAGACATTGCCACATGCCGGCAAGGAGATGCGCCAGGCCTTCCAGGAGCTGGTTGCGCGGGTCATGCCGTTTGACCTGGTCATAGATGAACACACGGCTGACGGACAGGAGGCGCGAGTCTCCAAGACGTCGGTGGCGGGAAGCTGGGGTGCGGTGGCGGGGCGGCTTCGCTTCTTTGCCGACCGCTTCGGCGTGCCGCGCGCCGGCATCGAAGGCACCACGCTGCCCTATGATCTCATCGCGAAGCATGCGAGATGGGGGCCGGCGCGGCTCAGCGTCGGCGGCCCGCGCAAGCACCAGCGCGTGACGGTGATGCGCACGCGGGAATACTTCGGCTTTGACCTCGATGTGGACACGAGGCAGCTGGAGGGGAATTTCCCCCCCGAATGGCGCGATGCCGCGCTCGAGGCGCTGGCGACGGCGCTGCTGGCCGGCGAGACGGCGCACCCTGCCCAGGGAAAGTTGCGGCGGGCGGCCGAACAGCTGGACGAGTACTGGCGGCGCTCGGGCGGCACGCTGTCGGCCATCGCGCCAGTCCAGCTCCGGCGAATCCTTCGCGCCGAGCTGGAAGCCGATGGCGTGAAAAGCTGGGAGACATTCATCCGCGCGAGTGTCATGCTCGATGTCGCGGCGCTGGTGGACCCGCGTACCGGGGAACAGCTCGATGCCCTGCCGTCGAGCGCCAGGGTCAAGGGCGACGTGGTACCGCTGACGTACGAGATTCACGACGGCCAGCCGGCCGTGCGCCTCACGCTCCGGGAGGGACAGGCGCGCCGGGTGCGCCCTGGCGACCTGCCTGCCACCGACCGGCGCCTGCTCTTTGCGGTGCGCCGCGGCAACCATCCGCCCCTGGAGGCGGAGTCGCTCGAGCAATTGCGGGAAGGGATGGACAGGAGACGCAAAGTCGGACAGACGGACAGGCGGAAACCACGGACTCGGGACGCGAGACGCGGAAGACGGTGAAGCTGGAAAGGCGGGATGGGCGAGATGGGCAGGATGGGCAGGATGGGCAGGATGGGCAGGATGGGCAGGCCGAAGCTCACCCGGCATGTCCTGTCCATCTCGCCCATCTCGCCCATCCCGTCACATCAGTCCCAACCACACCCGATCATACGCCTCGCGGACTACCGCCATGGGTGCGCCGCGCACCAGCGCCGCTTCCAGAGCATCCAGCAGCAGCAACAGGGTCGCCGCGCGATTGGGTGGAAGCGCCGGCAGTTCCATCGCGGCGCTGCTGGCAGCGGCAAA
>DASSTP010000126.1:0-27815 GCA_035707845.1 Gemmatimonadales bacterium | reverse complement strand
AGGCGAGCAAGGCGAGCAGGAGGTGCTGAGCGCTTAGCGCCAAGCGCTTGGCGTTCAGCTCTCGTCCCTCGTCCCTCGTCCCTCGTCTTGTCAAAACAAGTACCCCACCGCCACGTTCACCCGGTTCACGCCGGTATCGGCCTCGTTCTGGTCGATCTGGTATTCGCCCTTGACGGCGATCATCGAGATGGGCTTCCACATGACGCCGAGGGAGACCACCTGCCGGTCGTTGGCCGGATCGGCCGCGAAGCCCTCCGGAACTTCCTGCTGGGTGTTCACCTGCTCGTACCGCACGTAGGGAAGCACGGCCGCGGCAGTCCGGCTCGAGTGCAGCAGGTCATATCCGCCCTGGATATACCAGCCGGTGAGGCGGGAGCCGATCGACGCATCACCCGTGAGTCCCTGGAAGGCGTTGATGCGAGCCGCATCATCCACCGACGCCAGCGCGCCCAGGGCGCGGAGGTCGAGCCCGCGTGCGCGGTACTGCACATGGCCTTCGATGATGCTGGTGCGCGCATGCAGCGCGCCCTGGTCATCCACCGTCCCCTGCCCCGAGTTGCCGATGTAGCCGGAACCACCGAGGGTGAGCCCCGGCTGGGGCGTCACGTCCACCCGGCCGACGACACCAAAGTTCTCGGCCAGCGATTTCGAACCTGCCTGCCTGCCCTCGCGCAGCCCCTCGCCGGCGGAGTAGCCGGTAGCGCCCTTGAGCCCGGCCATGGCGTACGCGCGGTAGCTCAGGATGCCGTGCTCGCCCACGATGCCGATGCCGTTCTCGCGCCAGGTGGAGGGAATGAGGAACGTCTCCGTGAGCGGCCTGGTGGCGCCGAGCCAGGTCGTCGGTTCATGCATCTCGTTGAGCAATCCCATCGGCGTCAGCAGGAGGCCGGCCCGGACTCCGAATGCCTGCGCGGGGCGGTATTCGAGATAGCCGAATTCAAGCGCCGCCTCGCCACCGTCCTCGGTGTTGGCATGCTCGAATTCCAGTTCCGAGTTGAAGAGCCAGTGGTCGCTGAAGCGGTAGCCGACGTAGACCACGGCACGGAGCGCATCGAGCCGGTCCGACTGCCCTGCCACATCGCCGGCCTGATTGGTGCCCGCAAAGTTCTGGTAGAGCATCTCGCCGTAACCGCCGAGTGAGACACCCTGGCTCACCCGGTACACCTTGGAGGCCGCCGGCGCGAGTCCTGACTCCATGGTATCGGCGAGGGGCACGTCGGAGCGCTGCAGCTCCATCCGCTCCAGCTCACGGGTCACGGCATCGAGCCGTTGGCGCAGCTCCGCAATGGCGGCGGAATCACGCTGCTGCGCACCCAGCATGGCAGGCGTGACGATGACGAGGAGGCCGAGCAGAACGGAACGAATCGATCGCATCAGAAATTCCATTGAAGTGAATTCAGGGAGTTGGATGTGAATGGGTGGAGACAATGAACTTCCGGGCGCCGGTGGAGCTGAGGATCCGGGTGCCCGTGTCGCTGCTGACCAGGAAGACGGCGCCGATGGCCGGATGCTGGTTGGCCCACACAAGCCCCTCATCGGGGCCCATCACGAAGAGCGCGGTGGACAGGATATCGGCCAGCAGCGGGTCAGGAGCGATGACGGTGGCACTGCCCCACGCAGGGACTGGACGGCCGGTGCGGGGGTCGAGAATGTGGCCGTAGCGCTTGCCATTCACGGTGACGAAGCGCTCGGATTGCGCACTGGTGGAGGCGGACGCGTCACGCAGGAGCAGCGCGAGCGCGGGCTGCTGGCGATGCCGAGGATCGGCGATCGCCACCGTCCACCCGGTCGCACTGTCGGGGGCGCCAAGGGCCAGCACCTGGCCGCCAAAGTCGAGGAACGCAGCGTGGATATTCTCGTCCTGGAGCGCGCGTGCCGCCATGCGGAGGGCCGCGCCTTTTCCGAAGGCGCCGGAATCGAGCCAAGCGTCGGCGTAACGCCGCACGGCGACACCGTCCCGAATGGTGATGGCCCCGGGCCCGGTGCTCGCGATCGCCTGGCGCAGCTCCTCGTCCGACGGCACTCGGCCGGCGCCGCGCAGGTCCCACGCGTCCGACGCCGCGCCGCTCACGGGCTCGAAGGCGCCGTCGGTCGAGTCGCGCCAAGGCAGCACCTCGTGCAGCAGCGTGGCGAGCTGTGAGGGAATGACGGCGGTGTCACCGGGCGTCGCGTGATTCAGTGAGTCGAGCGTACTCGGGTGCCAGGTGCTGAGCAGGGCGTCCGCCCTGAGTACCGCCTGATAGGTGGACTCGGTGGCCTCGAGTGCGGCCGGACGGGAGGTGGCGATGACGTCGATCTGGAGCTGGGTGCCCATGACGAGCACCGTGCGGCTCACGCGAATGGCGGGCAGGCCGAGCAGCGGGCCAGCGAGCAGGATGCCGAAGGCGAGCCTACGCACCGGCGGGGCGGACGTTGGCCTGGGCGGCACAAATGATAACGAGTCTCAAGTAGTTTTTCATAAAGGCGACAGAAAGTGTCAGGTTTCGGCGCGGAGGTCAAGGGCGGACGCTAAGCGCTGAGCGCTAAGCGCTTAGCGCTCGGCCCGCTCCGCCCCTATCTTCCAGCCATCTACCGGAGACCCCATGGCCCAGCAACCCCTGCGCTCGATCACCCTGCCCGATGCCGATCGCCGCGCCGCCCAGGACTGGCTCGCCGACCTCGAGGGGCAGCTCGCCGCCCCCGGCGCCGACTGGAACCGGATCGCGCGCGATACCCTCCTCGGGCTCTACTTTCCCGACGTCAGCGACTACGAGGAACGGATCGCCGATCCAGCGGTGCCGGCCGCCAGCCGGATCGCGCTTCGGGCGCTCGATCCCCGCGGTGTCACCCTCGAGCCCGAGTACTACGCCGACGTGGACCCGGACCGCTTTGCCCGGGTCAAGCCGCTGCTCTGGCTCTGGTACTCCTTTGACCGATCGCCGGCAGGAGGCCAGAACGTGGACCTCGGGGTCCGGTTCCGGCGCATCCTGGCGCCGCACATCTTTGCCCGCTGCGGCCGCAACTTCAAATGTTTCCAGCACGTCGAATTTTCCTTCGGCTACAACATGGACGTGGGCGATGACTGCGTGGTGCATCGCCATGTCCTGCTCGACGACCGGGGCGGCATCCGGCTGGGCAACCGGGTCAGCATCTCCGATTACGCCAACATCTACAGCCACACCCACAGCATCGTGGACCAGAAGGATGTCACCAGCGTCTCGACGATCCTCGACGACGACGTCCGGATCACCTATCACGCCACCGTGCTGGCCGGCGTGCACGTGGGCATGAACGGCATGGTCGGCGCGGTCGCGGTCGCCACCAAGGACGTGCGGGCCTGGCACGTGAATGTCGGCATTCCCGCCAAGTCGGTGCGGGTCAAGCCTAACGCCCCGCCCGAGGCCTATGTGACCGAGCGCGTGGCGCGGCGAGGAGACTCGGCCAGCTGAAGCGCCGCGCTCCCTTCCGGCTGCCACCCACCGTGCTCGCGGTGCTGGCGAGCCTGCTGCTCGTCGGGACGGAGTACGTCTTCATTCGCGCCACCGGCATGTCGTGGTGGTCCGTGGTCGTGGTCCCGATGTCGGCGGCTCTGTTGGTGGTCGGTGTCCGCGCCTACCGCACCGAGCAGCGCTACCGGCAGCTCCTCCGCCAGCGGGATGAACTCGCCGCCCAGCTCGAGCACCGGATCAGCGAGCTCTTCACGCTGCGCGAGCTGGGCTACGTCCTCTCCGATTCCTTCCAGCAAGATCGCATCGTGGAGCAGGTGGTCCGCTACCTCGGCCGCTTCATCCGGGCCCGGGGCGTCATGGTGGTGCTGGTGGAGGATGATCGCTGGCTCCGGATCGTGGCGGCGGAAGGCACCCTGGCGGACGCGGCCGGCCGGCGGGTGCCCCGGAGTGATGTCTCGCTGCTGACGGCAGCACTCGATCGCGGCCGGATCGAAGTGGACCAGCGAATCGATTCCGCCGACGTCCGGGTGCTGTACGACCTCCTCGTACGGTCGGCGGCCGTGGTGCCGCTCCGCTCCCGCAACGAGACGCTGGGGGCCATCGCGGTCACCGACCACGCCGATGGCCCCTTCACCACGGAGGACCTCTGGCTGCTCTCGACCGTGGCGACCAGCGCGTCGGTGGTGCTCGCCAACAGCAAGCTCTTCGCGCGGGTGGAGCATGGCCGGCTGCAGTGGGAGACCGCCTTCGACGCCCTGCGGGAAGGCATCGCCGTGCTCAACGCCGACGGCACCATCCAGCGGGCAAACCAGGCGCTGGCCACCATGGCCAACGCGCTGACCTCGGAACTGAACGGGAAGCCCTTCGCGCCGCTGCTGTTCCAGGACCCCGCCCCCGCCCTCGCCTACATGCAGAACGTGCAGTCGCGCGGTGCCGCGTCGGTGCCGAGTGCGTCGCCGGGACGGCATGGCGGATTGTTGCGGCTCACGCTGGCGCCCCTGGGCGGGGCGTTCGGGCATGGGGCGATGGTGGCACTGGTGGAGGATGTCACCGCCCAGCGCGCCATGGAGGCGCAACTGATCCAGAGCGAGAAGATGGCGGCCATCGGCCAGCTGGTCTCGGGCGTGGCGCACGAGCTGAACAACCCGCTCACCTCGATCGCCGGCCTCGCCGAGCTGCTGCTGGAGCGCGAACCGCTGCCGGACTCGCCCCGGCAGCACATCCGCATCATCCACGACCAGGCGGAGCGGGCGGGCCGCATCGTGCGCAACCTGCTGACCTTCGCGCGCAAGGAAACCGCGCAGCAGACGGTGGTGGACCTCAACGACGTGGTGGGCCGGACCTCATCGCTGGTGGCGTACGACCTGCGGCTCCGGGAAATCGAGGTCGAGAATCACCTGTCGGGCCATCCGGTGCTGGTGCATGGCGATCCCCACGAATTGCAGCAGGTCCTGCTCAACCTCCTCACCAACGCAATCCATGCCCTCGCCGGCCTGCCGGCCGGCCGGCAGCGCCGCATCACGCTCAGGACCCACCAGCAGGACGGCGACGCGGTGCTGGAAGTCATGGACAGTGGCGACGGAGTCCGCGAGGACCATCGCCCGCGGCTGTTCACCCCATTCTTCACCACCAAGCCGGCGGGCCAGGGCACCGGGCTCGGCCTCTCGCTCAGCTATGGGATTGCCCAGTCGCATGGCGGCAGCCTGAGCTACCGGAAGGCGCCCACGGGCGGGGCGACCTTCGTGCTGGCGTTGCCGCTCGCTGCTGCGCCGCACGGCGGTGTGCCTGCTGACGCGACCCGGCACATTCTCGTCGCCGGCGATGACCCCGGGCTCCAGCGAATGGTGCGCGCCCTGTTTGCGCCGGACGGGCACGTGGTGCACGCGGCGCCGGAACCGGAGCAGCTCCGCGAACTGCTGAATGCTCGCGACTATGACATGGTGGTGGCTGATGCTGAGGGACGCGTCGACCCGGAGACGTCGGTGCTGGAGCTGCTGCAGCGCGTGCGCCCGACCTGGAAGAGCCGCATGGTGGTGGTCGGCGCCCTGCCCAGTGAAACCAATCCGCCCCGCAGCCTCGGCAAGCCGCTCGACATCCGGCGCCTCAGGCAGATAGCGGAAGAGATTTTGAAGACGGGATGATTGCAGATGGACAGATGGGCGGTTGGACAGCCTTCGCTGGCAAGTTCTGTCCATCTGTCCAACTGTCCATCTGTCCAACTGTCCAACTGTCCAACTGTCCAACTGTCCATCTGTCCATCTGTCCAACTGTCCATCTAGTACCCTGCTTCCCTCGCCGGCCGCCAGGGATCGACCTGGATATTGCCCCGGACCTGCTGGCGGGCGGCGGCGGCGTTCGCCGTCGCCCAGTAATTGCCCCCGGCATCGAGATGATCGGCCACGATGAAGAGCCGGGAGGCCCGCAGGAAGACGTTGTCGCGCACGCTGGCGTCGGCGGACGTGGAATCCACCACCAGCCCGTCCGCGGCGCCGTCGAAGATGTTGCCGCGTACCCGGGTGCGCTCGCTCCGCTGCAGCACGACGCCCCGATCGAGTCGGGCCAGGTAGTTGCCGTCCACCTCCGAGCCCCGGCTTCGCCGGGCGGTAGTGTCGGGCGCGAACAGCCGCACACCCACCTGCCCGCCCACGATGGTATTCCGGGCAATCACGTTGTCCTGCCCATGCTCGATCGCGATCCCGGCTGTCCGGGTGCCGATGACCAGGTTTCCCTCGACCACATTGGCGGTGGAGTAGCCGAGCCAGAAGCCGTAGTCGGAGCTGTCGGCCCGATTATCGAGGAAGCGGTTGCCGAAGCTGAAGGTGGACTCGAAGGCGTTGTGCCACGCGCCCGTCGCGTCGTTCCGCAGCACCAGGTTGCCGGTCGAGGGGTTCACGTCGGGCGGCTGCCCGCTCAGGAAGAAGCCGTCACCGGAAAACGAAATGTCGTTGTCGGCCACGATGTTCGAGTCGCTTGCTTCGCGCAGCAGGATGCCGGCGGAGTCGCAGCCCCGGCGATACTGCGGACTCTCGCACCGCACGTTGTGATGCGCCTGGTTGCGCGCGATCATGCCATGCGACGAGTGCCAGAGACTGATCCCCCAGCCGCTGTTGCTGGAGACATCATTGTCGACGATCACGGTGCCGCTGGCGTCCCGCAGCATGATGCCGTTCTGGGCCTGCACCGCCTTGATGTTCCGGACCGTGGCATTGACCGTCCCGCTGAGGTACACGCCGGCGCCATACGCCTCCGCGGAATCGGCGTGGAAGATGTCGAGCCAGTCGGCCTCGTCGAAGCGCTCCGGTGTCGAACGAAGCGTCTGCGTGCGCGAGCCGGAGACGTCGGCGCCGGCCACGACATGCCCCCGTCCCCCATCAATCCTGATCCCGAACTGGTATCCCCTGATGGTGCCGCCGGTGATCGTGATGCGATCCACCCCGCTCGCCATCACGCCCGCGCCTCGGTAGTCGGCCGGCACGCTGTCGCCGCTCTCCAGCGTCACGCCGGTGAGGTTGACACTGGTGCCGGGGCTGCCGGCGACGATGACGCCCTTGCCGTCCGGGTCGGGAATCCGGTAGCGGCCGGGACAGATGGCCACCTCACCTTGCACCACGGTGTTGGCCTTGGTGGGGCGGACACAGGCGGTGTGGCCGCTGATGGGCGCCGTGGCGAGGAGGAGCGGGAGAAGCAGCCTGGGAAGGGTCAAAGTTGTCGAAAGGTCGAAGGGTCGAGCGCACGGCGCATCGCGCTCAGCGTATCAGCAACACATCCGCCACCGAGCCCGCCTCCCCGCCCGGCAGCAGCCGCTCGATATCATCCAGGGCGCGGACGCTGCGGGGCCAGGTAAGCCGCCGGCGCGCCTCGCTGAAGTCTAGCCACTCCGCCGCATCGTGCTCGGTGCTCAGCCTCAGCCGCCCGTCACCATCCACCACCGCCACGAAGACCGGCACCAGCGCCACTTCATCCGGGGCGGCCTGGTAGAAGAGCTCGACGCGGCTCAGGTTGTAGAGGCGTACCGGCGTCAGCCCGGTTTCCTCAAGCAGCTCCCGCCGCGCCGCAGCCGCCGGCGCTTCCCCCGCTTCAATATGGCCGTGCACCGCCTCGTGGGAGCCCGGGCAGCGGCCGCCCGGCGCCCGGCGCAGCAGCAGCAGCTGCAGCTTGTCCTGCCTGACCCGCACGGGATAGAGATCGACCAGCGACACCCGGACAGCGGTCACGGCATCAGTGCCGGCGGCGCGTGAGCATGGCGTCGAGGCGGGCGGCGAGCGCCCGCGGCCGGAACGGCTTGGTAAGAAAGTCGTCGGCGCCGAGTTCAAAGACCCGGACTTCGTTCTCCTCGTCGCCCTTGGCGGTGAGGACCAGGACGGGCAGCCGGGAGGTGGCTGGGCGGGAGCGCAGCTGCTGGAGCACGCTGTAGCCATCGATCCCGGGAAGATTGAGGTCGAGCACGACGAGGTCGGGCGCCACCCGGTCCACCTGGTCCAGTGCCTGCACGCCATCGGGGGCTTCCGCCACCCGGAACCCTTCCCGTTCGAGCAGGTCGCGCATCACCTTGCGCAGGCCATCCTCGTCTTCCACCAGCAGGACCGTTCCCTTGGAGCCCGGCGGCGCCGCGACCGGCGGCGGCAGCTCCACCTCAGGCAGCAGCTCGAAGCTGAGCGACTCCTCCACCGCCGGCAGGCTGGCGGCTGCCACGGGCGTGGACGAGTGCGACCCCGGGCGTGCGCTGCGGCGCCCCGGTGAGGAACGACGCTCCATCGGCACATCGGTGACCCGCAACAGCTCGTCCACCGACGAGTGTCCCGCCAGCACGTGGCGCAGTCCGCTCTCGAAGAGCGACCGCATGCCGTTCCGCCGGCCCTCCTCCGCCAGGACGGCGGCCGTCGCCCCCTCGCCGATCAGCCGTTCCAGCTCCGGAGTCAGCACCAGCGCTTCCACGATGGCGAAGCGGCCGCGGTAGCCGGTGGAGGCGCACTCGGAGCACCCGACCGCCTTGTAGAGCTTGGCGCCGGCAGGAATCCAGGGTTGCAGCTTGACCGGCACGGCGGCGGTCTCCTCCGTGCGGCACGCGGGGCAGAGGCGGCGCATGAGCCGCTGCGCCACGATGCCCCGGAGGGCGGAGCCGAGCTTGTACGACTCGACTCCCATGTCCACGAGCCGGGTCACGGAGTTGGCCGCGTCGTTGGTGTGGAGGGTCGAGAGCACCAGGTGGCCGGTGAGCGACGCCTGCACCGCGATCTGGGCCGTCTCACTGTCGCGAATCTCGCCCACCAGGACCACGTCAGGGTCCTGTCGCAGGATGGACCGGAGGGCCGACGCAAAGGTGAGCCCCGCCTTCTCCTGCACCTGCACCTGCACCACGTTCTCGCCCAGCTTGTACTCGACCGGGTCTTCCACCGTGACGATGTTGACGCCCTCGCCCTGGACCAGTCGAAGCGCGGAATACAGCGTGGTGGTCTTGCCGGAACCGGTGGGACCGGTGACCAGCATGATGCCTTCCTTGTGCTCCAGCAGCTCCCGGATCACCGCCGACTCGTCGTCGTAGAGTCCCAGCGCTTCGAGCTCGAGGATGACCGCCTTGGTGTTCAGGATGCGGATCACGACCTTCTCGCCCGCGGCCGACGGCAGCGACGAGACCCGCAGGTCCACCGGATTGCCATTCACCAGCACGCGCGCGCGTCCGTCCTGGGGCCGGCGCCGGTCGGCAATGTCCAGCCCCGACATGATCTTGAGCCGGGAGATGAGGGGCAGGCCGGCGTTGCGCGGCACCTTCATGACCTGGCGCAGCACGCCGTCGATGCGGTAGCGCACCGCCACGCCGCCGTCGATGGGCTCGACGTGAATGTCGCTGGCCCGGCTGGCGACACCATCGGCCAGCATCATGTCCACCAGCCGGACGATGGGTGCATGACTCGCCTCCTCGGCGGTGGCGCCCACGTCCTCCTCGTCATCGACCGCCTGCACCTCGGCGGACTGGTCGAAACCGCCCAGCAGGCGGGCCACGGGATCTTCCGTGGGGAAGAGGGCCTCGAGCCCGGCGCGAATGCGCGAGGGTGGCGCGAGAAAGAGCCGCACTTCGCGCCCGCTCGCGAACGCCAGTCCCTTTTCGGCGTCCATGTCGAAGGGATTGGCAGTGCCGACATCGAGATGGGAATCGGACACCCGGAAGGGCAGCACCCCAAAGCGGCGCACCACCTGGGCCGGCACCACGCCCACGGCGTCGCTCGCGGCATCGCCGTCGGGCATGACCGGCATCCGGAATCGCTTGGCCACGGCATCGAGCACCTGCTCGTCAGTGAGCAGGCGACGCTGGACCACGCGATCCCAGAGCGAAATGTTCTCCCCACCGCCCAACCGCAGTTCTGCGATGGTGCCGGGGCTGAGCAGGGGCTCGAGGGTGGCAACCAGCCACTCGTCGGTGAATTGCATGTCGTGTCCGTGCTGGTGCCGAAGGAGTGCCCGGTGGGCACTGTAGTGTAACTGCGTTGGGCAGGGGCTGAGAAGTCACAAGTCTCTGGTCGCAGGTCGCAGGTCTCAAGTCTCAGCTCTCGTGACCTGCGTCCTGCGACCTGCGTCCTGCGTCCTGCGACCTGCGACTCCCTACAAAATTCCCCACCAATCCCGATTCACATCCACCGTCAGTCCGACATCCCCGGTGCGGAGTGCCACACCGCCTTCGACGCGGAGGAGCCGCATGAACAGGTCGATCGCGATGCCGGCCACCGGCCGGATGCCATCCGACGACGTCCACGGCACGCCGGCCTGCCCGCCGCCGGACCACCCCGCCGCCAGGAAGGGCGCCAGCGTGATCGAATGTCCGGTGGACGCAAACGATCCCAGCGGAATGGCCGGAGCCGGGACATCCACGCGCCATTCCAGCCGGCCCAGTGCAAGGCTTCTGCCGCCATAGGCGCGGAACGGTTCGCCCACCAGCGACCCCCGGCCGCCCATGACGAAGTCGCGGTATGCCGGAAGCCTTGCAGATCCCCACCCGCCGGCGCCGGTAAGCAGCAGCTCCGTGTTGCCCAGCCGCTGGCGAAGCCGCACCGAGGCACTCGCCCGGACATAATCGGTCGCGCCGTCACCGGCCTCCAAAACCAGCGCGCCATCGAGATCCCGCGCGGTCGCGAGCGTCGACAGCGGCGCACGCGCCAGCTCGAGGCGTCCCACCCGGTATTCACCCGCGCCGAGGGACGGGTTGGGACGATAGGTGCCGGACGCCGGCTCGTGCGTAACCTCCAGCGAATAGGCATGTTCGATGCCGCCCGAGAGGGTCGCCGAGTGACGCGGGCCGAATCGCTGCCGGACTGCCAGGTCGGCCCGGTCCAGCCGGAAATAGTCGCCGTAATCCTTGCCGAACTCCTGGGCCATGATCGAGTTGAGCAAGGGCGCAATCACGGGCGTTCCACCCACGTCGTCCACGCTCCGCTGGGCTGCCAGCGAGAGCTGCGTGGCGCCCTGGCCAATCGTCACCGCCAGCCCACCAGTCGCGCGGCCATCGGACGTGCCGATGCCCAGCGAGGGCCGGAACTGGATGCGGTTCCGGCCCACGCCAATGACGCCGCTGGCGCCGAGCGCGAGTCCCTGCACCCGGTTGACCCGCACCAGGTCGCTCACGCTCTGCCCGCCGATCCGGCTGGCCGGCAGACCGGAGAGCAGGTGGCTGCCGGCGACGCGCTCGACGTCGGCCCGGATGCCGGCCATCTCCGCCTCGCTGAACGGCTGGCCCAGGCCATGAATCGCATCGACCAGCGGCTCCTGCCACCGGGTGGAATCGCTGTTGTCGGGACGGCGAAGCCCGCTGATACTGGCACGGTTCAGCAGCTCGGCGGGGAACGGCGCATTGAGGTCATAGTCCTCGATTTCCCACCGGCCGCGGATGATGCCGCGCGCCGGGAACTCGAGCCAGCTGAAGCGCCGCCGGATCTCGATCTCCTGCCGGTGCGGCAGCCAGTAGCGGCCTTCCCAGAGCGCGCTCTCGAGCGTGATGGAAATGTCTTCCAGTTGAGAATCGAGGTATGCCGCCGGGGTGAAGCTGAAGCGGAACCGCACAAGCTGCGAGGTGCTGGCATCGAGGAAGAGGGTGCCGACCACGCGCGGCTGGCCGAAGTCGCGCGGCCGCACCGAGAGCGCCAGCAGGCGAATGGAGCCGCCCGCCCCCTGCACCGTCACGCTGTCGGTCAGGGCAAAGTCGTACAGCTCCAGTCCCGCCGCCGAAAGGGGATGCGGGACGTCGCGCACTTCATCGCCCTCGCCAATCCGGATCAGGTCGCCAAAATTGTTGGTGACGATGCCAAGGTGATCGCGGTGATAGTCAATGTCGGTGGGAAGGAAGCGCCCGTCGCGCCAGCCCTGGATCACTTGCTTGCTGAGGTTCGGGGCGTGCCAATACACTTCCACCTGCAGTTCATCTGCCTTGACCAGCCGGGGCGGCTCGCGCATCCCTTCCTCGCCCACCTGCGCCAGGAAGAAGACAAAGCCGTGGGCCTGCGTACGGTACGACTGCAGCGAGGAATCGGCCGCGGCTTCGGCACGCCGCGCGGCGCCCTGTCGTGCCAGGGCCAGCGCCGCCGGGCTGTTCCACGCCTGGCCGGCCAGCGTTGCCGGCAGGGCCAGCATGACGGCGGCCGTGGCGCCGGCATTCAGCAAACGCGCAACACGAGGATGCATTGAGCGGAATATTCCGGAGAGCCACGGTGCGAGCAAGCGCACCGGCCGTGCTGGGCCTGCTGTGTGCGCTCGTGGCCTGCGGCGGTCCGCCGCCGGTCGCGACAACCGGACCGGTCATGGACACCACCGGATCCACCCTCGGCACCCTGCCCCTTGCCGGGATTTTTCAGCTCGAAAGCACCGGCGCGCCGCCGCCTGACACGACTGTCACGACGCGCGCCGGCCTGCCCCGAACCATCGTGCTTCGTCACGCGCCGCCCGACAACGTGATGTTTGCTGAGGTGGCGTTCGACTCCGCCGCCTTCCAGGTGCCCGCGGGCCAGGAGGTGGAGATCCAGGTCACCCCTCGGCCCGGCGCATATGGGCTCACGCTCCGCACCAGCGCTCCCTTCAGCGCCGCCAGCATCACCTTTGCCTATCCGGTCCATTTCTTTGCGCCCGCCGGCGCGCGCACCCGCTATGGCAGCGACATCGAGGTGGAGCGGGTGCTCGCCATTGCGCGGCTCGAAGGCGATGTCGCCACCTTCCTGCCCTCGGTGCGCCCGGCCACCGACCAGCTGCGCACCATCGTGGAGCGCGCGGGCACCTACCTTGTAGCTGCTCCCAGATGATCCGCACCAGTCTCGATGAATTCGCCGCACGCGCACGCGCGGGGGGCAGGGTCCCGGTGGCGCGCGAAGTAATGCTCGATGCCGACACCGCGGTCACCGCGTTCAGCAAGCTCCATCGCGGTGACTACGGCTTCCTGCTGGAGTCGCTCGAGGGCGGCGAGCGCTGGGCCCGCTACACCTTCATGGCCACCGAACCCTCGGCGGTGTACGAGTACCACGGCGCGCGCGTTCGTGCCTGGACACCGGCGGATGGCTGGTCCGACCAGCCGGATGCCGACCCGTTGTCGCACCTCGCCGACCTCACCCGACAGGAAACACCGGTCGCGGTTCCCGGCCTCCCCCGCTTCACCGGCGGCGCCGTTGGTTTCCTCGGCTACGACGTGGTGCGCTCGCTGGAGCAGATCGGCACGCCCCCGCCGGATGACCGCGGCCTGCCCGATGCGGTGATGATGGTGGCCGAGACGGTCCTCGCGCTGGACAATGCGTTCCATACCGCCATTGTCATCGCCAGTGTCCGGGTGATGCCCGGGTCGGACGCGGCCGCATTGCGCGCGCTCTACGACGGCGCGACCGCGCGCATAGAGGAGTGGATCGGACGGCTGCGGCAACCGGTCTCGTTGCCCCTGCTCGATCCGGCGGCGAGCGTGGCACCTGCTGCGGCGCATTCGCCCTACGGCGCCGAGAAGTTCGTGGCCGATGTGGAGCGGATCCGCGAGCACATCCGGGCCGGCGACATCTTCCAGGCCGTGCTCTCGCGGCGGGTGGACGTGCCCGCGCCCGATCCGTTCCTGGCGTATCGCTATCTCCGGGCACTCAATCCCGCGCCTTATCTCTTCTTCCTCCGGCTGGGCGCGCTGTCACTGGTCGGGAGCTCGCCGGAAGTCCTGGTCCGGGTCGAGGATGGCCAGCTCACCGTGCGGCCGATTGCGGGCACGCGCCGCCGCGGCGCAACGGTCGAGGAAGACCAGTTGCTCGAGGCCGAACTGCTGGCTGACCCCAAGGAGCGCGCCGAGCACATGATGCTGGTGGACCTCGGCCGCAACGACGTGGGGCGCGTGAGCCGCTACGGAAGTGTCGAGGTGCGCTCCCTCATGGCGGTGGAGCGGTATTCCCACGTCATGCATCTCGTGAGCGAGGTGCGCGGCACCTTGCAGAATGATGCCGATGCGCTGCAGGCGCTGGCTGCCTGCTTTCCCGCGGGCACGGTCTCCGGTGCGCCCAAGATCCGGGCAATGCAGATCATTGATGAGCTCGAGCCGGTCCGGCGCGGGCCCTACGCCGGCGCCGTGGGGTACGTGGGCTGGGGCGGGCGCACGCTCGACACCGCAATTGCCATCCGTACCGCCGTCATCCAGGACGGGATGGCGTGGGTGCAAGCCGGCGCCGGCATCGTGGCCGATTCTGTTCCGGAGGCCGAGCTGCGCGAGACCGAAGCCAAGGCCCGCGCGGTTCTCGCCGCACTGGCGCTTGCCAGCGCGTCCTGAGCCGGCCTCCGGTATATTCGGCAGCGATGCCCGCGTATCGCCTCACCGCCCAGCAGGGCACCCGCACCTTTGACCTTCCACCCGGCCGGGCCCTGGTGCTGGGCCGTAGCGCGGCGAGCGACGTGCCGGTCTATGATCCGACGATCAGCCGGCGGCACGCCGAGCTGACGGCGGGACCGGACGGGGTGCAGCTCCGCGATCTCGAGAGCTCCAACGGCACCAGCATCAACGGCGAACGGGTCGCTATCGGGCTGCTCCGTCCCGGCGACACGGTCACTTTCGGCCGGGTCAATTTCCGGCTCGAGGTCGTCAGCGACGGCGCGCCCGCCACCCGGGCAACCCCCGCCGCGGTTCGTGAGGCGACCATCGTCCGCGAACTGCAGGTGGCGCCCGGCGTCATTGACGTCGCCGAGAATGCCGGCACCAGCCAGCTACGGCTGGCCCAGACCGGGCGGGAGGAGCGGCTGGCGCGAAAGCTCAGCCTCCTGCTGGAAGTCTCGCAGAAGCTGGCCAGCGAGTTCGACCTCGACCGGCTGCTGCAGCGGATTGCCGAGATCACCTTCGAGATCATGAACGTGGACCGCGTCGCCGTCCTGCTGGCCGACGGCGACGGCGAACTCACGCCGCGCATTTCCCGCAACCGGCTGGGAGAAAACTCCTCGCAGGCCGTGCCTCGTTCCATCGCGGCCAAGGTGCGGGAGCAGCGGGTGGCCGTGCTCACCCAGGACGCCGCATCGGACGTCCGGTTTCAGGGTCACTCGATCGTGGCCCAGCAGGTGCGGAGCGCCATCTGCTCTCCCCTCATGGCGTCCGCCGATGAATTCCTCGGCGTGCTCTACGTCGACAACGTCACCGCCACCAATCTCTTCTCCGATGAGGACCTCCAGTTCCTCGTCGCGTTCAGCGGCATCGCGGCGCTGGCCATCGCGAGCAGCCGTTCCGCCGACCAGTTGCGGCGTCAAGCGCTGGTGCGCTCGAACTTCGAGCGTTATTTCGCCCCGAATGTTGCCGCCGAGATAGCCGGCTCGGAGGCATCATTGGCGCCAGGCGGCGAGCGGCGCGTGCTCACCGTGATGTTCAGCGACATCCGGGGCTTCACCACACTCTCCGAGTCGATGCCGCCGGAAGAAGTGGCCCAGCTCCTGAGTGATTACTTCTCCGAGATGGTGGATATCATTTTCGAGCACGGCGGCACGCTCGACAAGTTCATCGGTGACGCCATCATGGCGCTGTGGGGCGCGCCGGCGCGGCATGACGATGACCCTGACCGGGCGCTGGCGGCGGCGGTGGACATGCAGGAAGCGGTGGCGTTGCTCAACGAGCGCTGGCGCGCGCGGGGCCGGCCCGAAGTGGGGATCGGCATCGGCATCAATCACGGAGACGTCTTTGCCGGGAACATCGGCAGCCCGCGCCGGCTGGAGTACACCGTGCTGGGCGATGCGGTCAACATCGCATCCCGGCTCTGCGCCCAGGCGGGCGCCGGCGATATCCTGGCGGGCGAAGCGTTCCGCAATGTGGTGAGCCATCCCGAGCGCTTCGTCGCGGCGCCTGACATGACCCTGCGCGGGCGGGCTGCGCCGGTGCAGGTCTACCGGGTAAAGCGATAGGGCCAGCCTGCCTGGGCCATGAGGTCCAGCACCAGCCGTACCGGCAGTCCCATCACGCTGAAGAAATCTCCCTCCACCCTTTCCACCAGCGCGGCGCCGAAACCCTGAATGCCATATGCCCCGGCCTTGTCCATCGGCTCGCCGGTGGCCACGTAGTCGCGCAGGAACGATTCCGATGCCGAGCGGAACGTGACGTGGGTGACGTCGGCGGCGGTGCGGGTCACCCCACCGGCCGCGAGCGCCACGGCCGTGCGCACCGCATGGGTACGGCCCTGCAGGAGCAGCAGCATCCGCAACGCGTCCTCCGCATCCAGCGGCTTCTCCAGCAGCGTGTCGTCAAGGATCACGGTGGTATCCGCCCCCAGCACGAAATCGCCCGCCACGCTCTCCGCCTTCTCCCGCGCCAGGCGTTCAGCGTAGCACGCGGGGGATTCGCCTGGCCGAGGAATTTCCTCGATGTGCGACGGCTGGACCCGGACCGGGATGCCCAGCATCTCCAGCAGCTGCTTGCGGCGGGGCGACGCCGACGCCAGGGTCAGGACGCGGCTCACGCGTTCCGCTCCAGCAGCAGGGTCACGGGGCCGTCGTTATGGATCTCCACCTCCATCATGGCGCCGAAGCGCCCGGTGGCCACCGTGACACCGAGCTCCCGGAGCCGGGTGACGAACTCTTCATAGAGCGGTTCGGCCACCTCAGGCCGGGCCGCGTCAATGAACGAGGGCCGCCGCCCCTTCTCGGCGTTACCGTAGAGGGTGAACTGCGAAATGACCAGCACCGCGCCGCCGATCTCGGCGAGCCCCAGGTTCATCTTGCCCTCGTTGTCGGCAAAGAGGCGGAGCCCCACCACCTTCTCCGCCATCCACAGCACCTCGGCTGGGGTATCGGCGTGGGTGAGGCCCACGAGGATGCAGTAGCCCCGGCCAATCTCGCCCAGGACTTCCTGGTTGACCCGGACGGCGGCGTGGGAGACGCGTTGGAGGACGAGGCGCATGGGGATGAGGGACGAGGGACGAGGGACGAGGGACGAGAGACTGGGGACTGCGAAGCGGAAGCTAACGGCACAAAGCTCACAGCACGAATCCTCCTCGTCCCTCGTCTCGCGTCTCGCGTCCATCATGAGCCCATTCCCCCCGTTCTCCGGCTTCTCTCACTGTCCGGCCTTGACAGGACAGGGCCGGCCCGTAGCGTGGAGACGCGTCGCGCTGTGCGCTGTGCGGTCAACCCTAAGCCCGAAGCCCTGAGCCCCAAGCCCCAAGCCCCAAGCCTTAACCCCGAGGTTCCCCGTGCCGATGTACATCATTGAGCGGAAAGTGCCGGGCATCCACACACTTCCGCAGGAAGAGCTGGCCAAGGTTTGCGCCAAGTCCAACGCGGTGCTGGCCCAGCTGCCCCGGGAAATCCAGTGGATGCAGAGCTACGTGACGGAAGACAAGCTCTACTGCGTCTACCGTTCGCCGGACGAGGAGCTGATCCGCAAGCACGCCATCACGGGCGGCTTCCCGGCGGACCGGATCTCCCGGTTCGATACCATCATCGGGCCGGGGACGGGGGACAAGTAGGCAGTTTGACAGATGGACAGTTGGACGGTCGGACAGTTGGACAGTTGGAAAGTGATCGTCTCCAGTCATCTGTCCCTCTGTCCCTCTGTCCATCCGTCCATCTGTCCATCTGTCCATCTTGTGATCCACCCCACAATCGCACCGCGATTTTCCCCCTATCATGATGGCCCGCCGTGCTCCGACCCTGATCCTGTCCCTGACTCAGTCGCCGGCCACGGCTTCTACCGCAATCCGCAGCCGGACAGTTGCTCGTGGGCAGACCCGTCCGGCGTCAAACCCGGAGGGTGACACCATGGCATACCAGGACCCGGAGTATCGGAACCAGGGCCGCTCGGAGCGGTTCGGCAATGAGGGGGAAGGTGAGCGCGGCACCGAATGGTCCAACCGCGCCTACGGTGGGACCGGCCACTACGGCGAAAGTTCGAGCGAGCGGTATCAGGGCGGTCAGGAGCACTGGGGCGGCTCAGGCCAGGGCGGCAGCGCGCGCGGCCGGCGCCAGAGCTATGGACGGCGTTCGTATGACCGGACCTCGGCCCAGCGTTCTGGCCAGGCCAGTTACGGCGCCTCCAGTCAGGGCGGCTATGGGATGAGCAGCTACGGCCCGGGCAGCTACGGGCAGGGCAATTACGGTCAGGGCGCGTATGGCCAGAGCGCGTATGGCCAGGGGGGACTCGCCACCGAACACGAGCCGTCATCGTATGGCCAGCAGCACAACTGGGCCGGGGTCGGCGGCTGGGGCCCGGGCGCGTACGGTTCCAGCGCCTCGCGGCCAACCTATTCCGGCCGAGGCCCCAAGGATTATCAGCGTTCGGACGAGCGGATCCGGGAAGACGCCAACGACGCGCTGACCCGCGACCCCGAAATCGACGCCAGCGACATCCAGGTCTCGGTCAGCAACGGCGAGATCACCCTCAAGGGCGAGGTCGAGGATCGCCGGGCCAAGCGGCGGGCGGAGGATTGCGTGGAGCAGCTGGCAGGCGTGCGCGACGTGCACAACGAACTGCACGCTCGGCGGGGCTTCTGGGACACGCTGCTGGGGGAGGATCGGGAAACGGAGCCGCGGGAAGTCGGCGCGAAGGGAACGAGCCGGAGCAGGGCAACCATCTAGGGCATAGGGCATGGGGCGTGGGGCATGAGACTCCCATGCCTCACGCCCCACGCCCCACGCCTCATTCCACCGTCACGCTCTTCGCCAGGTTCCGCGGCTGGTCCACGTTGCAGCCGCGGCGGACCGCCACGTAGTAGGCGAACAGCTGGAGCGGGATGATCGTGAGAATGGGCGAGAGCAGTTCGTGCGTCTCGGGAATCTCCACACACGCATCCGACAGCCGCTCCACTTCGCCATCGCACTGGTTCACCACGGCGATCACCTTGCCGCCTCGCGCCTTCACCTCTTCCATGTTCGACATGATCTTGCCGTAGACCGCGTCATGCGGCGCGATGAACACGACCGGCATCATCTCGTCGATCAGCGCGATGGGCCCATGCTTCATCTCGGCGGCGGGATAGCCTTCGGCGTGAATGTAGGAAATCTCCTTGAGCTTGAGCGCCCCTTCGAGCGCCACCGGGAAGTTCACGCCCCGGCCCAGGAAGAGCGCGTTGGGCGCGCGGACATAGCGCTCGGCCAGGTTCTCGATCTCGTGACGCTCCTCCTCCCGATCGAGAATGGCCTGCACCTGCTCCGGCAGCCGGCGGAGCTGCTGGATGAATTCCCGGCCCTGCAGGATCGAGAGGTTCCGGAGCCGGGCAAAGCGCAGTGCCACCAGCGCCAGCGCCGCCACCTGGCTGGTGAAGGCCTTGGTGCTGGCCACGCCCACTTCCGGCCCCGCGTGCAGGTAGATGCCGCCGTCCACTTCCCGCGCAATGGTGGAGCCCACCACGTTCACCAGGCCGATGGTCCGCGCCCCGCGCAGCTTGGCCTCGCGAATGGCAGCCAGGGTGTCGGCGGTCTCGCCGCTCTGTGAGATCCCGATCACCAGGGTGCGCCCGTCCACCACCGGATTGCGATAGCGGAATTCGGAGGCGTACTCGACCTCGGTGGGAATCCGCGCCAGCTCCTCCAGCATGTACTCGCCGATCAGCGCGGAGTGCCAGGAGGTGCCGCACGCCGTGATCACGATGCGCTCGATGCGCTGGATGTCATCGTCCGACAGATTGAGGCCGGTGACCCGCGACGTGCCCTCTTCCTCGAGCAGGTGGCCGCGCAGCGTGTTCGTGAGCGACTCGGGCTGCTCGAAGATTTCCTTGAGCATGAAATGGGCAAACCCGCCCCGCTCGATCGTGGCGAGGTCCCATTCGATCTGGTTCACCGGCTTTTCAATCTTCCGCGTATCAAGGTTGCGGATCCGGTAGCCGCCCCGGGTGAGCACGGCCATCTCCCCATCATCGAGATAGACCACCGAGCGGGTGTACTCGAGCAGCGGCGAGGCATCGGAGGCGATGAAATACTCGCCCTCGCCCACGCCGACCAGCAGCGGCGAGCCCTTGCGGGCCGCGACCAGCACATCCGGCTCGTCCTCGCAGATGAAGGCGAGGCCGTAGGCACCGTCCACTTCCCTCAGCGCCGTCGCCACCGCCTCTTCCAGGTTGCCGTCGTAGAACTCGCCCACCAGGTGAGCCAGCACTTCGGTGTCGGTGTCGGACGTGAAGGTGTGCCCCCGCTGCTGCAGCATGGTGCGGATGGCCGAAGAGTTCTCGATGATGCCGTTGTGGATGCAGGCGATGCGCCCGCTCTGGTCGGTGTGCGGATGCGCGTTGGGCGTGGTGGGAGCGCCGTGGGTGGCCCAGCGGGTATGACCGATACCCAGCGTGCCCTTGGGCATGGAACCGTTGAGCTGCTCTTCCAGCACCGAGAGCTTGCCGGACGACTTGTGCACCTTGAGCCCGCCGCCGTTGACGACGGCGATGCCGGCCGAGTCGTAGCCCCGGTACTCCAGCCGCCGCAACCCTTCAATGATCAGCGGACCCGCCTGGCGCGGTCCGACGTATCCGACGATGCCGCACATTGCCCGGAAACTCCTCAACTCATGAGGGTTCGTGCTGCGCCGATCAGTGCCTCGGCGTCCCCTGCCGTTGGCGCCTCCGCGATGAGCCGGATGATGGGCTCCGTGCCGGACGGGCGCACGTGCAACCAGCGGTCGGTCCATGCGAGGCGCAACCCGTCTCGCTCGTCGGCCTGGGCTGCCGGCCATCGCTGTCGCAGCGAATCGTACAGGGACCGAAGGTCGGAACCGCGCGGGGCCTTGGCCTTGACGATGGTGTACCGCGGTGCCGCCTCGACCAGCGCGGAAACGGTACGCTCAGAGCGCGCTAAGTACTGCAATATCAAGGCCATGCCCAAGGGTGCATCACGCCCGATGTGGAGGGCGGGAAGCATCACCCCACCGTTTCCCTCGCCCCCGATGAGGGCGCCCTCGTCACGGATGGCGCGAGCCACGTTGGCCTCGCCCACCGGGGCCCGGAGCACCCTCGCCCCAGTCTCCCGCGCCGCATCATCAACCACAAGGCTGGTGGAAAGGTTCACCACCACGGTGCTGAGCGCCGAGCGCTGAGCGCCGAGCGCTTCGCTGTCCATCTGTCCAGCTGCCCATCTGTCCATCTTGCCTGCCAGAACCGCCCTCACCGCCAAGGCCAACGTGTAATCCTCTCCGATGGGGCGGCCTTGCTCGTCCACCAGCGCCAGCCGGTCCACATCCGGATCCACCGCCATGCCAATATCGGCCTTCTGCTCGCGAACGATGCGAGCCAACTCACCGAGATTCTCGGGTACCGGCTCGGGCGCGCGCGGAAACCGGCCGTCGGTCTCCAGATTGATCCCGAATACCTCGCAGCCGAGGCGCTCGAGGAATTGTGGCACCGAAGCGCCACCTGCGCCATGCACCGTGTCGAGTGCCACACGGAACCGGCGCTTCCGGATCAGCTCGGCGTCAACCATCGGCAGCGCGAGGATGGCATCGAAGTGTCGCGCCACCGCGTCGGGATCCGGGATAAGCTTTCCCAGGCCGTCCCAGCTTTTTCGCACCGGGCCGCGCTCGGCCAGCGCCCGCACGGCGGCGCCGGCTTCGGCATCGAGGAAAATGCCATCCGGCCCCACGAACTTGAGCGCGTTCCACTCGATCGGGTTGTGACTGGCCGTGAGGATCAGTCCGGCGCCGGCGCGGTGGTGTTCCACGGCCATCTGCACCGTGGGCGTGGGCACCATGCCGACGTCAATCACGGTGGCGCCGACACTCATCAGGCCGGCGATGGCGGCATGGCTGAACATCACGCCGCTGGTCCGTGAATCACGGCCCAGCACGACTGATGGACGGCCCGCCGCGACCGCCCACGCGCCCAGCGCCGCGGCGTGGCGCGCCACCAGCTCGGGAGTGAGGTCGGATCCCACGTGTCCCCGCATTCCGGAGACGCTGATCATCAAGGTGTCGGACATGATGTCGCTTGGAGGAGGGTCAGGCGCGGATGGGATGGCGCAGGAGTTCGGGGTGCGCACGCACGAAGGCTTCGACCACCTCGGCATCGAAGTGCGCACCAGCCGCCCGGCGGAGTTCCTCGACCGCGGCACCCGGCGTACGCGAGGCACGGTACGCGCGATTGGTGGTCATTGCGTCATACGCATCTGCCACGGCAACGATGCGGGCCTCGAGCGGGATCTGGTCGCCGCGCAACCCGTCCGGGAAGCCGGTCCCATCGACGCGTTCATGATGGGAGCGCACGATGCGCAGCACCCGGGGCTGCTCCGCGAGAAAGGGCTGGAGGATGCGCTCGCCCAGCATGGCGTGCAGCTTCACATGCTCGAACTCGTCGGGCGTGAGCGGACCGGGCTTGTGGAGCACCGTCTCCCGGATGCCGATCTTGCCGATGTCATGCAGCCGGCTCCCCAGGTCCACTTCGGCCAGCACGTCGCCGGTGAAGCCCAGCTGCACCGCCGTCTTGACGGTGAATTCCTTGACCCGCAGCGAATGGCCGCTGGTGTAGGCGTCCTTGGCCTCGAGCGCAAAGACCAGCATCTCGACGCCGTTGAGGAGCGACTGCCGGTTGCGCCGGTCCAGCTCGCGCACGCGAGACTCGAGCGTCTGCTGGTACATCCGGTTCTGCAGCACCAGCGACCGCTTCTCCAGCGCGTTGGCCACCCGCGCCTTCATTTCGTCCAGCATCACCGGCTTGGACAGATAGTCGAGGGCGCCAAGCTGCAGGCACTCCACCGCCGTCGTCACTTCCGACACGCCGGTCAGCATGATCACGGCCATGTCAGGGTAGCGCGCACGGACCTGGCGGAGAAAGGCGACCCCGTCCATGCCGGGCATGAAGATGTCGGTGATGCAGAGGGGGACCTCGCCTACTCGCTCGAGCACCGCCAGCGCTTCCTCGCCGTTGCCGGCCTGCGCGCACGTGAGTCCCTGGCTCTCGACCGCCTTGGCCATGGCATGACGGACCTGCTGATCGTCGTCCACGATCAGGCAGCGAGGCGTTGATGATATGCCGGCGGAATCGGGTGCGGTCACAGTTGCCAAGGTATCCGGTCGGAGCGCCGGCAGCAACGGCGCTTGCCGCATCCGGTTGCCGGGCTTACGCTTGACCCATTGTCCGCCCTCTCACCGATGGTGCCATGACACGCATCAAAGAGCACGACACCGATTTTGCCTTTGCCACCCGCGCCGTGCACGCGGGCCAGGCACCCGATCCCAGCACCGGCGCCGTGATGACGCCCATCTACCAGACCTCCACCTACGTCCAGGCCGGCCTCGGCAAGAACAAGGGTTATGAGTACGCCCGGACCCAGAACCCGACGCGCGAGGCCTGGGAACGCTGCGTGGCCAGCCTGGAAGGGGGAACGTACGGGTTTGCGTTCGCATCGGGGCTTGCCTCGCTCGACGCCGTGCTCAAGATGCTCTCCAAGGGCGACCACGTGGTCTCGGGTGAGAACGTTTATGGTGGCTCGCACCGGCTCATGCAGCAGGTCTACAGCCGGCTCGGGCTGGAGTTCACCTTCGTGGACATGCGCGACATCCGGAACGTGGAGCAGGCGCTCACCAAGGCCACCAGGGTCATCTACTGCGAGACGCCTACCAACCCGATGATGAACCTGGCCGACCTCGTCGCGGTGGGCGACCTGGCCAAGGCGCACGGGCTCATCTATGTGGTGGACAACACCTTCGCGACGCCGTTCTTCCAGCAGCCGCTCTCGCACGGCGCGGATGTCGTGCTCCATTCCACCACCAAGTACCTGAATGGCCACAGCGACATGGTGGGCGGGATGCTGGTGACCACACGCGACGATCTCGCCGAGCGGCTGGGCTTCCTGCAGAACTCGGCTGGCGGCGTGCCGGGCCCGATGGATTGCTGGCTGGCGCTGCGCGGGGTCAAGACGCTGCCGCTCCGGATGCGCCAGCACGATGCCAATGGCCGCGCCATCGCCGAGTGGCTCTCAGGCCAGAAGTCGGTGAAGAAACTCTATTACCCCGGCCTCCCCAGTCACCCGCAGCACGATCTCGCCAGGCGCCAGATGAAGGGTTTCGGCGGGATGCTGTCGTTTGACCTGGGCGACGAGGGCCGCGCCCGCAAGTTCGTCGAATCCACCCGCATCTTTTCCCTGGCCGAGTCACTGGGCGGCGTGGAGAGCCTGATTGGCCATCCCGCCTCCATGACCCACGCCTCGGTCCCGCGTGCCATGCGCGAGGCCATGGGCCTCACCGACAGCCTGATCCGCCTCTCCTGCGGTATCGAGGATACCCAGGACCTGATCGCCGATCTGGAGCAGGCATTGGGCGCTTGAGGGTGCAGGGTGAAACAACGGATGGCGTGAGGCGTAGGGCATGAGGCTTGGGGTGTGAGCCTCACGCCCCACGCCCCATGCCCCATGCCGTCGCCTTCAAGGAGCCCACATGACCTCGATCCCTGCCCCCCGTTCCCGCCGCACCTTCCCCGAGATTGCGGCCGTCAGCTGGGAGCATGCCGCCGACCGGGCAGCGCTGCAGGCCCTGCGTGCCGTTCCGGGGGTCGATGAAGTCATCCGGAAAGTGCTCGCCATCCTGGGCGGTGAGCGCGGCATCCGGCTGCTCTTCCAGGGCAACGCCGTGCGGGTGGGTCCCACCCAGTTTCCCCAGCTCTGGATGCGGCACGTCGAGATGTGCACGACGTTTGACTGGCCCAAGGTGCCCGAGCTCTACGTCTCCCAGACGCCATTCTTCAACGCCGGCGCCTACGGCGTGGACGATCCCTTCATCGTGGTCCACAGCGCGGCGCTGGAGATCCTGGACGACGACGAGATTCGCACCCTCCTGGCCCATGAGCTGGGCCATGTGATGAGCGGCCACGCGCTCTACACCACGATCGCCGCCATCCTGGCGCTGGTTAGCCTGGGTGCGCTCCCGACGATTGCCGCGATCGCAGTGCTCCCGGTGCGGCTCGCCTTCCTCGAGTGGTCCCGCAAGTCGGAGCTCTCCGCCGACCGCGCCGGTCTCCTGGGCATCCAGGACGTGACCATCGCCCAGGGGCTCGACATGAAGATGGCGGCGGGCGGACGGGGCGAGGAATTCACCACCCAGATGAACATCGAGGCGTTCATTGCCCAGGCCAATGAGTATGCCTACACCAACGAAGGCCTCGACGTGGTATACAAGCTCCTCAACACGCTGGCGCTCACCCACCCGATGCACACCGTGCGCGCCGCCGAGCTGCAGCGCTGGGTGGCGGCCGGGGAGTACGATCGCATCATGCGCGGCGAATACACCCGGCGCGGTGATGAAGCCCGCCAGCGCCCCATCCGCGACGACTTCGCCGCCGCAAAGAACTACTACGGCAACGAAGCGCGCGAGCTCGCGCGCGATGTGGCCACCGCGGCGCGTAAGGTGGCCTCGGCGGCCGCCGACGCGTTCAAGGGCAAGTCGGGCGCGTGAGGATCCTGGTAGTCGGAAGCGGCGGCCGCGAGCACGCACTCTGCTGGGCGGTCCGCCGCGAACTCCCCGATGCATCGCTCTACTGTGCGCCCGGCAATCCCGGGACCGCAGATGTCGCAGAAAACATTCCGATTGCCGTAGATGACCTGGATCGCCTCGTCGATGCCGCCGACATGTACGGCATCGACCTCACGATCATCGGACCCGAAGTGCCGCTGGCGCTGGGGCTGGCCGACCGGCTCCAGGCCGAAGGGCGCGCGGTCTTCGGTCCCTCGGCGGCCGCGGCCCAGATTGAATCCAGCAAGGCATTCGCCAAGGACGTGATGCACGCCGCAGGCGTGCCCACCGCCGCTAGCGGCACGTTCACCTCGCTCGGGCCGGCGCTCTCCTTCATTGACGCGCAGGACGAACCGCTGGTGGTCAAGGCGTCGGGCCTCGCCGCCGGCAAGGGCGCGGTGGTCTGCGCCACCCGGCGCGAGGCGCGTGAGACTGCGCGCGCCATGCTGGAGGAGCAGCGATTCGGCTCGGCGGGGAGCGAGATTGTGATCGAGGCGTTCCTCGAAGGGGAGGAAGTCTCGGTCTTCGCGCTTACCGACGGGCGCGACGCCTTCCTGCTTCCCGCCTCGCAGGATCACAAGCGGCTGGGCGAGGGAGACACGGGGCCCAACACCGGCGGCATGGGTGCCTACGCTCCCGTCTCGCTGGCGACGCCAGAGCTGCTGGAGACCACCGCCGAGCGGATCATCGCGCCGGCGCTGGAGGAGATGCGGCGGCGCGGAGCAACCTTCTCCGGGCTGCTGTACGCTGGCCTCATGGTGAGTCCCGCTGGCGAACCAAGCGTGGTCGAATTCAACTGCCGGTTTGGTGACCCGGAGACGCAGGCGGTGCTGCCGCTGGTGACGGGTGGCCTCGTGGGGGCGATGGAGAGCATCGCACGCGGTCACGGGGTGAGGCCGGTTTCGGTTGACCGCGGGCGCTCGGCGGTCACGACGGTACTGGCGGCACGCGGTTATCCCGATGCGCCGGAAAAGGGCGCCGAGATCCGCATACCGACCGAGCTGCCTGAGGACGTGATCATCTTTCACGCCGGGACTCGGCGCGACAATGGCGGCGTGCTGCGCGCGAACGGCGGCCGCGTACTGACCGTAACGGGAGTGGCGGATAATTTCGGACGCGCGCGTGAGTTGAGCCGATCGGGTGCTGAGGCGATCTCATTCGACGGAAAGATCTATCGCCGGGACATCGGCTGGCGAGAAGGCGCTCGACGCTCGACGCCGGACGCCTGACGCCCCACGCCGAACGCATGGCTCCTACCCTCGACTGCTTCCTGACGGCCCAAGCTCCTATCTACGAGCAGGTCCTCGCCGAGCTGCAAAGCGGCCGGAAACGCACCCACTGGATGTGGTTCATCTTCCCGCAAATCGCCGGCCTCGGCATGAGCGAGACGTCCCGGCGCTACGCGATCCGTGACCTCGACGAGGCACGTGCCTACCTGACCCATCCGATCCTCGGCGCGCGACTCAAGCAGTGCGCCAGACTTCTGCTCGACGTTCCCGATCGCTCCGCACACGAAATCCTCGGCTCGCCCGATGACCTGAAGCTTCGCTCGTGCGCCACGCTCTTTGCCCTGGTCTCGCCGGCGGGATCCGTATTCCATCAGCTGCTGGACCGGTTCTACGGAGGGCAGGAGGACACCCGGACTCTGGAGTTGAGTCGTAAGTCGTAAGTCGTATGTCGTACGACTTATGACTTACGACTTACGACTCCCCTCCCCTTCGGTTTATCTTCCCCCTGCATGCCCGAATTGCCCGAAGTCGAGACCATGGTGCGCGATCTCAGGCCGGAACTCGTGGGCCGGTTCATCCGACGCGCTTCCCTTTCGCATGACGACGTACTCCGCGGCGTGTCCCGCCGCACGCTGGTATCGCGACTGGCTGGCGCCACGGTGCATGCCGTGGAGCGCCGAGCCAAGCATGCCGTGTTTCATGTCGGTGATCGGCGGCTGGTGGTGCAGCCGGGCATGACCGGCTCACTCACGGTGCAGCGGCCACCGCTGGCAGAGGAGGAGCGTCGCTACGCCGTGCTCCAGGCTGAGCTCGATAACGGCCGGGTGCTGGTCTATCACGACGTGCGCCGACTGGGAACGCTGTTGCTGCTCGACCAGAAGGGGTGGACGCAGTACGACGAGGCCCTCGGACCCGAGCCGCTGGACCCGGCACTGACGGACGAGGAATTCGCGGCGCGCTTGCGTGGATCACGCCAGGCCGTGAAGAAGCTCATCATGGACCAGAAGGTGATTGTGGGAGTAGGAAACATCTACGCGAACGAGGCGCTCTTCGCGAGCGGCATCGATCCGTCGCGGGCCGGCAATAGCATCGCTCCAGCGGAGGCCGCGGTGCTGCTGGGAGAGATCCGCCGCATCCTCACTGCCGCCATCAGCTCGCGCGGTAGCACCATCCGCGACTACCGCACCGGCACCGGCGAGGCGGGTGAATTCCAGGGATCCCATCTGGTCTACGGCCGAGGCGGTGAGCCCTGCGTCCGGTGCGGGACGCGCCTCACCG
>DASSTP010000125.1:0-4086 GCA_035707845.1 Gemmatimonadales bacterium | reverse complement strand
CGTCGTGAGCAACGCAATGTTGCCGCCGAAGAGAGTCTCGATCCTGGCGCCGATGGTGCCAAAGACGGAGCGGGAACGCACGCTGATGCCGCGCACGATCCCCAGGTTGTGGATCACCTGGTACCCGTCCAGCATCGGTGCAGTGGTGGTGAGATCGTGGTTCATGGTGGTCCGCAATCCTCCCGGTCAGGTGGGGCGCCGCTCGAGGCGCGCGATGACAGTGCCGGCCGCACCCATCAGCTCCAGCGTATCGGCCCGGCGGCGCCAGGTACGGGCCGAGTCCACCATGGCGACGAATCGCTGTTCGAGCTCCATGCCCTTGTCGCAGGCCATGCGTGTCATGACCATGGGTGAGAACTGGATGCTGTCGCCCTTGATTACGTACGTGCCGCCAGCCCGGTTACAGCCCGAGAAGCCGCCTACCTGGTTGGTACCGGGAGCGAAGACCAGCGTCGCCGGCCGGTCGCCCGCGCCGGTCGGCGCCGGCTGCCCGCCGAGCGCCACCAGCGACCACTCACCACTGGCAAGGCCGCTGTCCACCTCCGCCATGGCAGAATCCGTTGTGGAGAAGGACGAGTCGGTCACGCTGTCGGCCTGGCCGGCAGGCGTGTCAGGCCGGGACTGGCAGGAGGCCAGCAGGGCGAGGACCATCGGAAGGGTGAAGAGTCGTGTCATGGTCGCAGGTCGCAGGTCGCAGGTCGCACGTCGCAGGTCGCGGGTCGCAGGTCGCAGGTCGCAGGTCGCGGGTCGCAGGTCGCAGGTCGCAGACCTCAGGTTGTGTGACTTGCGACTTGTGACCTGCGACCCCTCAAGGCATCCACACTCCAGGGCCCAGCTCCTGCCGCCGAGATGTAGAGCCAGACAAAGCAGAACGCCACGACGATCTCGCCATGATTCATGAGGGGCCAGAACCCGTGTGGCGCGTGCGCCAGGAAATATGCAGCCGCCATTTCGCCCGAGGCGATGAACGCCGCCAGCCGGCTGAAGAGTCCGATGAGCAGCAGGGCGCCGCAGGTCACCTCGATCACCCCGGCCGCGCCGTAGCGGGTGGCGAGATCTACGGTGCCCGTGCCCTGCGGTCCCACGCCAGTTGGGAATGCAAAGAGCTTCTGGGTACCATGCACCATGTAGAGGAATGCGGTGATGATGCGCAGAACGCTCAATAACCGTGGTGCCCAGCCCTGCCAAGCGCGTACTGCTGGTGCTGTCACCCGCCGTAGCCGCCGCTCATGCCGCCGCCACCCATGCCGCCACCGCTCATCCCGCCACCGTTTCCGCCCTCGAGTTCGCGCACCAGCTGGGGCCAGGTAAACTCCGCCCCCTTGCGGCCGCCCTTGGGCGTGATCTTGAGCCCTTCAGGGCCAATCGCGACAGTGTAGACCTTGTCGCCCAGTTCCAGTTCCCGCTTGATGGTCTTCTCGAGTTTCGTGGCCATCGGTGCTCCGATCTCCGCCATCCGGAGACGGCGGCAGTGAGGTCGGCACTGGGGGAGATGTTGCCTGGCCCGGGGACCGTGCCGTGGAGGGCCGCCGGGACTCTCGGGAAGCTATGCTGGCCGGGCCACGGCGAAAAGTCATGGGCCCGGCCGGGCCACGGCTCAGCGCTGGTATTTCCAGTTCCGCTGCTTGCCCTGCGCCAGCCATTCCAGCGTCGTCGCAAGGCGCCGAGCGCGGGTGTCGTCGCGCCTGGCCTCGGTCAGCCATTCGATGTATTCCCGCCGGTGACTGGGCGCAAACGCGTCCCACGTCTTGCGCGCGGCCGGATGCTTCCTGAGGGCCTGCAGGAGATCAGGCGGCTCCGGCAAGGCCGGCTTGGGCTTCCGGGTTCGTGCTGGCCGCACCCCTTCTTCGTTCAGCCGGGCGGCCTCGCGAATCAGCTTCCGGAGTGCTGCCGCGGGCGGCATGTCCCTGAGCGTGGTGACGCGGCCGAGCTGCCCCATCGCGTCGCCCTGCTTCGCATCCGTTTTCGGGAACAGCAGCGATCCCTTCCAGAAGTTGAAGGCGCAGTGCTGCTTGAATGCAGCCATGCCGCAGAGATTGCCGTGGTAGACAAAGTGCGGCATGCTCCACTTGATGGTTTCTTCGGCAGCCGGGCAGGCGGCGTGCACCTGGTCCCGGAAGTGCCTGAGCAGGGGCTGCGCAAACTCCGCCGCATTCCGGATGTACGCGTCGACACGCGGGTCCCTGGTGCTCATGGTTGCAGGTTGCTCCGTAGGCGGGGTGGATGGGTGGGGATGTGGTACGTCATATGTCGTAGGTCGTAGGTCGCAGGTCGCAGGTCGCAGGTCGCGACCAGTCACAGGAGGTGGCCATGCCACGAAGACTCACTCTTACCCGCCTGCTTCTTATCATAACATTGACTGGGCTGGCTGGATGTGCGGCCAATCCCGGCCAGGAGCAGCCGAAGGCCGAGCAGCCGCTGCCGGCGGATAACGTGACCCTGGTCGTCACCAACCGCTCCACCTGGGACATGGACGTTTATCTGGTTCGGGAAGGGCTCTCATCCCGGCTAGGTCTTGCCCCCGGGGGGATGAGCACCCGCTACTCGCTGACCCCGGCACAGTTCATCGGCGGCGGCCAGATCCGGATCCTGGCCAAGCCGCTGGTCTCCGGCCGCACCGTCACCAGCGAGCCACTGACGCTGTCGCGGGGGCAGGAGGTGACGTGGGATATACCACCGAGATGAACGCCGGACGCCGGACGCCGGACGTCAGGCGTCGAGCGACTTTGCCAGGCCGCGCAGCATCCGGCTGAGATCAGTCACCCTTGCCGTGAGCTCGGCGACCTCGCTGGTGGCGAGGAATTCCAGATCGCCGGAAGTCGTAATCTGAAATGCCAGCTCGTGTGCTGAGCCGCGGGCAATCTTCACGAAGCGCGCGAACTCGCGGTCAGATTGTCGGCCCGCGCCCTCAGCGATGTTCGAGCCGATCGAGATGGCCGCGCGCCTCATCTGATTGGCGAGTCCAAAGCGCTCATGAGCGGGAAAGCCGCTGGTGGCTCGATAGGTGGCGACCACAAGCTCGCGAGCCAGACTCATGACTCGCAGGTCCTCGACATTGGCCATGGGGCCTCCATTCTCAAACCCATGGTGGGATGAGGCGGAGCTATTCTTGGTACCCGCTGAACGCGGAACGGTGCATTTTGCGTCCGGCGTCCGGCGTCCGGCGTCCGGCGTCCGGCGTCTCCCTTGCCCCCACCCCCACCCGCGCTAGCTTTCCACCCACCCCGCCGCCGCATACTGCGTGGAGGTTGCTTCCATGGAGTCGGAGTGTGTGGTTCTCGTCGCCGACGATGAGCCTGGCGTCCGCTCGTTCGCATCCCGGATTATCAAGTCGGCTGGGTACGGTGTCCTCGAAGCGCGCGATGGCGTGGAGGCGCTTGGCATGGTGCACGCCAGTGGTGCCGAGCTGCGCCTGGTGATCGCGGATGTGCGGATGCCACGGTTGCGGGGCGACGAACTCGCCAGCCGCCTGGCGGCGGAGCGGCCCGACGTTCCGGTGCTGTTCATGTCGGCGTCGCCGCCGGCAGGCCTGACGGGGCTGGCTGAGACCGATCGTCAGGCGAAGTGGCTCCGGAAGCCATTCACGCCGGGGACGCTGACCGGGATGGTGGCCCGCTGTCTTAGCACTAAACGCTAAGCGCTCAGCGCATCAATACCCCAGCCGGTCCGCCAGCTGCTTCCCCCCGTAGATCCCCGCGCCCGTGCCGATGGTGCTGAGCATAAATGCCGTCATGAAGCCCACATGGGCCCCCGCCCACCAGCCGATGGCGCTGCCGGCCGTGGCCCCCAGGAACCCGAATAGCTTGGTCATTGCCCCCTCCCGCAAGGACAGGTCTTGACTTCCGGGGCCGATCTAGCAATATTCATGCGTTGCGGCACGATTGCCCCTCGGGGCACACAGGACGATTCCACAGACGTAATTGGGGATCCCGGATTCGCGCGGGATCCCCTTTTTTGTTGCGGAACACCGCAGCGCCCGCCGTGAGGCCTTTTCACGGTTACACCAAGTAGTCGGTCCGTGCGGCCCATGCCGAACTCCGATTACCAAACAACATTATGGAGTAGGACATGCGTACGACCGGCACT
>DASSTP010000124.1:0-4555 GCA_035707845.1 Gemmatimonadales bacterium | reverse complement strand
AGCCGCGGGGCCCAGTCCTCGCCGAGAATTTCGAACATGACCTCAACGCCAGCCTGCACGCGCTGTTCGGACGCTGACCATGTCGCTCGTCAACTTCACGACCCGCGAGATCACCTGCAAGATCGTCTACTACGGGCCGGGCCGGTCCGGCAAGACGACCAACCTGCAGTATGTCTTTGGCCGGGTGCCGGAATCTCGGCGCGGGCGCATGGTGTCGCTGGCCACGCATGGCGACCGCACCCTGTTCTTCGACTTCCTGCCGATTGACCTCGGATCCATCAGCGGCTTCACCACCCGCTTCCAGCTCTATACCGTGCCGGGCCAGAGCTACTACAACTCCACGCGGAAGCTGGTGCTGCAGGGCTCCGATGGCGTCGTGTTCGTGGCCGACAGCCAGGCCGCGCGATTTGACGAGAACCTGGAAAGTCTCCAGAACCTGCAGGAAAACCTGCTGGAGCAGGGCGTGGACGTCCGCCAGCTCCCGGTGGTCATGCAGTACAACAAGCAGGACCTGCCCGCGGACCTCGTGCTCTCGCGCGAGGCGCTCGACGAGGCACTGAACTTTCGCGAGGTGCAGAGCTTCGCGGCGGATGCGCTGCACGGCAGCGGCGTGTTCGAGACGCTCAAGGGAATCTCGGAACAGGTACTGCGCCGGCTCGCCGCCGGGAGCGTCTCGGGATGACCACGGAACTGCCCCCGCAGTTCCGCTTCGAGGACCTGGTGGTCGGTGCGTCCAACCGCCTGGCGGTGACTGCTGCCCGTGCCGTGGCCGAATCACCGGGCGCGGTGTACAACCCGCTCTTCGTCTATTCACGGCCCGGGCTCGGCAAGACCCACCTGCTTGCCGCGGTGGGGCACGCGGCGCGCGCCATCGACGACCGCCTCGTGGCCGAATATCTCACCCTCGACGAATTCGTCGAGGCCGTGCACGCGGCCATCGCTGCAGGGCAGGGCGATGCGTACCGCCGCCGGTTCCTTGACGTCAACCTGCTCCTGCTCGACGACGTGCAGTTCCTCGCGGGGCGCCGGGAAATGCAGGCCGAGCTCCTCCGGGTGAGCGACGCCATGCAGGCGGCCGGCCGCCAGATCGTGCTCGCCAGCGATCGCCCACCGGGTGACATCCCGTCCCTCGATGAGCGGCTGGCTCGGCGGTTCGGGGGCGGGCTGGTGGTGGATATCGGGAGCCCGGACTTCGAGACCCGCGCCGCCATCCTGCGCCGGCGAGCGGAGCAGCGCCGGCTGAACCTGGCCCCGGGTGTCATCGAGGCCATCGCTGAGCCGGAGGTGGACAGCGTCCGCGAGCTGCTGGGCGTCCTCAACCGTGTCATCGCGCTCCAGGCCGTGAGCGACGCGCCGGTCACGCCGGACGAGGCACGCGCGGCGGCGGCTCAAGCCGGGGCGACCGTCCGCGCCAGTGCCGGCGCGGTGCCCGCACCCGAGCCGGTCGCCGTGACGTCAGCCGGCGTCGTGGACGAGTTCACCGATTTTCTGCAGGACGTCATGGCTACCGTGAGCGAGCAGGTGGAGTCCTGGCGAAGCCGCATCGCCGAGGCGATGCTGCGCTGGGAAGGCGAGGGCTACACCGTGAGCCGCCTGGCCACCCTCCTCGACAGCGAGCTCTCCCACGACCCGGCCACCGAACTCGCGGCGTTCGAGCGAGATGTTCTTCGGCTCAGGGAACTGCAGGACGAGGTCGCGGCATTGGCACCCGACCTCGCGGCGTCTCCCGTGCTGCGCGACCCCGACCAGCTCGCTGCGGCCGAGGCGCTGCGCGAGCAGGCGGAGGCGGGGAGCGAACCGCTGCCCGGTCCATCGCCGCACTGGAGCATGGACACGTTCATCGAGGGGCAGGGCAACCGGGTGGCGGTGCGCGCGGCGCGCGCCGTCATCGAGGAGCCCGGCACGCGCTACAACCCGCTCGTGATCGTCGGCGCCACCGGCAACGGCAAGACCCACTTCCTCCATGCCATTGGCAACCTGCTGGCGGCCGCGGGGCACGTGGTCGCGTGCACCAGCGCCCATGCCTTCGTGGATGAGCTCATCGCGGCCCTGGAACAGGAGCGCGTGCCGCGCTGGCGGGCGCGGTGGCGCCGCCCTGACATGCTGCTGCTCGATGACATCCAGCAGCTCGCGGGAAAGGAGCGCTCGCAGGAAGAGCTGTTCCTGCTCTTCAATGAATATCAGGAACGGCAGCGGCAGATGGTCTTCACCAGCGCGCTCCCCCTGGCCCAGCTCAATGGCATCGAATCCCGGCTGCTTACCCGCTTCGAGGGCGGTCTGGTGGTGGAGTTGCCGGCGCCGGACCGCGAGTTGCGCCAGCGTGCCGTCGAGCGACTGCTGGCTGCCCGCCTGGAGGTCGTGGATCCCGAGCTGGCAAGCTATGTCGCCTCGCGACCGGCCGACTCCATGCGGGGTACGCTGGGGCTGGTGCAGCGCGTGCTGCATGACGCGGAGGCGCGGAGCATTCCACCCACGGCCATGGCCGCCCGCGACGCCCTGGAGGGAAGCAACGGCCGTCCGGCGGCGCGGCGCGCGGCGCACGTGCGATCGAGCGGCGTGGTCCCTGGCGGCGCGGGCGCCATGCGCAACCAGGAAAAGATGATCTGGACCTGGCCCGAGCTCTCCTCACGCCTGATCGAGGAGTGGCGCTGATGGCCATCAAGGGCAGTCTCTCGGAGGCGAGTCTCCCGGACGTTATCCAACTGCTGGCGCTGGGGCGGCGCTCGGGCTGCCTGGCCGTCGCCGACCGGCAGAACTTCGGCTACATCTACTTCGAAGACGGCCGCATCATCTTCGCCTCCATCGTCAATCGTCGCGACCGCCTCGGCGACCTGCTGGTGCGCAACGGCAAGCTCTCGGCCGACCTGCTCGCCAAGGCGGTGGACATGCAGGCGGCGAGCCCGGAGCGCCGCATCGGCCAGATCCTGCTGGAGCTGGATGCGATCACGCCCGAGGCACTGCGGGAGTTCGTGGCGCTGCAGATCGAGGAGGCCGTCTACTTCCTCTTCACCTGGACCAGCGGGACGTTCAACTTCGAGGCCGGCGTCAGGCCCGAGGAGCAGGACCTGCTGGTATCCATCAATCCGGAGAGCCTGCTGCTGGAAGGCGCCCGGCGGGTGGACGAGTGGAGTCTCATCGCCAAGAAGATCCCCTCCTTCGACCTCATCTTCACCGCCGATCCCTCGCGCATTGCCGGCAGCGAGGTGACGCTGAGCCCGGTGCAGGAGCGGATCCTGCCGCTGCTCGATGGCACTCGCGATGTCCAGCAGGTCATGGAAGAATCGGGCATGGTCGAGTTCCAGGTTGGCCAGGCCATCTTCGGCCTGCTCTCCGCCGGCTTTGCCCATCGCACCGGTTCCTCGAAGGCGTCATCCGCGCCGCGCGCCAGTGACTCGCGGGTGGAGGAGCATCGTAACCTCGGCATCGCCTTCTTCCGGACCGGCATGCTGGACGAGGCCGAGCGGGAATTCCGTCGCGTCGCCGACCTGCGCCCCAGTGAAGCGGCCGCGCCCTTTCATCTCGGGCTCATCGCCTCGCGCCAGGGGCGCTGGGCTGAAGCCGCTGAGGCCTTCCGCACCTGCCTGGAAAAGGGCGGCCCGCGTCCCGTGGTGCTGCATAACCTGGCGGTGGCGCTGGAACAGCTCGGCCGGCTCGATGAGGCGGAGCGCGCGATGGCCGATGCCGCCAGCCGCGCTCGCGACGACGCCCGCATCCACATGGGATGGGGCCTGGTCGCACTGAAGCGCGGCGACGACAACGCGGCCAGCAGTCGCCTCACGCGTGCGCGCGAACTGCTCGGTGACAAGCAGCCGCCGGCCATCTGGTACTGGGCCAGCGCGCTTGCCGCGGCGGCCGCAGACCGGCCCGACCTTGCTCGGGGCATTGCAGAGGAAGGGGTGAAGGCGCATCCGGCCAGCGCCACGCTGCGCAACAATCTCGCCGTGCTGCTGGAGCATGACGGCGATGCCGCCGGCGCCGAGCAGCTGCTGCGTGCCGCGCTGGCCGACCAGCCCGGCGTGCCGCAGGTCTCCAAGAACCTGGGCGACCTCTGCTACCGGAGCGGCCGGTACGACGAGGCGGCCAGCATGTTCGAGCGCGCCGCCAAGCTCGATGCCGAACTCGGCGACGACCTCTACTTCAAGCTGGGCAACATCGCGTTCAAGCGGCGGGATACGGCCAGGGCGCGCGAGTGCTGGGAGCGCGCCGCCGGGCTGAACCCCGCCCACCAGCTGGCGCGCGCCAACCTCGACATGCTGGACGCGGCCCGGTGAGCACGGACGACGCCGCTTTCGCCCGGCTGCTCGGCAGCGTCTCCGGCGCGGTCGGCCTGACGCTCGATGCCTACAAGGACAAGTGCATCCGTCGCCGCGTGGCCGTGCGGATGCGCGCCTGCGGCGCGCAGAGTTACGACGAATACCGGGACCTCGTGGAACGCACGCCGGGCGAGCTGGAGCGGCTGCGCGATGCGCTCACCATCAACGTCACCCGTTTCTATCGCAATCCCGAAACCTGGCACGCGCTGGCCACGCGAGGCCTGCCGGACCTGTGGACGGCA
>DASSTP010000123.1:0-5749 GCA_035707845.1 Gemmatimonadales bacterium | reverse complement strand
TGTCTTCCACCGACGGGCAATACCTCGGCCCTCGGCCGCTAATGGCGCCACCATACAGCGCCGACTGCTCCAGGTTCTCGAGGATGATCTCCCGCACCTCGCGCCCGGCCCACGTGAGCCAGCACGGAACCTGGGCCGGATGCGGCGCCCGCTCATGAAAGGAGAACCAGGAGGGCTCGGCGTCGCCGTCCTGACGGGCTAGGCGGCTCAAGTCCACCGTGCGCCCATCAATTCTGGGAGGGGTGCCGGTCTTGAAGCGTTCTATCCTAAGTCCATTCCGTTCCAAGGCTTCGGCAAGCTCAACCGAAGCCTGATCACCCGCACGCCCGGCTGGAAGCCGGACAGTGGTACCCATGTGAATCCGGCCACGCAGAAAGGTCCCGGCAGTGACGACAGTAGTGACACTATCGTAACGCCGACCATCCAGCGTAGTGACACCAACGATCCTATCGCCCTCCAGCACGAACCCGGAGACCGTTCCCTGCACGATTTCCAGCATCGGCTGCTGTTCGAGCAGCCCCCGCACCGCTCGGCGATAGAGCCCCCCGGTCGCACTGCGCCCTGGGGGACCACACCGCCGGGCCCTTTGACCGATTGAGCATCCGGAACTGGATGCATGCGCGATCGGTCGCGCGTCCCATGATGCCACCGAGCGCATCCACCTCGCGCGCGACAGTCCCCTTGGCAATCCCGCCGATCGCAGGATTGCACGACATCTGCCCGATCGTCTCGATGCTCTGGGTGATGAGCAGCGTGCGCGCACCCATCCGCGCCGCAAGGCACGCGGCCTCGGTGCCGGCATGCCCGCCGCCGATGACGAGGACGTGGTAGGGGGTGGTCATGGAGGGAAGATAGAGCGTGACGTGAAAAAAGTAGGGGCGGGTCGTGACGTGCGAGCGTACCGGCGGGTCGTGACGTGCGAGCGTAGGGGCGGGTCGTGACGTGCGAGCGTAGGGGCGGGTCTAAGACCCGCCCCTACATGTCCCACGTCACGCCCTGATCCACTTCATCGCGTCCCCCCACGTCGCCTTCTTCCCGTACTTCAGGATCCCGAACCGATAAATCCGTCCGGCAAGTGCGGTCATGATCAGTAGCCCGCCGACCATTGCCGCGATCGACAACAGCACTTCCCACCACGCGATGGACGAGAAGGAGAAGCGCACCGGCGTCACGAATGGAGCGAAGAAGGGCACGTAGGTCAGCACATGCGCCGTCGAGCCATTCGGCTCACTGAGCAGTGAGAACATGATGAACAATCCGGCGGCGATGAACAGCGTCACCGGCATCTGCGCCTGCTGCGCGTCCTGGGGGGAATTGCACATCGAGCCCACCGCGGCGTACGCCGACGCGTAGAACAGGAATCCCAGGATAAAGAACAGCAGGAATACCACCAGCAGCGCTGGCGACACCGTGGGAATGGCCAGCGACGCCACCGCGCCCGGCGACGCGCCGACCATCGCGGCAATCTGCGTCTTGAACGATGTGAGCAGTGTCGCCGTACCCACCCAGATTCCCAGCTGCAGCAATCCCGTTGCACCGACGCCGAGCACCTTGCCGAGGAGCAGCTGGAAGGGGGAGAGACTGGAGATCAGCACCTCGATGATGCGGGATGACTTCTCCTCCACCACCGAGTTCATCACCTGGATGCCGTACAGCAGCAGCGCGATGTAGAGAATGAACGACATCGCGTATGCCAGCAGGAACGATGCCTCGCCACTCTCCGCCGTCAGCTGGCCCTCGCTCACCTTCAGCGTCTTGAGGTCCACTGGCCGCATCACGCCCAGCACCACCTGGGGATCCAGTCCCGAGTGCTGCAACCGGCCGCCGATCACCAGCGAGCGCAGGCTCCGCTCCAGGCGGCCCATGTCACTCGGGCTGCCCACGTTCACACCCATGTAGCGGATCATGCCCTGGCCCAGCGCCGAGTCGGTGATGACCAGGATGCCATCGAGTGACGCCGTCCCGAGGCTCCGCACGCCGGTGCGGGCCACCAGCGAATCGCGCACGGCGGACAGGCGGTCGGGCGTCGTTGGCACCCACATCGCGTCGTACCGGGGATCGGCGCGCTTCACGGTGTCGCGCATCTCGCTGTTGAGCCGCTGGGCCACCAGCTTCCCGAACCCATCCTGCACGGCGTCGAGCACCGCGATCTTCTTGGGCGCGCCACCGTTGCCCGACAGGAGGATCGGCATGGCGAACATCAGGATCATGATGATGGGGCCGATCACGGTGCTGATGACAAATGCGCGCGACCGTACCCGGGTCACGAACTCGCGGCGGATGACGGCGAGGATCTTATGCATGCGCCACCTCCTCGCTCCGCATCGCGGTCGCTGCCTCGGCGCCCACCTTGGAAATGAAGATCGACTCGAGCGACGGGTCCTCCACCCCGAACTCGGCGATGCCGGCGCCGCCCTCCACCAGCGCCCGCAGCAGCGCATCGGGCGCCGCACCGGGCGCGAGCTCCGCCTCCCATTCGGTGCCGTGGTCCTGCAGCGACAGCGCCCAGCGCCGGTCAGCGAGGATCCGCCGGGCCACGTCCTGGCCGCTGGTGACGCCGAGGCGCAGGTGGCGTGTGCCGGCCTCGCGCTTCACCTCGCGCACCGCGCCGTCCACCACCTTCTCACCCCGCGCGATGATCACGATGCGGTCGCAGAGCTGCTCCGCCTGCTCCATGATATGCGTCGAGAACAGCACGGTCCGCCCCTGCCGGGCGATATCCACCACCGCTTCCTTCATCACTCGGCTGTTGACCGGATCGAGCCCGCTGAACGGCTCGTCCAGCACCACCAGCTCCGGCTCATGCAGCAGCGTCCCGATGAACTGGACCTTCTGCTGCATTCCCTTGGAGAGTTCCTCCACCGGCTTGTCGGCCCACTGGTCCAGGCCCAGGCGGTCGAGCCACGCAGTGGCTCGGCTCCGCGCGTCACTGCCCGAAAGTCCCTTGACCTCCCCAAAAAAAATGAGGTGCTGGAGCACCTTCATCTTCTTGTAGAGACCTCGCTCTTCCGGCAGGAAACCGATCCTGGGCGCCAGCTCCCGGCTGGCCCGCTGGCCCAGCACGGTGATGCTGCCATCGTCGGGCGTGATCACGTTCATGATCATGCGGATCGTGGTGCTCTTGCCGGCACCGTTCGGACCCAGCAGGCCGAAGATCCCGCCTTGGGGGACCTCGAAGCTCAGGTCGCGCACCGCCACATGGCCTTCGAAGCGTTTCGTGACGTGGGAGAGGGAGAGGATGGACATGAATAGGTCGCAGGTCGCAGGTCGCAAGTCGCGAAATGATCGTGGACGGGCTTCAAGTTACCCGGACTACGTAAGCCCACACCCCTCGACCCTCGACCCGCGACCTGCGACCTGCGACCTGCGACCCGCTACCCGCGACCTGCAACCTGCGACCACCCCACGCCCCAAGCCCCAAGCCTCACGCCTCCAGGCGTCCTACATCCACCACCTCGTCCCCCGGCACCACCAACGCCCGCTCATCCACCTTCACGCCGAATTTCCGCTGGCGCTCCAGCCAGTCCTCCAGCGGCAGCCCGTTACCCGGCTCATGGATACCGACGTCCTTGAGCACCACGCCGCGCTGGTTCCGCTCGTGGTACCGGCCGACGTAGGTCCTGCCCGTAGAGCCGGTCACGACCACGGTGACGCCGTGGAGCTCCTCGTGACCGGGATGAAAGACGTGGCCGCTCATGTTCAGGCGGTGGCGCCGCAGTACTTGTCGAACGCCTGCGCCAGGTTGTCGGCAATGACCTGGGGACTCCGGCCCTCGATCTGGTGGCGATGGACAAAGTGCACCACCTCGCCATCGCGGATCAGTGCCATCGAGGGCGACGACGGCTGGTAATCGGAGAAGTACTGGCGGGCGCGCGAAGTGGCGTCGGTGTCCTGGCCGGCGAAGACCGTGACGATGCGGTCCGGCTTCACGCCACGGTTGAGTGCCAGCGACAAGCCGGGCCGAGCCATGCCGGCAGCGCAGCCGCAGACCGAGTTGACGAACACCAGCGTCGTGCCGCGCACGTCACCCAGCGCCGCATCCACTTCGGCCGGGGTCTTCAGTTCCTCGGCGCCCATCTGCCGCATCTCGGCGCGCATCGGGGCCACCAGCTGTTCGGGGTAAGGCATCTTCACTTCACTCCAGTTGCAGGACTGTTAATCGAGGCCAGCGCCTCACTCGGTACTGATGGTGCTCTCGGGCGACTCGAGCGCCGCCTTCAGGGTGTGCCACGAGAGACTGGCGCACTTCACCCGCACGGGAAACTCCACCACGCCCTTGAACACGGCGAGCTTGCCCAGTGTTTCCGGGCGGACCGGCTCGCCGGTCACGAGGTTGTGAAACCGGGTGAACAGCTCCAGTGCTTCCGCCCGCGTCCTGCCCTTGACCGCGCTGGTCATGAGCGACGCGCTGGCCTTGCTGATGGCGCAGCCCGATCCCTCGAACTTCACCTCTTCGATGCGATCGTCGGCGCCGAGCCGGAGCCAGACCGACAGCTCATCGCCGCAGAGGGGATTCTTCCCCTCGGCGTGGCGGTTGGCATCGGGCAGCCGGCCAAAGTTGCGTGGAGCCCTGTTGTGGTCGAGGATGACGCTCTGGTACAGCTCGTTCATGTCGGCCATCAGCCGAACAGCTCCCGCGCCTTGCCCAGCGCAGACACCAGGGCGTCGGCATCACGCTCCGTGTTGTAGAGCGCAAAGGAGGCGCGCGCCGTGGCCGGCACCCCCATCCGCTTCATGAGCGGCTGGGCGCAGTGATGGCCGGCGCGGATGCAGACGCCTTCGCTGTCGAGCACGGTGCCGATGTCGTGGGGATGGATCCCGTCCATCACGAAGCTCAGCACCGACGCCTTGAGCGGCGCCGAGCCGATGATGCGGAGTCCCCGCACTCCAACGATCCGCTCCGTGGCGTACGCCAGGAGCTGATGCTCATGCTCGGCGATCCTGTCCCGGCCGACCTGCTCGATGTAGTCCACCGCGGCACCGAATCCGACCGCACCCGCGATGTTGGGGGTGCCCGCCTCGAACTTGGCCGGCAGCGGCGCCCAGGTGGAGCCGGAGAAGCTCACGGTGTGGATCATGTCGCCGCCGCCCTGGTAGGGCGGCATGGCATCGAGCAGTGCTTCTCGCCCGTATAGCACGCCGATCCCGGTGGGGCCCAGCATCTTGTGGCTGGAGCAGGCGTAAAAGTCGGCGCCCAGCGCCTCGACATCCACCGGAAGGTGGGGCGCCGCCTGCGCGCCGTCCACCAGCAGCACCGCACCGGCCGCGTGGGCCAGATCGGCGATCCGGCGCACGGGATTGATGGTGCCGAGCGCGTTGGAGACATGTGCCACAGCGACGATCTTCGTCCGGTCGGTCACCAGCGACGCGAACCGCTCCAGGTCGATCTCGCCGCGGTCGGTGATGGGAGCGGGGCGCACGATGGCGCCTGTCTGCTCCGCCACAAGTTGCCACGGCACGATGTTGGAGTGGTGCTCCATCTCGGTGAGCAGGATCTCGTCGCCCGGCTTGAGCCGGGGCCGGGCCCAGCTCTGGGCCACGAGGTTGATGCTCTCGGTGGTGCCGCGGGTGAAGATCACCTCGTGGGCATGGGCGGCGCCGAGGTAGCCCGCGAGCTTCTCGCGCGCCACGTCGTAGCGGCGGGTGGCCTCCGCGCTCAGCGCGTAGACCCCGCGGTGAATATTGGCGTTGGTGGTTTCGTAGAACTCGCGCTCGGCGTCGAGCACGGCGCGCGGCTTCTGGCTCGAGG
>DASSTP010000122.1:0-2571 GCA_035707845.1 Gemmatimonadales bacterium | reverse complement strand
CGATGTGCCCGGCTTCGTCCGCGAGTTCGATCCGGCGGGTGCGATCGTCTGGCGGCTGGAATCGCTGCGCTGGCCCTGGAAAGCGCAACGGCTGGCGAACGGCCATACCCTGATCGCCGACGCAGGCGCCGGCCGGGTCTTTGAGGTGGACCGGGCGGGCCGGGAGGTCTGGGCGGTGGACGGTCTTGGTCCCGCCACGCCGGCGCTCTTTGACGCGCTCGGCCCGGTCTATTGCCAGCGCCTCTACGACGGCAATACGCTGGTGTCCATTCGCGCTCTCAGTCGTGTTGTGGAGCTCGATCCCAGCGGGCGGGTCGTCTGGGAAATCGGCGGCGATATTATCGCCAACCAGTACGCAGCGGTACGGCTCTGGAACGGCAATACGCTGGTGGCCGATGCCGGCCATGGCCGGGTCATCGAGCTGGATAGCGAGCGCCGGATTGTCTGGGAGCGCCGTGGGTTCGGGTATCCGGCGAAGGCGTACCGCTGCCACCTCCCGGGCGGCAGTGTGGAGCAATGAGGGGCCAGGATGAGACTGGGGATTGATACGTTCAGCCTGCGCTGGCAGGGCTGGGACGCCTTCCAGCTGCTCGACTACGCGGCAAGTCTCGGGCTGGAGAACGTGCATTTCTCCGAGCGCGGCAATCTGGCGTCGCTCGACGAGGGCTATCTGCGCGCGCTCAAACGCCATGCGGACGACTTGAGCCTGACCATCGAACTCGGGATGCTGAGTTTCGACAAGCACGCGCGCCTCTTCAACCCGGCGCTCGGCACGGGCGAGCAGCAGCTCATGGACATGGCGCGGGCGGCCAGCGTGGTCGGCTCGCCCATTGTGCGATGCGTGCTGGGCAGCGCCGAGGACCGTCTCGGCCCGGTTCGGTTCGCGGACCACCTGGCGGAATGTGCCCGCACGCTGCAAGCGGCGGCGCCGGTGGCGCGCGACCTGAGGATCAAGTTCGCGGTCGAGAACCACGGCGGGGTAGATCTGCTCGCGCGCGAGCTGCGGGCGTTGATCGAAGCGGTGGGGCCGGAGATAGTCGGGGCCTGCCTGGATACCGGCAACCCCGTCTATGGCGGCGAGGATCCCGTGCTCAGCGCCGAGGTGCTGGCGCCTTACATCCTCAGCACCCATGTGCGCGACAGCCGCGTGTGGGCCGTGACTGACGGCGCGCTGGTTCAATGGGCGCCGGTGGGACAAGGTGATGTTGATCTCCGGCGCATTCTCGCGATCCTGGCGGCGCAGGCGCCGAACGCGCCCGTTGACCTCGAAATCATCACCGGCCTGCCGCCGAAGCACCTCAACTATCTCGACCCCGCGTCGGACTACTGGCGGCTCTACCCAGATATGCCGGCGGCGGACTTTGTCCGGTTCATCGCGCTCGCCCAGCAGGGCCAGCCCGCGCCATTGGAGCAAGTGACTCTGCCACCGGGCAGCATGAGTCTGCCAGCGGGGGAGCTGGGCGAGCAACTCAAAGCGCAGCAGCGCCGGCACTTCGAGGAGAGCGTACGCTATTGCCGGGATGTGCTCGGCGTCACCTAGCGGGGCGGCGCGCTCACCGGGCCAACATCGCGTATAGTGGCGCGGACACGCGGGGCGGTTCCGCACGAGGGAGAAAGGGGAAGGCATGTATATCGGCGAGCAGTTGAACGATCTTTCGGACGAGAACCTGGCCTGGGCAGCGCAGATGGGTGTGGCGCACGTCGCGGTCAACTCGACGCACGGGCCGGGCACCGAGGCGATCGAGAATCCGGACGGCGCCTGGCGCGTCGAGGGCATTCGCGCGGTGCAGCAACGGCTGGCGACCTTCGGCATCACGATGGACGTGCTCTCGCTCGACCTTCAATCAACCTACGTGACCCGGCAGCGTTTCCCGCGCATCATGCTGGGGCAGCCGGGGCGCGAGGACGACATCGCGATTATCCAGCAGAATGTCCGCGCGGCGGGCGAAGCCGGCGTCCCCTGCCTGAAGTACAACCTGAATCTGCTCGGCGTGCCGCGCACCGGCCGGACACCCGGCCGTGGCGGCGTCACCTACAGCCACTTCGACGCCAGCAAGTGGACGGACACCACGCCGACCGAGTTCGGCACGCGCAACGCCGATCAGGTCTGGGAAGCGATCACCTACTTCCTGGAGCGGGTGGTGCCGGTCGCCGAGGCGTCGGGCGTCAAACTGGCCTGTCACCCGCACGACCCGGCCCTGCCGCCGGGCGGGCTGCGCGGCGTGGATACGGTGCTCGGCTCGATCGAGGGGATCAAACGCTTCATTACAATCGCGCCCAGTGCATACAACGGCCTGAACTTCTGCCAGGGCACGGTGGCCGAGATGTGCCAGAACCCACGGCGCGAGGTGCCGGAAGCCATCCGTTACTTTGGCGAGCGCGGCAAGATTTTCATGGTTCACTTCCGCAACATTCGCGGCGGCTACCTCAACTTCGAGGAAGTTTTCCCCGATGAGGGCGACGTGAACATGTACGAGTGTATCAAGCTCTACCAGGAACTCGGCTACCAGGGGATGGTGCTGCCAGATCATGTGCCGCACTCGGCGGTGGACACGAGCTGGGGCCACCGGC
>DASSTP010000121.1:0-5319 GCA_035707845.1 Gemmatimonadales bacterium | reverse complement strand
AAGACTAGCTTTGGATTATAGCCACCGGACGGAAGTCCTGCAAGGGTGAGGGATTAGGGAACGGGGCATGGGGCATGGGGCATGGGGCTTGGGGCTTGGGGCTTGGGACCGGCCGCCGAGCCGCCGGGCCGCCCCCTCGCTGCGCTCGGGGCAAGCTACGCCGCCGAGCCGCGGAGCCACCTATCGAACCACCCTCAGCTCATTCAGCCGCCACCCTGCCCCGTAGCGGCGGAAGCCGAGGAGGATGGTTTCCGTCCGGCTGGCCGAGCCCTGCACCGGCCGGAAGCGTCGGGCCAGCTCGGCAAACCCGCGATCCGTACCGGTGGACCGGACCGCCTGCAGCGTCAGGGTCTCCTCGTTGGTCCCGGCCAGGTAGGCCCGGACCAGCGCGGCGGCCTGCTTCCGCCCGATTGGAGCAGCCGGCTTTGCGCCCGGAAGGTTCAGCAGGATCGAATCGGCACCGGCCAGCACTCCCGATGCATCGTGGGCCGTCCAGGCCGTAATCACGACCTGGGCTTCGTCTCGCAGCGGTTCCTGGGTTTCCAGCCGGCCGGAGGCGAGCAGGAACCCCATGGCGGCGATCGCTACGACGGGGTGCACTCGGCCTCTTCCAGGAACGCCGAGAACGCCGCCGCTGGATCAGCAGCGTCGAGAACCGGCCGCCCGACGACGAGGTGCGTCGCGCCCGCGGCGGTCGCGGCCGCGGGAGTCGCCACCCGCTGCTGGTCACCCACCCGGTCGCCATTCCGCCTGATTCCCGGCACGACCAGCAAGGCCCCCTGCCCGAGCACGCTCCGCATCCGTGCGACCTCCGCCGGCGAGCACACGATGCCGGCCAATCCGCTATCACGGGCAGCGCAGCCGAGGCGCTCGACTTCGGCCTCGAGGTTCACGGCATCGTGTCCCGTCGCGCGGGCATAGCCAGGCGCGTCATGCGACGTCAGCACCGTGACACCGAGCAGCGCCAGGCGATCACCTGCCTCGGCGGCCGCGGCTTCCATCATGGGCCGCCCACCCAGGGTGTGCACGGTGGCCATGGCCACGCCCATGTCGCGCGCCTGGGCCACGGCCCCCGCCACGGTATTCGGGATATCGTGCCACTTGAGGTCGAGAAAGACGTTGAGCCCGCGCGCCACGAGCCGGCGAGTGAGCGCGCCACCTTCGCGAGTGAGCAATACCGAACCCACCTTGACCCAGCTCACCCGGGGCACCACGTCGAGCAGGCGTTCGGCCTCCTCGGCGGTCCCGACATCGAGTGCGAGGATCACTTCACTCATGCCGCCTCCAGCTGGCGCACCAGCCGCTCGGGTAAGCGAGGGTCCGCCATGGCAGCGGTGCCGAGCCCGACCAGCGTGGCACCGGCGTCGAGGAATGCGCGGACGTCGGCCACCGTGCGCACGCCACCGGTGGCAATCACCGGCAGTGAGGTCTGCTGGTGCACCTGGCGCACCGCGTCGAGCGCGACCTCACGAAGGGCCGGGCCGGAGACGCCGCCCTGGCCCTGCCCCAGGCGAGGCACTCCGAGATCGCCGCGATATGAGGCTGCCGGTAGCGTGTTGACCACCGAAATGGCATCGGCGCCGGCCTCTCTCGCCACGTTGGCCATGGCCGCAATGTCGGCGAGGGCGGGAGACAGCTTCACGCTGATACCCCGCCGGGTCTCCATGCGGGCACGTACGACCACCTTGCTCACCGCATCCGGATCCATGCCGAACTCGATGCCGCCGGCGCTGGTGTTGGGACAGGACAGGTTGAGCTCGTAGCCGGCGATCCCCTCCACCGCCTCAAGCCCGCGCACCACGGCGGCGTATTCACCGATGGTGAATCCGACCACGTTCACCAGCACGCGGCAGTGATGCAGTGCACCACAGATTCGAGGCAATTCCCTGCTTGCCACCGATGCGAGGCCCGGATTGGCCAGTCCCACCGAGTTGAGCATGCCGCCGGAGAGCTCGGCGACACGCGGGGGTCGGTTGCCGGCCCGCGGTTCAAGCGAGACCGCCTTGCAGATGATGCCGCCCAGCCGGTCCAGCTCCATGACACCGGCGAGCTCGCACCCGTAACCGGCGGTGCCGGCGGCCAGCACGATGGGATTCTGGAAGGTGACGCCGAAGAGTTCGCGCCGCAGGGCCACGCTCAGCGAGGCTCCGGCACGCGCTGCCCGGGGGCCGGCCGCTGTCCGGGCCGGGTGGCGGGCGCCGGCCTCGGCCGTTGGGTCTCACGCACGCGACGAGTCAGCTCGGCGGAGGCAAAATTGCCGAGGGAGTCCTCCAGGGAGCGCAGCGCCGGCACGTCTTCTCCCCGCACCGCCATCACGTACGGGTCGGCGGTGTATTCCGTCTCGATGCGAATCCGGAGCGTTGAGTCTGCCGGCGCCATGACCCGGGCTGCGAGCAGGGCCTTGGCGGCATAGGGCGACGTTGGCCAGAGATCTGCCACGCGCACGAAGAGCTGTCGCGCCAGCGGCGGCGCCTGGAGCTCATCCCGCGCGACCTCAGCTGCGAGGAAGGTCCGCATATCGCCGGTCGGGGTGGTGGCGTTCACCGAGTCGCGAAGGCCAATAAGCTGGTCGAGCGAGCCGGCGAGGGTCCGCGCCTCCGCGGCGAGCGGGGAGTCTTCGGTCTCCCGCTTGAGGTCCGACGCGATGGCGTCGAGATCGGCCAGGCTATCGGCGTAGCGGAGCCGGAGCCGGACCATTTCGAGCCGAGCCCGGGCCGTCAGGTCGCCCGGCGCGGCGGTTGCGAGCACCTGGCGCAGGCGCGCCATGGGCGGGCCGCTGTCCAGCGGCGCAAGCCGCGCCGCGTCGGCCAGCAGCACCCGCGCCCGCCGCTCGGCCGAGATCGAAGGCAGCCGCAGCATGGCATCCACCACCCGCGATGCTGTCGCGGGATCGGTGCGGCCGGCCACAGCGCTGGCGGAATCCCATGGCGCCAGCGTATCGCCCTCGGCGGCAAGGCTGTCGGCCAGCGCCACCACTTGATCATGCCGGCCCGCGCCTGCCAGGAGCAGGAGACGCATGCGCCGCGTGGCACCGGTGGTGTCGGACGCCAGTTGCAGGGCATCATTCCAGGCGCCAGCCCGTTGCAGCGCGGTGAGCAGTTCCGGGCGCAGGACCACCCGCTGGCTGTCGGATGCCGACTGATACAGCCGCTGGTAGCTGGCGACCGCACGCTGGGCCTCACCCAGAGTCACAAGGCAGCGTGCCAGCGCCAGCCGTCCTTGGCGCTCCAGCACCGAGTCCTGGATCATGCCAAGGCCTGGCTCCAGCGACGCGCGCGCGGAGGTGCAGTCGCCCAGCTTGGCATAGGCACGGCCCATCAGCACGCGGGCCTCGGGAGCGTACTTGCTGTCCGGGTGACGCACCAGCAACGTCTCGGCCTTGACCGTGACCTGGCCCCACGCGGTGCTCGCGTCGATGGTGCGGCCTTCGCGTTCCGCCTTCTCCGCCTGATTGGTGAACTTCCGGGTGTTGTACATCCCGTTGTAGTAGGCGCAGCCTGACAGGGCGAGCAGGGCGAGCGGGGCGAGCAGGTTGCGCCGCGTCATTGCGTGGCTCCTGCCGGGGCGACGCCGGTGCGGCGCTCGTATTCCCTGAGGTACTGCACCAGCGCCTCGGCAATCGCATGCGCGAGCCGGCGCTGCGAGGACGGCGAGGTCATGAGGGCGGCATCGGAGCGATTGGTGCTGTAGCCCATTTCCACCAGCACGGCGGGGCGACGGGCGGTATTGAGCACGGCGAGGTTGTTGTACTGGATGACGCCGCGGTTGACCCCCGTGTGCACCTGGTCGAGGTCTTCCTGGATGAGTGCGCCGGCGCGGGCCGATTCCCGCAGGTACTCGTTCATCTGCAGGTCGCGCAGCAGGAAGGCAAGGTCATTGGCCTGCGCCTGGTCCGCCGCCGATTCATAGCGGACCGCCTCGTTTTCCATCCGGGCCACGCGGTCGGCGTCCTCGGTGTTTTCTTCGCCGATGATGAGGGTGGAGAAGCCCGAGACGGAGCGATAATTGGGCGCGCGCTTCGGATCCAGCGCGTCGACGTGGAGGCTCACGAAGATGTCGCAGTCGGCGCCGCACATCGGGGCGCGCTTGAACAGGTTGGGCCGGACATCGGTAGTGCGGGTCATGCGCACCTTGATGCCCTGGTTCTCGAGTTCATCGCGTAACAGCAGCGCCATCTGCAGGGTGACATCCTTTTCCTTGAGGCCCCGCGGGAAGAACATGCCGGGATTGCCAGGGTCGTCGCCGCCGTGCCCCGCGTCAACGGTGATCAGGTGGCCGGGGCGCAGGCCGTTGGGCAGCCGGGCGCCAGTGTAGGGGCCGTTGGGCACTGCAGTCATGACGACAGAACCGTTTTCCGCCACACCGGGCCCCGGCTTCCAGCCGGTCTCGATGAGGCGGGCGTTGGCCCCATCCCAGCGGAAGCGTTCCGAGTAGAGTCGAGGCAACTCTTCAGCGACGAATGACAGCGGCACGAAGAGGGTGTCGCGCAGCAGCATGACGCGGCCGGCCATGGGGCGCACGTGGCTGTTGCGGACATAGAACGGCGCGCCGATCAGCAGCCGGAGGGGCTGCCCCGAGAGCGTAACGTCGGCCCAGGCGCCGGACACCTTGATGGTGCCACCCAGCGCCAGCACCACGGGCGACGCATAGACGACCGGGGCACCCCGGTCGTCGCTGCGCACCGGCAGGACCAGTTCACCCTTGACGGTGGCCAGCGTAATGCTGGATGGCGACGCACTCACGGCGGCCAGGGCCAGCAGGCATCCAGCGATCATCGCAACCTCCCCGACATGGCGCGGGCAGCCTCCCGTTCGGCCTCGCGCCGCTTCAGATCTTCGCGCTTGTCATGCTGCTTCTTGCCCCGGCCCAGCGCGAGCCGGACCTTGGCCTTGCCACGCGCGAAGTAGACCTCGAGCGGGATGAGGGCGAGGCCCTGCTGCTCCACGGCGCCAATCAGCCGCTCGATCTCGCGCCGGTGCAGCAGCAGTTTGCGCGAGCGGACCGGTGCGTGATTCCAGCGGTTGCCCTGCTCGTAGGGCGTGATGTTCATCCCTTCGAGGAACACCTCACCGTTCTTGACGCGTGCCCACGCCTCCTTGATGGAGGCCTGCTTGGCCCGCAGCGACTTCACCTCGGTGCCGGTGAGCACGAGGCCGGCCTCCCACGTGTCCAGCACGTGGTAGTCGTGGGTCGCCTTGGGATTCCGGGCGACGGACTGCCTCTGGTCGGCCTCGGGAGACGTCGGTCGGGACACGCTGGAGTTCCTTTGCCAAGAATAGAAAGCGGCATCGGTCAGGTCAACGATTCCCGCTTGATTAT
>DASSTP010000120.1:0-12780 GCA_035707845.1 Gemmatimonadales bacterium | reverse complement strand
GATTCACCGAGGATTTCCAATGCTCCACCGTACAATAGGCCCCCTCACGGTCTCCGCCATCGGCCTCGGCTGCATGGGCATGTCGGAATTCTATGGCCCTGCCAATGAAGAGCAGTCCATTGCCACCATCCACCGCGCGCTCGACATCGGCGTCACCTTCCTCGACACTGCTGACATGTACGGCATCGGCGAGAACGAGAAGCTGGTGGGGCGCGCGATCGCCAGGCGCCGGAACGAGGTCGTCCTCGCCACCAAGTTCGGCAACGTCCGCGATCCCGCGGATCCGTCGAAGTTCAGCATCAGCGGGCGCCCCGAGTACGTGCGCGCCGCCTGCGACGCGTCGCTCAAGCGGCTGGGCGTGGATCACATCGACCTCTACTACCAGCACCGCGTTGACCTGGAGACGCCCATCGAGGACACGGTCGGCGCCATGGCTCGCCTGGTGGAAGCGGGGAAGGTCCGGTACCTGGGGCTCTCGGAGGCGAAGCCGGAGACCATCCACCGTGCCGTCGCGGTACATCCGATCGCGGCATACCAGGGCGAGTATTCACTCTGGACCCGCGAGATCGAGACCGACGTGCTTCCCACCCTGCGCGAGCTCGGCATCGGCTTCGTGGCTTACAGCCCGCTGGGACGGGGACTGCTGGCCGGCACGATCACCAACGTGGATGCGCTTGCGGAAAATGACTCGCGCCGCCGGCATCCGCGGTTCCAGGATGAGAACCTGGAGAAGAACCTGGGTCTCGTGTCGCGGGTCACGAGTCTCGCATCCGAAAAAGGAGCGACGCCCGCCCAGCTCGCGCTGGCCTGGCTGCTGCATCGTGGCGATGACATCGTGCCGATTCCGGGCACGACGAAGATCAGCCGGCTGGAGGAAAACGCGGCGGCCGCCGACATCGAGCTCAGCGACGCCGACATGGCGCACCTCGATGAAGTGGCGCCCCTCGGCGCCGGCGCCGGCGACCGATATGCGGAGAGCGGGATGAGGACAGTGATGCGATAGGCGGGAAGGCGGGAAGACGGGAAGGCGGGAGGACGGGAAGAGGGGAAGACGGGAAGTGTGTCTGCCCGCGGCTGGATCTCACAAGTCCCCTGCAGGGGCGGCCTGCGGCCGCCCCACTGACATCCCGATCTCATCACGCCGTGCATCACCGGCATCCCGATTCAAGTGGGGCGGCCCGCAGGCCGCCGGTACACCGCCTCGCGCACAGCACTTGGCGCTCGACGCCCGACTTGACGCTTGACGCCAGACACTCTCCGATATATCGTACGTAACATCGCACGATATACTGGAGGCACAGAAATGCGTAACTCACACAATGACTGGGGCTTCGGCCCGTTCAGCGCCGATTTCCCATTCAACTTCGGTGGCTGGGGAGGGCCCAAGGGTGGCCGAGGCCGGCGACGCCGGCAGATGTTCGAGTCGGGCGAGGTGAAGTTCATCATCCTGCGCCTGCTCAAGGAAAAGCCGATGCACGGCTACGAGGTGATGAAGGCGCTGGAGGAGAAGATGGCCGGCACCTATTCGCCGTCGCCCGGCACCGTCTATCCCACGCTGCAGCTGCTCGAAGACGAGGGGTTTGTCCGGGTGGAAGAGGTGGACGGCAAGAAGGTCTATCACATTACGCCGGACGGGGACGCGTATCTGGTCAAGAACCGGGACGTGATTGACGAGATAGTCGAGAGGGTCAAGGAGACCGTGCGCGACGTTGCCGGCGGCGCCATGGGCGACCTGCACCGCACCTTCGGCCGGCTCGCCAAGACCACCTTCGGCACCGCCTGGCGCCGCGGCCCCGACGACCCCGCCCTTGCGAAGGTGGCAGAGATCCTCAAGCAGGCGACGAAGGACGTGGAAGAGGCATGGGGCGTGGGGGCGTGAGGCCTAGGAGGGCATGGGGCATGGGGCCTGGGGCGTGAGGCCGCATGCCTCAAGCCCCAGGCCTCACGCCCTAAGCCTTCCAACAACCGCCTCCCTCACCTCACGCGGTGCCAGCACTTCCGCTTCGGGGCCATACTGCAGGACGTGGCGTACGGCCCAGTCGGTATCCGCCAGCGGATAGTCCCGGGTGAGTGACCCATCATCAGCCAGCGCCACGCCTTCCCGCTCGGCGATCCATCCGGCCACCGCCGGCGAATACCGGATCGTCACGCTCGCGACTGGATCTTCGGTATGGAAGACGTGGCCGTCGCGCACGACGCTCGCGAGCACTTCCTCTTCCGGCCCATCGAAACTCTGGTCCAGCCGCTCCACCCTGGCGATGCGGTCGAGCCGGAACACCCGGAGCCCCGCGCTCGATTCGCAGTGCGCCACCAGGTACCAGGTGCCGCGCGAGAAGATCAATCCATAGGGGCAGATGACCCGTTCGCTCGCCGAAGCGGCGTCGGCCTTGCGGTATCCGATGCGCACCTTGTGCCGGTCGCGGGTGGCGTGCCGCAGGACTTCGCGCGTGGCACGCAGCTCGGGAGTCAGTACGCCGAGACTGGCCGAGCGAAGCGACGGCGCCTCAGTGCTGTCGGGCAGCTCAGCCAGCACCTCGCGCAGGCGTGTGCGCGCAGCATCCACGACCACCAGCTCTTCCGGCGGGCGCAGGCCGCGCAGCATGGCGAGCCCCAGTTCCAGCGCCGCGAGCTCGCTCACCGTGAGCCGCATGGGACGCAGGAAGTGGCTGGCGTGCACCGAGACCACCTCGTGGTCCTGGGTGATGGTGACGCCGGCCACGAACCCGCCCGGGTCATCGAACCGGTCAGCCAGTGAGCGTACATCGCGCAGCAGCGTGGTGCGGTCCACGCCCAGCAGTGCCGCGACCTCGTCGATGTCGTGGTTTTCGTCGTCGGCGAGCTTGGGAATGAGGAGCAGGACGCGCCGGAGCTGGTCCGCAGCGGTGTCGCTCATGCCGCACCTCCGTAGAGCGCGAGGGTGTCATGCAGGGCGTCCTGCCAGGCCTCCACCAGTTCGGGCGGCGAGACCGGTGTCACCTGTCCCGCGAGCGGCAGCAGCCAGCGCACGAAGGCATCGAGCCGCCGCACCTGGTAGCAGCGCTGCGCGGGCTCACTCGGCACGTCGGCGCCGAGCCGCTGGGCGGCATCGGCGGCGCCGGAGTGGCTGGCAAAGCTCACCACCGCGTCCATCCAGTTGCCGTCGCCCAGTTCCCAGGCATTGCGTTGGCGCGCATGCAGGCGCAAATCGAAACCCGCGGGCCGCTCGAAGTCGGGTGTCCCCGGCTTCCGCCGATTGGCGCTCGCATTGGCCATGCGGCTCACCCGGAAATTCTTGACCAGCTCCTCACCCGGCTCGCGTGCGGCGAGGTACCAGTGATGGCTCAGGAAGAAGAGGCCCAGTGGCTCCACGGTGCGGCGCGTGGTTGCCCCCGTGGCCACCGACGCATAGTCGAAACTCACCCGCTTCCGCCGCTCCATGGCGCCGGCCAGCTCGTCGAGCACGGCGTGGTCGTGGCGCGCCGTGGCCGGCAGGACATTCACGCTGTTCGATGCCTGCTCCACGCCATCCATGGGAAGGTCCACGGCCAGCTTGCGGAGGGCAGAGCGCACGTCGCCGGCAAGGTCGTCATCGCCGAGGTGCATCACCTGCCGAGCCCCGTCGGCGATGGCCGCGAGCTCGTCGGACGTGAAGGCGAGGCGCGCCAGCCCGCGAAATCCCTCGCGGTCCACCCGCTGCGGTTCGGTGCGGCGTTCGGCGTCCACCACCGCCAAGTACGGCATGTAGAAGTCGCGGGTGCGCAGCCGGTAGCCACGCACCTCGCCGTCTTCGGTCACGGTTTCGATGGGGACGCCGAACTGCCGCAGGTCGTCCTTGTCGCGCTCGAACATGCGGCGCACCGTCTCGGGCGCGCCGCCGGTGTAGGCCGGCACGTCCTGCCGCACTTCATCGAAGGTGACGGGGTAGTGGCGCCGGAGCAGCGCCGCCAGGAGGTCCATCCATCGCTGCAGCTTGCTCCCTGCCATCACGGCTCCTTCACTCGGATGATTTCACCTTGCGCCGGCACGCCCGCGCGCGCCGATATCATGCGCGCATATGCTTCCACCTGCCGGCGATACTCCTCCTCGCGGCGCGCCCAGGTGGCGTCGTCCGCGTGATCGGTCTTCCAGTCGAAGACCAGCCACGCGCCGTCCACCAGCGCGGCCGCGTCGGCGATTCCCTGGGTAACGACATCCACGCCATCGGCGTGGTCCACCGTGAAGACCGGCAGCTCGAACGCGCGATTGGTGGCGCCGGTGAGCTGCTGCCAGGCCGCGCTCTCTCGCACCTGTTCCGCCTGCGCCAGCACCCGCGCCACCATCGTCTCCAGTTCCAGCGCGGTCGCCGCTGACTGCGCCTCCTGCACCAGCGCGCGCACGTAGCGCTCGAGCGAGGCGCCCTCACGCCCCCGCCCCATCGCCTCCAGCGCCTGGTGCACCAGTGTTCCCCAGGTGGCGCCGCCCCGCCGGCGCGCGTTCCCGGCCAGCCGCGCCTCCTCGCGCTCCTGGCGCAGGGTGCGCGTGACCGACGTCAGCCGGATGCCGAGACTGCCCGCGGCAGTACGCTGCGCCCCGGTTTCTTCACAGCGTGCCTGCAGTTCGGCATTCGTGACGTCGGGCTCATCGCGGCCGGCCGGCTGGTCGAGTGGCAGCGTCATGGGCGTGGCATGCTGCGCAAGCGCGCCTGCGAGCGGCGACCAGAACGACTTGTCTTCGGCTGCCTTGGTCTTGAGCTGCAGCACCAGCTGGGAGACGATGAGTTCCTGTTCCGCGCGGGTCGCGGCGACATAGAGCAGGCGCTGCCGCTCGGCCTCGGCAAACTTGCTCTCGCGCGCCGCCATCTCCTGCCATCCCGCGGGCTGGGCCAGAGGGCGGTCATCATTGCTGATCACCATCCCGCCGGTCGCGGCGCCTTCGCCGTCCCGGCGCACGTGGACCGAGGGCGGGTGCTCGCTCTGCGCCACCGGCGCCACCAGCATCACCACCCGCGCCTGCAGGCCCTTGGCCTTGTGCAGGTTCATGACCCGCACGGCATCCCGCCGGCCCGGCCGGAGCGGCGTCTCGGCGCTCGACACCGCGAGCGCCGTCTCGATCAGTTCCACCGCGCGCGGCAGCGAGAGTCCGACCTCCGCACTCTCCCGCCGGAGCAGCTCCACCAGGTGGAGCAGCGCACCCGCGCGTGCGTCACCCAGCGAGAGACCCGCGGCCAAGGGCAGGAGCCCGGTGGCATCGAGCAGGTGTTCCACCAGGAGATCGGGCGCCAGCTGTCGCGACACGCGCCACCATGCATGCAGCGTGGCGAGTGCCGTGCCGCACCGCGTGCCGGTCTCAGAGGGTGGCTCCGACACGGTGAAGCGAAGGCCCGCCGAGCGTCCCGCGTCGAGATCGGCAGGAGAGAGACCGAAGCAGAGCCCTTCCAGCGCCGCCGCGACCAGCACGGCATTGGACGGCTGGGCCAGCGCGCGCAGGATGATGAGCAGCTCGCCCAGCTCATCCTCCTGCGACAGCGGCGCGCCGGTGACGCTCACCGGGACGTTGCGCGCCGCGAGTTCCCGCGCGTAATACGCCAGCGACTTGAGGTTGAGCGCCAGCACCAGGAACTCCGACGCCCTGTAGCCCTGGGTAGCGATACGCTCTGCGATGAATGACGCGACGCGCCGGGCGTCTTCCGCGTGGATGTCGTCCTTGTTGTTCCCCTCAGGCGTCACGCCATAGCAGAAGACGCCGTCGGCGTCAGCGGGAGGCTTGAGCGTGGCGAGCGGCGCGAACGGTGCCTGCACCGCCGAACCCTCGGCCGGAAAGTGGGCAGCGAAGTGGGTGTCCACCAGCGCTGCGATGGCATGCACCGAGCGAAAGTTGCTGACCAGCCGCAGCACGGCGCCCTGCTCCGCCATGCGCCGCTTCACCATTTCATACGTCTGGATATCCGCACGACGGAAGCGGTAGATACTCTGCTTGGGATCGCCGACCACGAAGAGCGCGCCGGGCCGCAGCGTCACCCGCCGCCAGTCCACGCCTTCCCCGGGATCGGAGGCCAGCAGGAAGCAGATCTCGGCCTGGATCGGATCTGTGTCCTGGAACTCATCCACCAGCAGGTGCCGGAACCGCTCGCCCAGCATCCGGCGCGCCCGGCTGCTGTTGCGAAGAAGACGCGACGCGCCGAGGAGCAGGTCGCCGAAGCCGAGCGCACCGGAGTGGAGACGCTCCGCGCTGAAGACGGCGGCGGCCTGCATGAGGAGCGTCATGACCGGGTGATAGCAGTGCTCGCGCCAGCGCGTGAGCAGCGGTGCCACATCCTGGGCAAGGAAATCGGCCCACTCCTCGCCCAGCGCCTTGGCAGCCCTCTTGTCGGCCCAGCGATTCTGGGTGACGCCACAGCTCCTGCTGCTGAGCGATGCGAGGGCGGCCGCGAACGTGGGCAGGTGATCCCACTCCTGGGTACGCTGCCAGAATCGGAGCCTTCGGCAGGTACGCTGCAGGTTGTCGTACCCGTTCTCCGGCTCCTCCTCCGGAAACATCTCGCCGCTCCTTGCGAGCAGTGCAAGAAGACGCTTCCGGCAGGCCGCGGGATCCGGTGGCGGCACCGCTGTCGAGGGGAACGAAACATCGGGATACGTCACGAAGGTGGCGAACCCACCGGCGAGATCACGCGGGTCGATGCCCAGCTGGATCACCGCCTCGAGCGATGGATCGCCCTGCGCCCGGAGCCGCTCGATGCGGCGGCGCCAGAAATCCTGCACCAGCACCGGCCAGGCTTCTTCGTCCAGCTCCTGGAAGGCGGGATCGAGGCCGGCCTCGAGCGGATGCTCGCGCAGCAGCCGGCCGCAGAAGGCGTGGATGGTCCCGATGAATGCCTGGTCGCGCCCGGGGAGCCCGCGCTTCTCCAGTTCTTCCTCGAAGCGCTCGCGCAGCTCGGCGGCCGACTTCCTCGTGAAGGTGACCGCGGCAATCTGCTCCGCAGGCGTGCCCCGGGCGATGAGCGCGAGCATCCGCTCCACCAGCCCATGGGTCTTGCCCGAGCCGGCGCCGGCCTCGACCAGCAGGTTGGTGTCGAGGTCGGTCTCGATGCGCTTGCGATCGATGTCATCGGGCGGGGTCATGCCGCTCATGTCTCGCCGCCCCGGCGTGCCAGCATCTCGCGATACTGTTCCAGCGATTCGGCGTGGAGCTCGGCCCACGCTGCCCGTGGTGACGTTGTGTGACGGCCGTCGCTCGTGGCTCGGCATACCGACGCGTAATCGCAGTAGGTGCAATCATGCACGTCGTTGGTGGGCGGGAACTCGCCCGCCTCCACATGCCGCATCAGGCCCGCAACGATGCACCTCGCGGCGACGAGTTCGGCAGCATCGTAGCGGACGTCGTTGTTCTCGCCGCGCTCGGTGGGAAAGCGATACTCGAACCGGGCCACGTCACCATCCAGCTCCTGCCGAGCTGCTTCGGCGTAGATCGCCGGTTGCAGGTGCCGCCCGCCCTGGAAGGGCCCGGCACGCTTGTCCTTCTGGTATCGCCCCGGGCTTCCGGTCTTGTAGTCGATAACCACGAGCTGGCCATTGTGGGTGCGGTCCACCCGGTCAATGAATCCCTTGACCGGAATTGAGCCCTTGCCCACGGGGAACCGCACCTCAGTCCGTCGAGGGAAGGGAAGCTCGAAGGCTTCCCAGGTGCTGCGGCCATCGCAGGCGCTCTTGCGTTCGCCCTCGAGGAACGCAAGCGCCGACGCGCGGATTTCCCGCGCTTCCGTCTCATACACGGCGACGCTGGGCGGGACCACCTCGTCACGGTATTCAGCGAGCAGCGCATCAGCGATGGCGAGCGCCGCGACCCGCGCCGCGTCATCCAGCAGCGCCGGCTGGCGTCCCTTGTACGCACGGGCCAGGCGCTCATAGACGCTGTGCAGCAGCGACCCGCGCTGCAGCGGCGTCAGCCACGCCTCGCTGTCGTACTCCTGGGCCTCGGGCGGCCGCAGTCCCAGTCCATAGTGGTAGAACCAGGCCAGGGGACAGGACGAGAGCAGCTCGAGTGACGTTGCCGAAATGGGGGACGTGCTCTGGCGCGGATCGAGCCGTCCCGCAGCGGCCGATACGAGGCCGTGGTAGACAGTGAACGCATCACCGTCGCAGGCGGCAGCCGCCGAGAGGCCGGCATCGAGCCGCGGCCACGCGGCGCGAACCAGGAGCTCGCCGTTACGGTAATCGCGATCGCCGCCGGCGATCGCCGAGAGCCAGACGCCGCGGCTGTCGAATGTGGACTTGTCGCGCGGAACGGCGGAGCAGGGCTCGCCCAATGAATCGTGCAGCTGCTTGTAGCCGAGGGACTCATCGCCCTTCTCCTGGCGGAAGAGTTCCAGCACGGCATGGGCCGGGTTCACCGTGTTCCCCGCTCCGTCGTCATCGGTCGGGAGCGAGAGGGTGAGTCGTCCGGTGACGCGTGCGAGCATCGCCGAGAGCTGCCAGCGACGCTCCTCGCGCCGGTCGGTGGTGAGCGGGAGCAGGTCGGCGCCGATCAGCCGGCGCGCGCTGTCGGGAAGGATCGGGTCCTGCGTGCGGCTGCCGCCGGCGCGATCGGCATCGAGGCCCACGACAAACACGCGGGGCCGGCCGGTGGTCCCACCATGCTCGATGTCGGTGAGGTGGATGGCGCCGCCGCTGGAGTATCGCGACCGTTCCGCGGGGCTCGCGTCGGTCCAGGCGCGAAGGTCGCTGATGCCGTCGCGCAGCTCGGCCATGGCCATGGCGAAGCGCACCGGCGTCTCGTCGCCGTCCTCCAACTCGCGGAGCCGATCATCGAGGTGAGTCGCGGCCCGCCGCTCGGCGTCCGATTCGAGTGGAAGCAGTGCCATGAGCTGGCGCAGCGCGCGCGCCAGCCCGGCACAGGAGGCGGTCACGTCGTGGTGGGTTCCGAGCTCCGGCACCGGTGGTGTCGCAGCGAGGACGCGCTCGAGCAGCGCGAGCAGCGAGGATTCCTCCTGCCGGCGCTGCTCCACGCGTTCCGCAAATTCCCCTTCGGATTCGTCATCACGCTGGCTCGGCGGGCGGTTGAAGGTGCCCTTCTGCAGACGATCACACGCTTCCTGATACCGTGCACGTCCCCATCCGATTCTCTCGGCTGACGCTGCGAGCTGAGAGCTGCGAGCGGAGTGCGGAGCGCTTGGCCCTCCGCTCTCCGCTCTCAGCTCCCCGGATGCGTCCCCCGCTTCCAGTGCCTCCCTGAGCAGTCGCGCAGGCAGTCCGTCTTCCAGCCAGCGGAGCCAGCGCTCGGCGGCTCGGCCCACGCGCGTGCGGGCCAGCGGCACCCCGTCGAGCAGGGTGCACGGAATCTCCTCGCGCTGGCACAGCGCGTCGAGCGCGATGCCGTAAGTGTCCCGATCGGTGGTGACAATCTCCACATCATCCCAACGCCGGCCCTCCTGCACCACGCGGCGCAGGACCTCGAGGATTTCTGTTGATGGCGATGACGCCACGAAGAAATCGAACTCCGATGCGCCGGTGCGCGCAGGCTCGGTGGAGTGACGCGGCAACGGCTCGGGCAGGACGGTGGCACCAGCGGCAATAAGCCGGTCTATCAGCGTCCGCGCGAGTCCGCGCGGCGCCAGCTCGGCGGCGAGCAGCGTGTGACCATGGAGGACGTAGCGCGCTTCCTCATCAAATCGCTCGATGGCGAGGCGCAGCAGCGCGGCGGGATCCAGCAGCCCGGACTCGGTGAGCAGCCGCTCGTATGTGGAGAGCACGGCCGCGGCATCCCACGCCGGCGAATGCCGTTCCACGGCCGACTGCACCTGCCCCGCGCTCACGCCTGCGGTCCGGAGCGTGAGCACGGCGTCCTTCACCGCCCGGCGGAAGCCGAGCCCGGTGGCGAGCGCGGCAAAGCCGGCGCCGACGGCCTTTCCGGTGCAGCACTCGTCGAGCGCCCGGTCCACCAGGGTGGTGAGCTGGATGTCGGTGGCACGCTTGAGCCCGCGGTGCCCCATCTCGGTGAAGGCCAGCTCCTCGGCCAGCCCGAGCAGCGTCGTCGCTTCCCACCCCACGATCCCGCGGCGCGTGCGCGCCAGCGCGACGATCGTCTCCCAGCCCCACGCGATGTCGGGAGCGATCAGGAGCTTGCGGGTGAGAGGATGCTCGGTGTCGAGCTGGGCCAGGACGGCGAGCGCTGTGCGCTGTGCGCTGAGCGCTGTGCGTTCAGCTTCCGTCATTGAGGCTCCGCACTGCCGCCGTGACCGGCGCGAGCATCTCCACGGCCTCACCCGTGCCCGCGCCGAGCTCGCGGAAGCGGCGGGCGGAGACCATGACTCGGCTCTCGAAGGATCCAACCGCGTTGTTGTAGGAGGCGATGGCGCGCTCGAGGCCCTTGCCGCAGTCGGCGAGGTGGGCGCTGAAGATCCGGAGCCGGTCGTGCAGCTCCTGGCCCAGCGCGCTGATCTCGGCGGCGCTCTCCGCCAGCCGCTCCTGGCGCCAGCCAAACGCCACGGTCCTGAGCAGGGTGATCAGCGTCGTGGGGCTCGCCGGGATGACGTCGGCCTCCACCGCCGAGGCGATGAGCGACGGGTCACGCTGGCAGGCGGCGCTGAAGAAGGATTCGCCGGGCAGGAACATCACCACGAAGTCGGGGGCGTCGGGGAACTGTTTCCAGTAGCTCTTGGCGGAGAGCTGGGCAATGTGGGTGCGCACCTGGCGCACGTGCTGCTCCATGAACCGCTCGCGCGCACCATCGTCGGTGGCCTCGACGGCCTGGAGATAGGCATCGAGCGGCGCCTTGGAATCCACCACGATGGACTTGCCGTCGGGGAGCCGGATCACCATGTCGGGCCGGAGGCGGCTGCCGTCGTCGTCGCCGGTCACCGACACCTGGCAGTCGAAGTCGCAATGGTCCTGCATGCCGGCGATCTCGACCACCCGCCGGAGCTGGATTTCGCCCCAGCTGCCGCGCACATGGGGCGTCCGCAGCGCGCTCACCAGGTGGCGCGTTTCAGTCTGGAGGTTCGCCTGGTTCACCGCCATCTGCTGGAGATGGGCGCGGAGATCGGCGTAGGCGCTGGTCCGGTCCTTTTCCACCGCACCGAGCTTCTCGTCCATGCGCCGGAGACCGTCTTCCAGCGGCTTCACCAGTGCGGCCACCGCTTTTTCCCGGGCCTCGAGGTCCTGCACCGCGCCCTGCTGGAAACGGCTGAGCGAGGTGGTGGCGAGATCGAGGAATTGCTGGTTGTTGGACTTGAGCGCGTCAGCGGAGAGCGCGGCGAAGGCCTCGCGGAGCCGGGCGTCGGCGGCGTCAACGGTCGCCCGGAGCGCGCTCGCCTGGTTCCGGGCGAGCAGCCAGCCGATCAGAACCCCGGCCAGGAGGGCCAGGGCGCCGATGAAAACGGACGCAGAAGTCATGGGAGTAGAAGGTAGGATAGGGGGCTGACAACGGGATGGGCAAGATGGGCAGGATGGGCAGGATGGGCAGGATGGGCAGGATGGGCAGGCCGAAGCTAATCCGGCATCACCAGCCCATCTCGCCCATCTTGCCCATCCTGCCTCCCCTGCTCCAGCGACTCCCACTCCCCCATCAAGTGCTCCACCGTACTCGCGAGGGCGGCACGCTCCTGCCCCAGCGCCTTCACCTCCGCCGAGCGGGACTCCTGGTAGAGCGCAGGATCGGCGAGCGTCGCGTCAATCTCGGCCAGTCGCTGCTCGGCGGATTCGATCTGCGTGGTCAGCTTCTCAACAAGCGATTGGTCGCGAGTCGCGGAGCGCGGGTCGCGAGTTGCAGGCCTCGGGTCGCGAGTCACCGCTCTCGCACGGCGAGTCTCGCGACCCGTGACTCGTGACTCGCGACTCGACTTGCCCATCCCGCCCAGCCCGTCGAGATGATCATCCCCACACACCGCCAGGTACTCATCCCACGTCCCCTGGTAATCGCGCACGCCGTCGGCGCGGATTTCCACGATGCGGGTCGCGAGCTGGCTCACGAACCAGCGATCGTGGCTCACGAAGATCAGGGTGCCGTCGTAGTCCCGCAGCGATTCCACCAGCGCCTCGATCGATTCGAGATCGAGGTGATTGGTGGGCTCGTCCAGCACCAGGATGTTGGGATGCTCGATGGCGAGGTGGGCAAAGACCAGCCGAGCCGCTTCGCCGCCGGACAGCGACTCGAGGCGCTTCTCCACGTCGTCGCCGCTGAAGAGCACGCGACCCAGCTCGGATCGCAGGGTCTGCGGCGTGGCCGCGGGCGCGGCCTCCGCCACCCACTGGAGCGCGGTGAGCGAGCCGCTCCGGAACTGGTCCTTGTGATCCTGCGCGAAGTAGCCGGGCTGCGCCTCGTAGCCCCACGTCACACTGCCGGCGTCGGCCGGCGTGGCGCCGACGGCAATCTTGAGCAGGGTGGACTTGCCGATGCCGTTGGGTCCCACAATGGCAAGCCGGTCTCCCCGGAGCACAGTGAGTCCCACCCCGTGCAGCACTTCGTTGGCGCCGTATGCCTTCCTGATCCCCTCGAGCTCCAGCACTTCGCGCCCGCTTGGCCGCCTCGGCGTGAAGCGGAAGTTGGGCCACCGCCGTGAGGAGGGCGCGAGCGATTCCATCGCCGCAGATTTCTTCTCGATCAGCCGCAGCTTGCTCTGCGCCTGTCGCGCCTTGCTCGCCTTGGCCTTGAAGCGATCCACGAAATCCTGGTGATGGGCTATTTCCTTCTGCTGCGACTCGATGGCCTTCTCCCGCCGCTCCCGTTCCTCCTGCCGAGCCCCCAGGAAGTAGCTGTAATTCCCGTGATAGAGCGTGACCGTCTGGTAGTCCACGTCGAGGATATGGGTGGCGACGTTGTCGAGAAAGC
>DASSTP010000119.1:0-4093 GCA_035707845.1 Gemmatimonadales bacterium | reverse complement strand
GGTAGGAGCAAAGCCATGGCTTTGGCCCTACCGCGGCTTTGCCCCTGCCGCGGCCCCGGCGTAACTTCCCTGTCCCGCGTACCCACCTTGCGAGGTTCCGTGCTGTTGCTCCGCACATTGGTGCCTGTACGCCCGACGATGCTCCTCGTCCTCGGGTGCCTGCTGCTGGCCGGGTGTGGTGACCGGGGGAGCTCCGACGCCTACAGCTTCCACGGCATGACGCCCGGAATGAATGCGACCGAGCTTCGGGCCGCCGCGACTGGCATGGGTGTCGGCGCCATGTCCTGCTCGCCCTTCCACATTGAAGGCGTGGCCGCCGACCTGCTCTGCTTCACTCCCGATTCCTCGGCCACCACGGTGAACGTGAGCGCCATGGTCCAGTCGGCCGACAGCATGGTGTCCTACCTGGCCATCCGCGAGTTCATGACCGAGCCGGGCACCGCCTATGACGCCCTGCTGCGGCTGTGGGGCGCGCCGGATACCACCATCGAAACGGGACGGCAGTGGCAGCGCGGCCGATGGACCGCCACCGCCGACACCGGCGAAAACATCCTGACCATCTGGATCTCGGATACCACGACGGCGCGACTGGTGGCGCTGGCAAGCCAGCAGGCGCAGCTCCAGGCCATCGGCGCGGACACCCTGCCGTACACCACCGATGCTGTTGCCGTGATCGAGATGCTGCGCGCCGACTCGGTGGGACATCCGGCGCCGCGACTCGCGGCGGAACTTACCGAGAAACCCACGGTCCTGGGCTGCGACCGGGTGCCGCCGCCTGCGTCCCTCAGCGGCCTCAGCGGCTCCGTGCTGCTGGCATACGTGGTAGATACGCTCGGGCAGGTCGAACCCAACTCGGTGCGGGTGCTGGAGGCGAGCCACCGCGGCTTTGCCCCACCCGCCGCGGCGTCAGTGCGCTCCTGCCGGCTCACACCGGGGCGGACGGAGGGCCGGGCAGTGCGGACGCTGGTGCAGCAGCGGGTGGCGTTTGAGGCCGGGCATCAGTAGGGGCAAAGCCATGGCTTTGCCCCTACTGATGCCCGGCCCGATACGCCTCCCGCACCAGCTCCTGGAAATGATGCACCCCGGCCTCGTAGCGCACCGAGAAACGGCCCGTGTCGTAGGCGCGTGAGGCGAGGCCCTGCTGCACCCGGGCGCAGATGTCCGCATCCTCCGCCTGCACGGCGTCGCTGTACGCCACGTCAGCCTCCACCCGCGCCACGTCCACCGTGTCATGGAAGTACTGGAAGATGACGCGGCAACGGTCGTGGCCATCGGGCAGGACGAAATTGGTCTGCAGCCGGCCCGGCAGGATGTTGAGCATGAAATTCGGGAAGATGCAGTAGTAGAACGCTTCCCCGCCGCCGTCCCGGCTGTAGAGATTGTCGCCGGTGAGCGGGCTGTGCTGCAGCGAGTACCAGCGATACGTCGTGGTGACGTACTGGCGATAGTCATAGAGCTTGGCCAGCTCCGGATGCACATAGGGGACGTGGTACCCTTCCAGGTAGTTGTCCACGTACACCTTCCAGTTGCACGCCACGGTGTAGTCCACCCGGCGCACAAACTGCAGCCGGTCGAGCCGCATCGGCGCAATCCGCTCGGCGATGCCCGTCATGAAATCCGCCAGCGGCGGCGCGGCGTGATCGAGGTTCACGAACACCAGCCCCTGCCATTCCTGCACCTGCACCGGCCGCAGCCCGAAATCCTTCTTGTCGAACAGTTCAGTGCGGTCCATCGCAGGAACGCCACGCAGCGAGCCATCCAGCAGGTAGGTCCAGCCGTGATACTTGCACTGCAGCGCGTTGGCGCAACCCTCGCGGTCGAGCGCCAGCGGGCCGCCGCGATGGCGACACACATTGTAGAACGCGCGCAGCACGCCATCCTTGTCCCGGACAATGATCACCGGCTCGCCGGCAATATTCTCGGTCACATACTGGCCGGGCGCCGCCACCTGGGAGGCATGAGCCATCCCCTGCCAGGTACGGGCAAAGATCCACTCGCGATCGACATCGTGAAATCGCGGGTCCACGTACCATGCACTCGGAATCGTCCGGGCGCGCGCCAGTGGCTCGGCGGCAAGGTCGGCCGGCTCGATGCCGGGCGGATGGAAGGCTCTCATGGGCCGACACCCTCCGGCACGTGCTCCAAGGTGCGCGCGGTGCAAACCAGCCCGCTCACCAGCCGTTCCAGGTGCGCCGGGGTGGTACGCGGGTTCATGATGGTCACCCGCAGCACCTGCATGCCATCGAGCGTGGTCGTGGTGATCCAGCCTTCGCCCGACGCATTGTAGCGCTCGCGGAGCATTCGGTTCATTGCATTCAGGTTCGCGGGGGCCACCGAGCCGCCGAGCCGCCGGGCCGACGAGCCTCCCACCCACCGAAAGCAGAGAATATTGCACTCCGGCTCATGCAGCACCTCGAAGCCGTCGGTCTCGCGGAGCCGGGCGGCCAGCCGCGCCGTCAGGTCGCACAGGTGATCATAGAGCGCCCCGATCCCGTCGGCACCATACCGCTTGAGCGCAACCCAGAGCTTCAGGGCGTCGAACCGGCGGGAACAGGCGAAGCTGCGCGGCCCCTGGTCCCAGCTGCGGTCGCCGCTCCGCTCGTGAAAAAGATACGGCGCGCGCTGCGCAAAGGCCTGCGCCAGCCGAGCCTCGTCCCGCACCAGCAGCATGCCGCAGGAGAGCGGCATGAGCAGCATCTTGTGCGGATCCCAGGCGATGCTGCTGGCGTGCCGGATGCCCGCCACCATCCCGTGCCGCCTCGGCGAGAGGAGCGCGGACGCGCCATGGGCCCCATCCACGTGCAGCCAGATGCCGAGCCTGCCGCACAGGTGGCCAATGCGATCGAGATCATCGAAGCTGCCGGTGGCTGTCGAGCCGGCCGTTGCCACTACCGCCATGACTTCTCGGCCCTCGGCGTTCAGCCGCTCCAGTACGCGCTCGAGTCCATCGGCGTCCATGCGAAAGCCGCGTGACGACACCGCCACCACCTGGTCCATGCCGATGCCCAGCTCCCCCGCGGCACGGGTCACGGCGTAGTGCGCGTGCTCGCCACACACGATGACCGGCGGGTTGGCACCCACACCGCGCTGCCACGCCTCCGGCCGGCAGGCGGCACGGGCCGCGAGGAGGGCGGTGAACGTGGCCTCGGTCCCACCCGAGGTGAAGGTGCCGCCCGCGCCCGCGGGAAGTCCCGCCAGCTCGCACATCCATCGGATGATCCTGGTCTCCACCGCGGTCCCGGAGGGCGACATCTCCTGCACCGCAAGTGAGTTGTTGAGCACCGAAACGAGCTGCTCACTCCAGATCGCCGCCGGGAGCGGGGCGCTCACCTGATGGCCCAGGTACATCGGATGGGAGAGCCGGATCGCCGGCCGCATCACCTGGTCGTCCGTATCGCGAAGGATCTCCTCCAGCGAGGCCCCGCCCGCTGGAATCGCTGCGTCGAGCGCCTCATACAGGGCGTCCGCTCCGGCCGGCGTGGTGACGGGGCAATGTTCCCCGGCAGAGTCGGCCAGGAACGCGGCGGCGAGCTCGGCAAAGCGGCGCGCGGCCTCGGGCGACGCGTCATCGAGAATGCGCTGGAGAATGTCGTCAAGCACGGGCGCTCCACGGGCGGGCATGGGGAGAGATGCCACTGCAAGATACATTTGTCGGGTCACCCGCCTGGAGATTGCCCATGCGCCTGCCACTGATCCTGCTGGCTCTGGCCGCCGGCGCAACGGCCTGCCATCCGGAGCCGGCATCGGACCATGACGGGACCGCCGCTCCCGCGCTTTCCGGCCCGGTGAGCGTCCAGCGCGTCAACACCGGTGCCCGCGGCATGATCGGCCAGCTGCGCTGGGCCTATTCGCCGGACAGCAGCGCGCTGCTCGCGGTCGAGGACTGGGCCTCCATCGAGGCCGAAGCCTTCTTCGACGGCTTCCGGGTCGCTTCCGAGCGGCTTGGCCGCATCGCCGGACGCGACAGCGTCTGGGATGTGGCGCCGTCCCCGGACTGGACCCAGGTGGCATACGGCTCCGGATTGATCCTGCACGCGGGCGAATCGGAGAGCCTTCCGCCGGACAAAGTGGCCGAGGCTGCCCGGCGGCTGGG
>DASSTP010000118.1:0-9222 GCA_035707845.1 Gemmatimonadales bacterium | reverse complement strand
GGCCGTGGCCCACGTGAAGGGGACCGGTCGGGTTGGCCGAGACGAACTCGACATTCACCCGCTGGCCGGCCATGGATGCCCCACGACCATACCGCGCACCCTCCGAGAGGATGCGCGCATGCTCATCCGCCAGATGCAGGTCGCTGAGCCAGAAATTCACGAACCCGGGGCCCGCAATCTCGGTGCGGGAGACAAGGCCCCGCGGCAGCTCGAGTGCGTCGAGCAGTTCCTGCGCGACGGCGCGCGGGTTCACCCGGCGTGACCGGGCAACGATCATGGCGAGATTGGTGGCGAAGTCGCCGTGCCCAGCGTCGCGAGGGCGTTCGACCACGAACTCGGCGTCCGGCACGCCCAGGCGTCCGGCCGCCCGGTGGAGTGCCTCCCGGAGTGCGTCGGTCACGCGCCCGACTTTCCGCTGGAATCCTTCGCGGGCTTGGACTCCGGTGGCTTGGCAGCCGCCTTTTCGCCCTTGTCGCCGCTCGAACCTTCGGTGGGCCGCTTGGCGGGACCCTTGCCGTCCTTGCCGTAGTCGGTGATGTAGAACCCGGAGCCCTTGAAGACCAGCCCGGCACCGCCGGAAATCTGGCGCGTGGCCGGCGCCCCGCACTCGGGGCAGCGGGCGGTGGGTCGATCGCTGATCTTCTGGCGCTTGTCGAAGACGTGGCCATTGGAGCAGCGATATTCGTACGTGGGCATGGCTTCCCTTGATGGCGTTGGTGCTAACTGAAGACAACAAGGAAAGTTAGCGGGAGCGGGCGGGGGGCTCAAGAAGGCGTCGAGCGTCGAGCGGCAGGCGTCAGACGCCGACGTCTGACGTCTGACGCTCAATACGTCCCCCACACCTCCCGCAATACATCGCTCATCTCGCCGATCGTCGCGCGGGCACGGACGCAGTCGAGTATGACCGGCATGAGCGGCGCCGCCGGCTGGGCCGCCGCGCTCCCAAGTGCTTCGAGGCGCTCACGAACGCGAGCCGAGTCCCGGGAGGCGCGGACCCGATTGAGCCGCTTGATCTGCTGCCGGGCCAGCGCGCTGAAGTCGGGCAGCGTCAGCTTCGGCGGCGATGATTCATCCGTGAAGCGATTTACCCCCACCACTACCTGGTTGCCACGTTCCTGCGCCTGCTGCTGCTGCCACGCACTCTCGGCGATGGCCTGCTGGAAGTAGCCCGCCTCGATCGCAGCCGCTGCACCGCCTTCCGCGTCGATGGCATCGATCAGCGCACGCGCTCCCTGTTCCAGTTCCTCGGTGAGATGCTCCACGTAGTAACTGCCGGCAAGCGGGTCCACGGTGCGCGCGGTGCCACTCTCGTATCCCAGAATCTGCTGGGTTCGGAGCGCCAGCGTGGCAGATTCCTCCGTGGGCAGCGAGAGCGCTTCGTCATACCCGTTGGTGTGGAGCGACTGGGTGCCACCCAGCACGGCGGCGAGTGCCTGTACGGTGACACGCACCACATTGTTGAGCGGCTGCTGCGCCTGCAGTGTGACGCCGCCCGTCTGGGTGTGGAAGCGAAGGCGGCAGGACGCGTCGTTCGCCTGGTACCGCTCCCTGAGCAGCCGGGCCCAGAGGCGGCGCGCGGCGCGGAATTTGGCCGCCTCCTCGAAGAGGTCGTTATGGCTGGCAAAAAAGAAGGAGAGACGAGGACAGAACGCGTCCACCTCGAGGCCGGCCTCGCGGGCCACGCGCACGTACTCCAGCGCGTTGGCCAGCGTAAACCCGATTTCCTGCACCGCCGTGGCGCCGGCCTCGCGCATGTGATAGCCACTGATCGAGATCGGATTGAAGTTCATCCGCTCGGCGCTGACGAACCGGAAGACGTCGGCAATGAGCCGCAGCGACGGGCGCGCCGGATAGATGTACGTCCCCCGGGCGATGTATTCCTTGAGGATGTCGTTCTGGATGGTGCCGGCGAGCGCCTGCCGCTCCACTCCCTGCTCTTCCCCCACCACCATGTACATCGCGAGCAGGATTGCCGCCGTTGCATTGATCTTCATGGAGGTGGAGACCTGGTCGAGCCGGATCCCGCGGAACAGCTCCGCCAGGTCATCCACCGTATCAATGGCGACCCCTACTCTCCCGACTTCACCCTGCGCCATCGGGTGGTCCGAGTCGTAGCCCATCTGGGTGGGGAGGTCGAACGCGGTGGAGAGGCCGGTCTGGCCGCTGGCCAGCAGCTGGCGGAAGCGCCCGTTGGTTTCCGTCGCGGTGCCGAACCCGGCGTACTGGCGCATGGTCCAGAGCCGGTCGGTGTACATCCCGGGATAGATCCCGCGCGTGAACGGATAGGCGCCGGGCTGGCCGAGGTCGGTGTCGGGCTTCCCGCTCCAATCCTCCGGGCCGAAGACTTTCTTCACAGCACCGGCGCGGCAAGCGGTCCTGCCGGCCGCGGCTCGATGCGGAGCCTCCGCAGCGTGTCCGCCACGTAGCCCACATCCTCCCTCGACCCGATGACCAGCGGTACCCGCTGGTGCAGTGCCGTCGGGATGATATCGAGGATCCGGTTGAGGCCGTCCGTGGCGGAGCCCTGTGCCTGCTCCGCGATGAACGCCATCGGTGCGGCCTCGTAGAGCAGGCGCAGCTTGCCACGCGGATTCCGGGTGTCCGCCGGGTAGAGGAAGATTCCGCCCGCAATCAGGTTCCGATGGAAGTCGGCCACCAGCGACCCGATATAGCGGGAATTCTTGCCCTGGATCTCTTCCGGCCGGTCGCCGTGGAAGCCGCGCACCACGATCTGCATGGCGCGGTCCCAGCGGGCAAAATTGCTCTCGTTGACGCTGTAGTACTTGCCGACGCGGGGGATGATGATGCGGGGATGGCTGAGCAGGAACTCGCCAATGGTGGGATCCAGCGTGAAGCCGTGCACGCCCTGGCCCGTGGTGTACACCATCATGGTGCTCGAGCCGTACATGACGTAGCCTGCCGCCACCTGATGACAGCCGGCCTGGAGCAGGTCCTGCACCGTGCCCCGGCCCTCCATGGACACCCGGCGATACACGCTGAAGATGGTGCCGACCGCGCTGTTCACGTCAATATTGGACGAGCCGTCGAGCGGATCGAACATCACGGCGTACTTTCCCGCCTCGAACTGCGGCGGCACCTGGATGATGTCGCCTTCTTCCTCGGAGCACATCACGCAGACCCGCCCGGTGTGACTCAGGCAGTTCTTGATGATCTCGTTGGCCATGACGTCGAGCTTCTGCTGCTCCTCGCCCTGGACGTTGCCGCTGCCGGCGCTGCCAAGAATGTCCACCAGCCCCGCCCGGCGGATCGCGGCGGCGATCATCTTGGCGGCGAGGGCAATGTCGTAGAGCAGGTTGGACAGCTCGCCCGTGGCTTCGGGATAGCGGTCTTCCTGGTCGAGAATGAACCGTTCGATGGTCGTCGCGCTGGTGATCACGGCTCCATCTCCTCGGCGTGGGTGGGGTAGTCGCTCCGGCGATTCCGGCCTGCGACACTGAAACGGCGCCCGTCTGTGCTCACAGTGATGGAACCGTCCCGATCGGTCCGCCAGACAGACACATGATGTGCTTCCAGTCGGCGCAGCGCTTCGGGGCTCGGATGACCATAGCGATTGACGCCGACGCTCACGATCCCGATGTCAGGCCGCAATTCGGCCAGCCACGCGTCGCCGCTGGCCCACCGGCTGCCATGGTGCCCCACCTTGAGCAGGTCCACCGGCCCAACCCTGCCATGCAGCAGCGACTCCGCCGGGAAGCCGGCATCACCGGCGAGCAGCGCCCGGAAGCCGCGATACTCCACCAGCAGGACGGCGGAGTCCTCGTTCAGGTCCAGGCCCCACCCGCTCCACGTCGTGTCGGGATGCAGCAGGGTGAAGCGGACGCTGTCCAGCTCGAACCGCATTCCCGCGCGCGCCGAGCGCCATGTGGCGCCATCGGCCGCAACCGCGGAGAGGAAATCAGTATAGACCGGATCGGCCACCAGCTCACCGGGCTCGATCACCACGCCCGCATCCACGTGGTCCAGGACCGCGGCGGCACCGCCCACGTGATCGGCATGCGCGTGGGAAATGACCATGGCGTCAAGCCGCCGGACTCGCTCCTGCGCAAGAAACGGCGCAACGATCCGCTTGCCGGCGTCAGAGGTCGCCGAGCGCGGCCCGGCGTCAACCAGAATCCAGTGGCCATGCGGTGTACGGATGACGGCAGCATCGCCCTGCCCGACATCGAGAAAATGTAACGAAAGTCCAGCTGCCCCGTCATGCGCGCCCCGCGGAATCGCGAGAATCACGCCGCACCACGAAGCCAGCGCGAGGCCCACTCCGACGCGGCGGGCCGCTACCGGCGCCGTCACATGGCGGCCGGCCGCCCAAAGCCCCACCGCCAGCACAGCGGAGGCACCCAGGGCGGACCTGAGGCCGGGCGCCACCATGAGGCAGCCGTGCGGAATCCTTGCGCCCAGGTGCGCGACGATCTCCAGGCCGTGGAGGCCGAGGCCGGCGCCCGCGGCGAGGGCGCCCGCCAGCCCGGCGGAGATGCCATGCAGCAGGAGGCTCGCGATCACTCCCGGCACCGCCAGCGCGGCCAGCGGGATTGCGACCAGGTTGAGCGCGATACCGGCGATGGGAATGGTCCCGAATGCGGCAGCGGTGATGGGGGCTGTGGCCAGCGTGGCGCCCGACGACGATGCGACCAGCTTCACCAGGGCGCGCCCGCTCACGGCGCGCTCGCACCATTCGGCTGCCCAGGCGGCCCCTGCCAGCGCCATCACGGAGAGCCAGGCACCAACCGAGACGATTGCCCATGGATCACCGATGCTCACGATCACACAGGTGAAGCCAAGCAGCGGGCCAAGGGCGGCATGCCGCTGCCGCTGCAGCTGCCAGGCGCCGAGAACACAGAGCACCGCCGCGCGCGTCGCGGGCGCCGGCCATCCGAGGAAACCGGCGTACGCCATGCCGAATGCCGCGCCGCACCAGAGCGCGCGCTGCCGGTCAAAGCCCATCGCGCTCACGGCGAGCACCAGCCACGCCACGATGAGCCCCACATGAAAACCGGAGATGCTCAGCAGGTGGACCAGGCCACTCGCAGCGAAATCATCCTTGATGGCCTGGTCGAGGTTGCCGCGGGTGCCAAGGACGAGCGCTTCTACCAAGGCGGCGCGCGAGCCATAGAGCGAGCGACTGGCGCGTGCGAGGCCGGTGCGTATCCGCTCCGAGACGGTTGCATGGTCCTCGGTGCCGGCCAGCGAGGAAGCGAGCAGGATGCCGCCAGCCTGGCCCAGTAGCCCGCGGCGTGGCAGCCAGCGGCCGCGCACCGTCACGACCCGGCCCGCCGGCAGTTCTTCGGCGCGCTGCACCCGCATGGTCACGAGCCCGCCGCACGGGAGGCCCAGCGGGGCCACTGACACCAGGCCGCGCGTGGTGCCTGGGTCATGCAGCCGGACCCGGACCGTCACTGCGCCGGCTGACAGGCGAGCGGCGCAACTGTGCGCGTTGGTGGCCTGGCCGATGCGGCCCAGCCCGGCGCCCAGGAGGAGGGCCAGCCCGGCAAAGCGCCGCCGGTTGCCGCCGGCCAGTATCATTGCAATCAGCGTGAGAACGCAGGCCGGTGCCCAGAAATGCGAGAGGCCGGTCAGCAGACCGGCCTCGAATGCCAGGACGAAGAGCATACCGGACTGCACCGGCCGCATGGTCTAGCTCATCCCGGCTTGGCCGGCGCCCGGCCACAACGGGGCGACTGGGCCACTCGCTTGAAGCCCTGCATCACGGTGACTTCCATCTGGGCGCGCGCCTGGTCCTTCTCCAGCGCGAGTTCGGTCATCACGCTGCCTTCGCGGGTGTTCACGTAGCGCGGCGGAACCCGGTTGAGCGCGTAGATCAGCACGTCACCGCGGCAGGTCTCGCAGCCGCAGAAATCGGGAAAGTGCGGCAGCAGCGAATCATATGCGGCCTCCACGTGCTCCTCGGCCATGTTCTTGATCATAGGACTGCGAGCCCCCTCTCGTGCACGATCGTCCCGGTGAAGGTGGACCCGGTTGAGCCACTGAGCCGGACCGTGAGATAGCGCCCGACATCGACCTCGGTGAGCGGCAGCAGCACCAGCGCATTGGTGCGGGTGCGCCCCAGCATGCCACCTCGCCTGGCGGGCCGCTCCACCAGCACCTCGTGGGTGGTGCCGACCCGACCCAGGTTCCGGGTCCGCGCCTGGTTGCGCACGGCGGCGATCAGCCGCGCCAGCCGCTCCGACGCGGCGTCATCATCCAGCGCCTCCTTCATCCGCGTGGCTGGCGTGCCGTCGCGCGGCGAGTACTTGAACGTGTACGCGTCGTCGAACCGCGCCTCGGACACCAGCGACAGGGTCTCCTGGAACTGCGCCTCGGTCTCACCCGGAAAACCGACGATGATGTCGGTCGAGAAGGTGATGCCCGGGATGGCGCGGCGCAACGCCTCGACCACGCCAAGGTATTGCTCGCGGGTATAGCGCCGGAGCATCCGCTTGAGCACCGCGTTGGAGCCGCTCTGCGCCGGCAGGTGCACATGCTCGCAGACGGCGTCTGTCGTGGCCATGGCGTCGATCACGCGCGGCGTGAACTCCGTGGGATACGGACTGGTGAAACGCAGCCGCCGGATCCCGTCCACCGCACCCACCGCACGCAGCAGGTCGGCAAAATCGTGGTCGCCGTTCCGGTAGCTGTTGACCGTCTGGCCCAGCAGCGTCACCTCACTGGTGCCCTGCTCTGCCAGCGTCCGTACTTCCCGCACCACGTCCTGCAAGGTACGGCTTCGCTCCGGCCCGCGCGTGTACGGAACAATGCAGAAGGTGCAACGGAAATCGCAGCCGCGCTGCACCGTGACGAACTGGGTGGGACCCGGGACGCGCACGGGCGGGACATCTTCGTAATGCTCCCACGAGCGGAAGTCGGTCTCCGAGACGCGGCTCCCGCGCGCGCTCTCGGCCACCAGCGCAGGAAGGTCGCGGTAGACGTCCGGCCCCGCCACCAGGTCTACCTTGGGCGCCGACTCCAGCAGCTGGGGCCCGAGGCGCTGCGCCATGCAGCCCACCACGCCCAGCACGTCGCCGGGACGCTTATGGCGCTGCAGCTCACCCACCCGACCCACCACCCGCTGCTCGGCGTTGTCCCGTACGGCACAGGTGTTCACCAGGATCAGGTCGGCGTCGTCCGGGGTGTCGATCCGCTCATAACCGGCGCCCTGCAGCACCCCGAACATCAGTTCGCTGTCGGCCACGTTCATCTGGCAGCCGTACGTCTCGATGTAGACGCGCTTGGGCATGGCTCAGGGCCGCACCGTGACGCCGGCGGAGAGCATGAGCGCCGACTCGCCGTAACCGCCATCGGCCGTGCGCCGGGCATAGTCAACCGTGAGGGACAGCAATGCCGAGGGCGGGCCGCCGGCTCCCTGCCGGGCGACAATGAGTCCGGTGCCAAGAGCGAACCCGAGCTCGCGTGGCTGGGCGCCGCTGGTGACGGGAAACGGCAGCGTCCGGAAATGCACGCCAAATCGCAGTGGCATCCGGTCGGGGGAGCGCGGGTCGCGCAGCCATTCGCCGCCGAACGACGCATCCACGGTGTTGCGCCCACCGGTGCCGCCGAGGGCGCGCAGGTCGGCATCGGCCGAGCCCCAGCGGCTGGTGGTCACCGTGGTGGCGAGATCCAGCTGCGCCATTGGCCGCCAGCGCAGCGAGCCGCCGAAGGCGACCGGAAGGTCAACCACACCCACCCGGCTGCTGTCACGGTCCACGTTGGCATGACCGTCGAGGCGCACGAACGCGGCAACGGCTGCCCGTCGCCCCAGGGCCCGCAGCAACCCGGCGGAGATCCCCACACCGGCATACGAAATCTCGGCCCGCTGGCTCACCGGGAGGTACAGCGAGTCGCCAAAGTCGCGCGTGAGCGAGAGCCGGGCACTGCCCGTGATCACGTGCAGCGCCGTGCCAAGCTCCCATCCGCCGCCCCGATAGGCCGCGATCAGGCCGAGATCGCTGAGGCCGCCATTGGAACTGAGCGTGTCGAAGACCGGCACCGGCACGCCACGCAAGGTGACCGTGTCACTGGCCGCGAGCGAGAAATCCCGGTCGGTATACGTGGCAAAGGTGGCACCGAGAGCCAGCGGCGTCTTCGGGATGGGTCCGCCCACCGCCATGAGCGGGAAGCGGGTGTCCCGTCCTGATTCCGACTGCTGCGTCCCGGAGGACGAGCGATAGTTCTGCTGCAGCGTGAACGTGGCGTTGAAGCGGTCGTACTCCCGGATCGCCGCCGGGTTCACCGCAGACATCGGGTCAAAAAGCCCGAAGCTGCCGCCCGTACCGAGGGCCCGTGCCGAGAGCTCGCGGCCCGGCATGCCGAGACCGTTCACACCAAACTGTGACGACTGGGCCACCAGCGCAGACGGCAGCGTGAGGAACGCGAGCAGGAGGAGCCGTCGCACTATTGGACCTCGAACGGATAGGGCCGAGCGTAGGTAATGCGAAGCGCCGGCACGAAGCCGGCGATGCGGCTCGAGCCAAAGCGGGCCAGCCCGAAGGTGGCGGCCTCGGGACTTACCGCCAGCATCAGCGCGGGAGGAATGCCCGCGGCGCTGTCCCAGAGGCGTGCGATCGTGGTCACGTCGAGGGTCAGTGAATCGGTGCTGCCCGTGTCGAGCAGGTGAGTGATGATCAAGGCGTCGTTGGTTTCGATCCGGGGCGACTTCGGGCCCAGGTCGGAAAAGATTCCGCGCACGTCGAGCAGCGTGGAGTCGCCCGGAAGCCCGCCCAGCGGTTCGGTCGGGACCAGGACCAGCGTGGCGCGCACGATCTGGGATGAGTCGGTAACCAGTGGCGGCACCGAGAAGCGCACAATGGAGCGGGCAGACGGGATGCCGCCCACGGTGAGCAAGTCGGGCGGCGGCGCGACATCAGCCGCATCGCCCAGCGTGGCATTGAACAGCACGATACGGGGTACCTGCTGCACCACGACCGTATCCGGCAGCGTGGCGCGCATCCAGCTGACGAACTGGGGGCCGCTCGTACCGGCGGCGCCCGCGCCGACCGCAATCCCGGTGGGCGTGGGACTATGAAGCTGATATGCAAGGCGGAGCACGTTGCCGTCGGCCGGCGCGAAAGCCAGCTTGGCGAGCTCCGCCCCTGCGAACTTGAGCCGCAGTGTCGCCGACGTCACCTTGTCCGGGATGGCAATGGTCCCGAGCCGGCGGTCGTCGGTCAGCAGCCCTGCCACGTCGGCATACGTCGTGGTAGAGTCGAG
>DASSTP010000117.1:0-4244 GCA_035707845.1 Gemmatimonadales bacterium | reverse complement strand
CCGCGCGCTCGACTTGTCCAGGATCACCGAGTACCCGGCGCTCCACTGGGCGCCGCTGGTGAAGTAGCCGAGGCGGAGGCGATCAAGTGCGGACTTGCTAGAAAGCTCGAGCGCCAGCGAGGGCTCGCCGCCAGCGAGCGCGGCAGGATACAGCGCATGGCCCGGCATGCTGAAGGTGATGGAGCCATCGGCCAGCTTGAGCCGCAGCGGGTCGGCGCTCAAGACCGTGGCGCGGATGGTGTCCGGCACCGCACCGGCCGCCGAGGGCCGGGTCGTGACAAAACGGATTTCCTTGCCCACGGCACGCCGCATGGCGTCGCCTTCGGAGAGCATGCCCTCGAAGACCGCGTGAGTGATGCTGACGCCGGGATCGAGCGGGAAGACGGAGGCCGGATCGGCCGCGCCGATGTTCACCGAGGCCCGTGACGTCCCACCGTTCACCTTCACGTCGAAGGATTGCCGCATGAGCACGCGGCCGTCGTTGTAAATCGTGAGACTCTGCTGCGCCGAGAGCGGCGCGGCGCTCGCGAGCGCGAGGGCGGCGAGCATGAATCGCGTCCGGAACATGAAAAACCCCTGACCCGGTCAGTCGGGCAGGTGCCGCATCAGCGCACCGTACGCGACCTTGCGGGTAACGAAGTAGATGATGATGGCGCCGGCGGCGAGCCACAGGCGGCCGGTACGTGAAAGTGGGGCGCGAGTCACCACGTAGAAGGCGAAACTCGCGGTCACCGCGAGGGAGATGAGCCGGGCGTACCGACTTGCACGCAGGGCGCGCTGGCGGCGGCAATCGGGACAGAGCTCACCGATCTGGATGCCCTTCACGAACTTCCCGCAACGGGCGCAGGGAACTTCAGCGAAGCCGCTGGGCAACTGCACGGCCGAACTCCTTCGTCGTGGCGCTGCCGCCGAGATCGCGGGTGCGGATGTTGTCGGCGACGATCGTCTGCTCGACAGCGGCCCGGAGCCGGCCGGCGCGGTCGGTCTCGCCCAGGTGGTCGAGCATCATGGCGCCGGCCAGCATGAGCGCCGAGGGATTGGCCACGCCCTTCCCGGCGATGTCGGGGGCGCTGCCATGCACCGCCTCGAATATGGCAGCATCCTTCCCGATATTGGCGCCCGGCGCCAGGCCCAGCCCGCCGGCCAGTCCCGAGATCAGGTCGCTCAGGATGTCGCCGAACATGTTGGTGGTCACGATGACATCGAACTGCTCGGGCCGCATGACCAGCTGCATCGCGGCATTGTCGATAATGAGATCGTTCGACTCCACCCGGCCCTCATACTCCTTGCCGATCTTCCGCGCCGACTCCAGGAAGAGGCCGCTCGCCGCCTTGAGGATATTGGCCTTGTGGACGAAGGTGACCTTCCGGCGTCCATGCGCCAGCGCGTACTCGAAGGCATGGCGGACGATGCGTTCGCAGCCCACCCGCGTCACGATCGCGAGCGACTCGGCGACCGCCTTGGGGTCGTCGCCAACGGGGACGTAATGCTCGACCCCAACGTAGAGGCCTTCGAGGTTCTCGCGCACCAGCACGATGTCGACGTTCTCGAACCGCCCGCCCGGCACGATGGTATGGGTGGGCCGGACGTTGGCGTAGAGCTGGAATTCCTTCCGGAGCCCCACGTTGACGGAGCGATACCCTTCGCCCACCGGGGTGGTGAGCGGCCCCTTGAGGGCCACGCCGGTGCGGCGGATGCTCGCCACGGTCGCATCGGGCAGTGGTGTGCCGTTCGCCTCGACCGCCGCCATGCCTCCCAGCTGCCGGTCCCAGCTGAACGCTGCTCCGGTGGCCTCGAGTGCAGCGACAGCCGCCTCGGTGATCTCGGGTCCGATGCCGTCGCCGGGAATCAGGGTGACGTCAAATGCCATGGGAAAGTCTCAGGGAAAAACCGAGGCTGCGGCCCGCTGGGCCGCGAGATCGGGAGTCGAGCCGCGCCCGACGGCAAGGGAGCGCCAGACGACGGACGCCCTGCGGGCGTCCACCAGGACGAGGGCAAGATCCGCGCGCCAGCTGCCCTCCGGCTCACGGGAAAATCCGAGGGCGGCGGGGACGAGGACCATGCGCCCGCCGGCCAGCGCCACAAATTTCCGGAGCGGTGCGGCGAGATTGTCGGGCACTTCCTTGAGCCCCTCGTTCCGGAGCATCGCCTGGCCCATCTCGTCGGGATTGGCCAGCATCCCGCCGGCGCGGCGGGAGATCTTCCGGAGCTCGGGGGGGAGAACCCAGTTGATTTCGGGGGATCGTGAGACCAGCTCGGCGTCCACCAGGGAGTCGGCCCGGCGCAGCGCCGGCACCCGGTCGCTCCAGGGCCCCCATGCGCTGTCAGCGGTGAAGGCCGGGTCCGCCACCACGTACGTGATAGGCAGGACGGCAATCTTCTGCCCCGCCAGCGGCATCACGTTGAGCTGGTGGTTCTGGTACTTGCTCTCCTGGGCGCGGAGCGGCCCGGCCACCGTGAGCAGGAGGGCGGCCAGGAGGAGATGATGAGGGCGGTGCATGGGGGAAAAGTAATCAGGCGGGAAGCCGGGAAGGCGGGAGGACGGGAAGTCAGTCGGGAAGGCGCGAAGATCTTGAGGACTGAGACCTCGCGTCTTCCCGACCTCCCGCCTTCCCGTCTACTCCAACGACAGCCCCCCATCCACCACCAGCGTCTGCCCGGTGATGTGGCGGGCGGAGTCGGAGCAGAGGAAACTCACCACCCGGGCCACGTCCTCGGGCTCGGCCAGCCGGCCCAGGACGCTGTGCTTCCGCGCCTTGTCCACCACCTCGGTGGGCAGCATGCTCATCCGCTCGGTGCGGATGAACCCCGGAGCAACCGCGTTGACATTCACGTTGGCAGGGCCCAGCTCGTCGGCGGCGGCGCGGGTGAGGCCCTCGACCGCCGCCGTGCTGGCGGCATAGTTGGCAACGCCAAATCCGGGACGCACGGTCTGGTGGGCGCTGATGTTCACCACCTTGCCCCACCGCTGCTCGCGGAACGTCGGCGCCACGGCACGGATGCAGTGAAATGTCCCGGTGAGATTGGTGTCCACCACATCGCGCCAGGCGTGGGGCGAGAGCCGCCAGAGCGCGCCATCGTTGGCGATGCCGGCGTTGTTCACCAGGTAATGAACGGCGCCGTGCTTCTTCTTGACCGCCGCCACGAACGCTTCGACCGCATCGAGATCACGCACATCGCACTTGGCGGCAAAAATTCCCACCCCGAAGCTGCTCAGCGAGGTCTCCGTCAGGAGGGCCTGCTCCGTCACGTCGCGCCCGGGCAGGTTCACATAGCAGAAGGCGACATTGCAACCGAGCCGGGCAAACTCATGGGCGACTGCCCGGCCCAGGCCGGTGGCGCCGCCCGTCACGATGGCGGTTTTCCCCCGGAATCCCTTGGGAACGATGGCCTGGGGCTGTGGCTCGGCCAGCGCCGTGGCCCGGGACTGGGGAGCATCTCCCTCCCAGTCGGGCTGCTGGCCGAAGCCAAATTGGGGTGGCAGCATGGGGCTGAACGTACGGCAGCGAGGCAGGGCGAGCAAGGCGAGCAGGAGCAGGAGCAGGAGGATGGTCGGACTGGACGGAAAGGACCAGCAGCCTGCGACCTCCCGCTCGCCTTGGTCACCCTGCCCTCCTGCTGGCCTTACTGACCCCGCCGCCCTGCTCGCCCTGCTCGCCTTGCCCTCCTGCTCGCCCTGTCACTCCACTTCCCTCAACGCCGCCTCCTCTATCAGGTGGAGCCGCTCGCCTGAGGCGCGGTCGTCGGCGCTGTTGTCGGTGTTGAGTACCGCGATCACCGCGCGACCGGTGGCGGGATTCAGGAAGAGCAGCGAGCGGAAACCCGCCTGGTAGCCGGTGTGCCCCACCATGGTGCTCTTGCCCCGGTGATAGACGAAGAATCCCATCCCCATCCAGTTGTCGCTGCCGGCGTTGTATTCGTTGCCGGAGATCCGGTACTTCGGTTCCCACATGCTACGGAGCGCTGAGGCGGGCAGGAGCTTCCGTGACCACAACGAGTCGCCCTTCGCGATCGCCGAGAGCACGCCGATGTAGGTGGCGAGATCACCGAGCGGCGCGTTCCACCCGCTGTTGGGCACGGTGATGCCGGGATTGAATTCGCGAGCGTTGGCGATCGCCGAATCGCGGCCAGTAGCGCTGTCGCGCTGGACGGTGTAGTTGCCGGAGCGGCGTGCCGACAGATACCAGGGCGAATGCCGGAAAAAGCTTTCGCTGAGCCCCAGCGGCTGGAAGATGTTCTTGTGG
>DASSTP010000116.1:0-8858 GCA_035707845.1 Gemmatimonadales bacterium | reverse complement strand
CGAGGCGGGCCAGGTGCCAGGCGACACTGGCGCCAATCACCCCGCCGCCGACGATGAGGACCGAGGCGGATTTCATGTCAGGGCGAGCAGGGCGAGCAGGGCAGCAGGAAAATCCCCCCAGGCTCCTGTACGGGCGGCCTGCGGCCGCCCCATGGCCGCGCGATCTCGCCCGGCATCTCCAGCGGCCTGCGGCCGCAGACGTGGGTCGCGAGACGCAAGATGCGAATCCTTCGGCACGCGGCGGCTGGCGTCTGGCGTCGGGCGTCTGGCGCTCGACGCGCGACGCATGACGCGCGACTCATTTCCTGAACACGCCATCCGCATTCCTGAAGCTCTTGAACTCGAGCGCATTGCCGCTGGGATCCCGGAGGAACATCGTCATCTGCTCGCCGGGCTCGCCGGCAAACCGCACCCTCGGCTCGATGATCCATTCCTGCCCTGCCGCCCGGAGCCGTTCGGCAAGTGCCCCGAACACCTCCCACGCCAGCACCGCGCCGAAATGCGGCATCGGCACGGCAATGCCATCCACGACACCGGTGCTCGCCGTCGTCATCGGGACGCCCGTGGTGTGGCAGGAGATCTGGTTGCCGAAGAAATCAAAGTCTACCCAGGTCTCGGTGCTCCGCCCCTCGGCGCAGCCGAGCAGCGCCCCATAAAAGCGACGAGTGGAGTCGAGATCCTTGACGATGAAGGCGAAGTGGAACGGGTCTGGCATGTAGTCTCAGGTCGCAGGTCGCAGGTCGCAGGTCGTACGGCTTATGACGTACGACTTATGATGGCCATATTCCTTCGCATCCCCGCCAGCCCTGGCCGACTGAACGGTGTCCCGGCGAAGTGGACTTCGAAATCGTGTTCATTCATGCGTTCGATGGCCGCAAGCAGCTTCCTGCCATCATGCTCGCCCTGCTCGCCCTGCTCGCCCTGCTCGCCCTGCTCGCCTGCAAACCTGACATTCCACGGGCAGACATCGTTACAGATATCGCACCCGAACACCCAGCCGTCCATCTTGGCGGCGAGGTCGTCGGGGATCGGACCCTTCTGCTCGATGGTGAGGTAGGAAATGCACCGAGTGGCGTCCACCACCCGCGGTTCCACGATGGCGTCCGTGGGGCACGCGTCGATGCACCGGGTGCAAGTGCCGCAGTGGTCCGTCTCAACGGGCACGTCGAGGGCAAGCTCCAGGTCGGTCAGGATCTCACCGATGAAGAAGAAGGATCCGACGCCGGGCCGGATGAGCATCGCGTTCTTCCCGATCCAGCCAAGGCCCGCCCGCCGGGCCAGTTCACGCTCGGGAATGGGACCGGCATCTACATAACATCGGGTATGCCTGGCGCCGGCACTGCGCAGCCGCTCGGCCAGCTGCTCCAGCCGGCGGCCCATGGTGTCGTGATAGTCCTTGCCGCGGGCGTACTTGGCCACCTTGGGCGGGGTCGCGTTCTGGTCGCTGTCATCGTAGTAGTAGCTATCGAGAACAACAACAGCCGAGCGGGCTTCCTGGTCGGCCAGCGCGGGGTTCTTCCGCTTTCTGGCCTGCCGGTGGATGTAGCGCATGGTGCCGCCGTACCCGGCGGCGAGCCAGCGGTCGAGCGCGTCCGCATGGGCGTTGGGGGCCAGGTCGGTGATGCCACAGGCCAGGAATCCGGCCTCCTCCGCCCATCGCTTGACGATGTCGGCAGTGATCATTCGCACTGGATCTCGGATGACCGGGGCCGGTTGATGAGGCGCGCGCCCTTGCCGTACGTGAAATAGGAGATGGCCCACTCGGTCAGGACGATCACCCGGTTCCGGAATCCGATCAGGTAGGCGATATGGACAAAGATCCATGTCAGCCAGGCGAAGAACCCCGAGAACTTGAGCTTGTGAAGGTCGGCAACGGCTCGTCCTCGCCCAATGACGGCCAGCTGTCCCTTGTCGAAGTAGTTGAACGCGCGACGGGACTCGACGAGGGCGTTGCTGGCGGTTTCTCGACGGATCACTCGGGCAGCGTAGTGTCCCATCTGGATTGCGACGGGAGAGACGGCGGGGAGCGGGCCCTCATAGCCGGGCTGATGCTTGAAGGCGGCGGCGTCGCCCAGGACGAACACCTCCGGATGACCAGGGATGGTCAGGTCCGGCTCCACGATAACCCTGCCTTGGCGATCGAGCGGTGCGCCCAGGGACCTGAGGACCGAACTCGCCTTGTTGCCGGCAGCCCAGATGACGCAGCGAGAAGGGATGAACTCCTCGCCAATAGCGACACCGTCGGGACGCACATCCGTCACCAATGCGCCAGTGCGCACATTCACGCCCAGGCGTTCCAGCGTCCTCCGCGCCGCATGGCTCAGCTTTTCGGGGTACGGAGGAAGGATGCGGTCGCCGCCCTCCAGGAGAATGACCCGCGCCGCCCGGGGATTGATGTTCCGATAGTCGCGCTTGAGGGTTTTCTCCTTGATTTCGGCGATGGCGCCCGCCACCTCGACGCCGGTCGGGCCGCCACCCACGATCACGAAGTTGAGCAGCGCCGCCCGTTTTGCCGGGTCAGGCTCCTGCTCGGCGAGCTCGAACGACAGCAGGATCCGCCGCCGTACCTCGAGCGCATCGGTAATGGCCTTGAGCCCCGGCGCCAGCGGCTCCCACTCGTCATGGCCGAAATAGGAGTGCCTGGCCCCCACGGCGACGATCAGGTAGTCGTAGTGTATGCTGCGACCATCAAGCAGGTGGACCGATCTCGCCCCTACGTCGACCCGATCCACCTCTCCCATCAGTACGTCGGTGTTTCGGTGCCTCCGGAGCACCGAGCGGATGGGATAGGCGATATCGCTGGGGCTCAGGGCGGCCGTGGCCACCTGATAAAGCATCGGCTGGAAGAGGTGGTGATTGGTGCGATCGATGACGGTGACGTGCGCCAGGGCACCCTTGAGGTCGCGCGCGGCATAGAGACCAGCGAAGCCGCCGCCCAGGATGACGACCTCCCTCATGGCCGCAGCAGCTCCCGGCGCCAGCGGGCAAAGCGGATCACGTCATCGATCGGCGGCACGGCAGACTCGTCGGCGTAGGCCGTGTACATGCGCCAGCGGAGGTAGGTGCGGTCGGGCAGGGGAAGAAACGGCAGCTTCTTCCACCAGTTCCGCCGGCGGAACGCCCACGCGGCACTCAGCAGGTCCACCGCGACCCGAGGACTCAGCAGCGCGCGGCCCGTCAGCCGGAGGGCGAGCTGGCTCCAGGAACCGGGATAAGTGGGCCAGGTAGGGTCGCGCTGTGACATGGGGGAAATATAGGGGCTAGGGATTAGGGGTTAGGGGTTAGGGGTTAGGGTTGAGCATGGGAGCTCCGTACACCCCGAGTCAGTAGCCCCTACTCCCTAGTCCCTAGCCCCTACTCCCTATATTCCCGCCATGCCAGATCCCAGCGCAATCCCCACCTACCGGGACGAATTCCCGATCTTCCGGCATTCGATCTATCTCAACAGCTGCTCGCTCGGGGCGCTGAGTGTGCGTGCCCGCGCCAGGGTGAACCAGTATCTCGATCTCTGGGAGAACCGGGGGGCAGCCGCATGGTATGATGTCTGGTGGGCGGCGCTGGCGGAACTGCGGAGCAGGTATGGCCGAGTCGTCGGTGCCGGCGAGAGCGAGATCGCGCTGCACCCGAATATCTCGTCCGCGCTCACGGTGGTCGCCGAATCGCTGGACTATGCCCGTCGCAACAAGATCATTGTCACCAGTCTCGATTTTCCCACCATCAGCTATCAATGGCTGGCCAGGCAGGACCTGGGCGTCGAGGTGCAGATACTGGAGAGCCCCGACGGCGTCACGGTGCCGCTGGAGCTCTACGAAGCGGCGATCGATGACCGCACCGCGATCGTGGCGACAAGCCATGTCTTCTTCACCAGCGGTGCCATCCAGGACGCGCGAGCCATTGCGGAGCTGGCCCACCGGAAGGGCGCGCTCTGCCTGATCGATGGCTACCAGGCAGCCGGCCAGGTCCCGGTGGACGTCAAGGCGCTGGGTGTCGACTTCTACTGTGCCGGCGGGCTCAAGTGGCTCATGGGCGGCGCAGGGGTGGCGTTCCTCTACGCTGCACCGGCGATCACCAGCGACCTCTATCCCCACGCCACCGGGTGGTTTGCCCATCGCGAGCAGTTCCGCTTCGACGTAGCTTCGCTGGAGTTTCACGACGATGCCCGCCGGCTGGAAATGGGTACGCCGCCGCTGTTGCCGGTCTATGCCCAGCTCGGTGGGCTGGAGATCTGGGAGGAACTGGGTGTGGAACGGATCCGGGAGCGCACCGCGATGCTTACGGAAGACTGCATCGAGCAGCTACGAGCAGCGGGATTCCGGCCCCGGGTGGCGAAGTCGCCCGCGGACCGTGCTGCCATTATCATGATTCCCGCCGCCGATCCCCACGCCCAGGTGGCGCGGCTCGCCGAGGCGCACTTCGTGACTGACGCCCGGCCGGGGCATGTCCGTGTCTCCCCCTACTTCTACAATGTGCCCGATGACTACCGGGCCATGATTGCGCACCTGACCCGTGGCTGATTCCGACAACACTCGCCGTCCCTATCCGCCAGGCGCGGAGCCCAAGCGGCCCACCGAAGACGAAATGCTGCTGGAGGGGCCGCAGCCCAAGCTTCGGCCCGATGCGTTGCTCAAGACCGATCCCTGGCGGGTCTTCCGCATCATGGGAGAATTCGTCGAGGGTTTTGACGCGCTGGGTGACGTGATCGATGGCGTCAGCGTATTCGGCTCCGCGCGCACGCCCCCGACCGACCCCGCCTACCAGGCGGCGGTGGAGACGGCGCGCCTCCTGGCGCAGGAAGGCATACCCATCATCACCGGCGGCGGGCCAGGCATCATGGAAGCCGCCAATCGCGGGGCGGTTGAAGGGGGCGGGCTCTCCATCGGCTGCAATATCGAGCTTCCGTTCGAGCAGGGCACCAATCCCTACGTGCGGCGGGGAATCAACTTCCGCTTCTTCTTCGTGCGGAAGACCATGTTCGTGAAGTATTCCACGGCCTTCATCGTCTTCCCCGGCGGCTTCGGCACCATGGACGAGCTGACCGAGGCGCTTACCCTGATTCAGACCGGCAAGATCAAGCACTTCCCCGTCATCCTGTTTGGCAAGAAATACTGGGATGGATTGCTCACCTGGCTGCGCGACTCGGTCCTGGCTGAAGGGAAGGTGGGCGAGGCCGACATGCTGCTGCTATCAGTGACGGACAGCCCGGCGGAGGCGGTGGATATCGTGCTCAAGGCCCGCGCGGACAAGCCGGATTCGGAGGTGACGGGGAAGGCGCCCAGTGGTGACAAGAAGATGGTGGAATCGTAATTGTAGGAGCAAAGCCATGGCTTTGCCCCTACAATTACGATTCCGCTCCGCACAATACAAGGATCCCAACATGTCCCATGCACCCAGCTCCCACCTCCGCGGCCAGCGCATCAATCCGAGCGCCATCACCGGCAACGAGAGCGCGGCGGATCTCATAGACAATGCCTTCCTCGCCTACAACGCAGGGCGGCTGCGCGAGGGATGCCACCTCTTCGTGAAGCGGATGCTGGAGCCGGAAGTGACGGTGGGCATGACGCTCACCGGCGCCATGACCCCGGCGGGGCTCGGCATGAGCTGCCTTATCCCGCTGATGGAAATGGGCTTCGTGGACTGGATCATTTCCACGGGCGCCAATCTCTACCATGACGCCCATTTTGCGCTCGACCTGGCGATGCATCGCGGCACGCCGCACATCAACGATGTCGAGCTGCGCGAGCAGGGAGTCGTCCGGATCTACGACATCTTCTTCGACTATAACGTGCTGCTCTCCACCGACGCCTTCATCCGCGAGGTCTCGGCCCGGGAGGAATTCCAGCGCCCCATGAGCACCGCCGAGTATCACTACCTGCTGGGCGGGTACGTGCGGGAGCGGGAGCAGGCGCTGGGGCTCAAGCGGCGCTCGGTGCTGAGTGCGGCGCACGAGCTGGGCGTGCCGCTGTACACCAGCTCGCCGGGCGACAGCAGCATCGGCATGAACGTGGCCGAGCAGGCGCTCGCCGGCAGCAAGCTCAGGTTTGACGTGAGCGCCGACGTGAATGAAACGGCGGCGATCGTGCTCGAGGCCAAGCGCACTGGCGGCCGGAGCGGCGTGCTGATTGCGGGCGGCGGCAGCCCCAAGAACTTCATGCTGCAGACCGAGCCGCAGATCCAGGAAGTGCTGGGCATCGATGAGCGGGGGCACGACTACTTCCTGCAGCTGACCGACGCCCGTCCCGATACCGGCGGCCTCTCCGGCGCCACGCCGGCGGAAGCGGTGAGCTGGGGAAAGATCGATCCCGACCTGCTGCCGGGGACGGTGGTCTGCTACATGGACAACACGATTGCGCTCCCGCTGCTCACCTCGTACGCCTGCGCCCGCCACGCCCCGCGTCCACTCAAGCGGCTCTATGAGAAGCGGGAGCAGATGATGCAGCGGCTGGTGGACGAATACCGGAAGGCGCTGGAGTTCAGGGATGAGCGGGCGGAGGAGTCGCAGGCGGCGAGTCGTACGTCGTAAGTCGTAGGTCGTAGTCCGTAAGGAGTCCTGTAGCATGGCCGATACGACATACGACGTACGACATACGACGCGCGCCAGCGGCGCGCCCTCACGCGCCTACGCCTGGTATGCGCTGTTCCTGCTCTCGTTCATCAATCTCCTCAACTACCTCGACCGCAACGTCATTTTTGCGCTCTTCGAGCCGATCAAGGGCGCGCTGAATATCTCCGACGCCCAGCTCGGCTGGCTGGGCTCGGCCTATGTGCTGGTGTTCTCCGTGGCCGCGGTGCCGTTCGGGGTGATGAGCGACCTCCGCAGCCGGCGCGCGGTGATCGCGTTCGGCGTGGCGCTCTGGAGTCTCTTCACCATGCTGAGCGGGATGGTGGACAACTATCACCAGCTCTTCATCTGCCGCGCGGCAGTGGGAATCGGGGAAGCGGCATTCGGGGCCGCCGCCGCGTCGCTGGTGGCCGACTACTTCACCGACCGGAAGCGCGCCATGGCGCTGGGCATCCTGAGCGCGGGGCTCGTGATCGGTGGCGGCCTGGGGATCTGGCTGGGCGGGAAGCTCTCGCAGGCCTATGGCTGGCGCACCGCCTTCATGGTGGTGGGCGCGCCCGGATTCGTCTGCGCCATGCTCGCGATGCGGCTCAAGGATCCCACCCGCGTGCTCGCCGTCGTCCAGGTGCGCCCCTACCTGCGTGAGCTGAAGGAGCGGGGCTACTCGCTGGCGCGCCAGTTTGCCCCGACCCTCGTGGGACTGCTGCTCGCATCCGTGGTCTCGCTGCTGCTCGATCTCCGCTTCGGGGCCGACAGCCGCTGGGACATCGCTGCCTTCTCGATGATCGCGGGCGCCGGGTTCGCGCTCAATATCTGGCGCTGGGTGGTGCAGATCCGCGCCAAGCGCATTGACGATACGCCCTTCGGCGGCGAGATGACCGGCGCCTTCGACGAAATGCTGGGCGCACTGCACCGGGTGCTCGCCACGCCGACACTCATGTACGTCTTTGCCGGCGGGGCGCTGATCAGCTTCGGCATGAACGGACTGGTGGGCTGGGCGCCGACGTTCGTGACCCGCGAACTGGGCATGAGTCCCGCCGACGTGTCGGACCTCCTCGGCTGGCCGCTCCTGATCTTCGGCGTGCTCGGCACGCTCGCGGGCGGTGCCATGGCCGACTGGCTCCGGCGTTGGACCCAGGCGGGACGCATCCTCACCATTGCCTTCGGCATGCTGGTGGGCGGCGCGCTCGCGCTCTTCCTGCTCCTGCTGCGCGACATGACGCTGTTCAAGATCGTGTTTGCCGCCAGCATCTTCTTCCTCACGTTCTACAATGGCCCGATCGTGGCGGCCATCTTCGACGTGGTGCCGGCGCGCATCGGCGCCACGGTGGCCGGCGTGTACCTGCTCTTCACCCATCTCGCCGGCGACGCCATTGCCTTCCCGCTGGTGGGCGGACTCAGCGACCGGTTCGGCATCGAGAAGGCGATCCTGCTGCTGCCCGCAGTGGCGATGGCGGGCGGGGTGGTGACGCTGCTGGGAGGGCGGACGGTGGCGCGGGATATGGGGCGGCAGGATGGGCGAGATGGGCAGGATGGACAGGCGGGGCAGGTGGCGCCAGCCTAGCATCGGCCGCCTGCGATGCGCCACGTTGCCCGATCGTTAACAGCGGTGCGGCAGACCGAACGGCTCCGCGACCCTTGACTCCGGCTTGACGCGCTCATGCGATGCTCGGGAAGCTCTCGCACCCCGGAGCCTGCGATGTCGCGATTGCTACCGTTCCTGGCGTTGCTCGCCGCGTGCAGTCAGAGTACCGAGGCGACGTTGTATTCCATGACGTACGACGAGGACGTCGCCGGCGCGTGGTCGGCCGTGGTCACGGATACTGCCGGCTGCCTCGCCGGCGGCAACTCCACCTTCAGCCTTGCGCTGCATTTTGAGCCCCACGCCGTCCCGCATGACCCCGGTTCATCCCTCGCTCCCGACTCCTACGATGTGCCAATGGGCTCGACCTGGACCGCGGGTGCTCGAACCGGCTACGTGAGTGGCGACGTGTCCTGGCCGGTCTCCGGCCTCTTTCTGGGAACTGGGCCATGGCAGGCGGTTGCCCCACGCGATACGGCGGCAGGCGCCCAGCTGCACGCCTGGTTTGTGTTCACGGCAGGCACGGATAGCCTTTATGGAGACCTGTATGATCCGGAGGGGACCCCGGTCGATTCGCTCGGCAGCCTTCGCCATCCGCTCTTCGGTCCGGCAGGCTGCGTGTATCAGTTCCGCGCGGCGCATATTCAGTAAGGGAACGGTGAAACCGGTCGCGGGCCATGAGCCATTAGACTTTGTACCTGCGACCTTTACTCGAGC
>DASSTP010000115.1:0-28548 GCA_035707845.1 Gemmatimonadales bacterium | reverse complement strand
CCAGACCATCGGGCCCAAGCCGGTGGTGGGCGAGACCAGTCTCCCTGACCTCGACGGCCGGACCGTGTGCATCGTGGATGACGTGCTCTACACCGGGCGCACCGTCCGGGCGGCACTCGATGAGTGCACCGATTTCGGCCGTCCGCGCCGTATCCTCCTTGCCGTGCTGGTGGATCGCGGCGGCCGCGAACTCCCGATCCAGGCGGACGTCGTGGGCGTGAGCGTGAGCCCGACACCCGACGAGCGGGTGGACGTGCTGGTCTCGGAACTGGATGGGCGCGACGTCGTGGAAGTCGCCCGGGGCGGGGAGTGACGGCCGCGGCGGGGCTTGGCAAGGACCTGGTCGGCCTGGAGAAGCTCACTGCCGACCAGGTCCGACTCATTCTTGACACCGCCGAGCCGTTCAAGGAAGTCAGCGAACGCCAGATCAAGAAAGTTCCCGCCCTCCGCGGCAAGACCATCGTCAATCTCTTCTTCGAAGCCAGCACCCGGACCCGCATCTCCTTCGAATTTGCCGAAAAACGACTCTCGGCCGATACCGTCAACGTCGCGGCGGTGGGGAGCTCGGTGTCCAAGGGCGAGACCCTGGTTGATACCGCGCGCAATCTCGAGGCGATGCGGATCGACATGGTCGTCATCCGCCACGGTTCCTCGGGCGCGGCCCAGTTCCTGGGCGACCGCATCAATTCCAACGTTGTCAACGCCGGCGACGGCAAGCACGAGCACCCGACCCAGGCGCTGCTCGACATGCTCACCCTGCGTGACCGCTTCAAGAAAATTCAGGGCATCAAGGTGGCCATCATCGGCGATGTCCTGCACAGCAGGGTAGCCCGCAGCAACATCTGGGGGCTCACCAAGCTGGGCGCCTCCGTGGCGGTGTGCGGGCCGGCGTCGCTCCTGCCGCGCGGCATCGAGGAGATGGGCGTGACGGTGCTCCCGCGGGTGGAGGACGCCATCCAGTGGGCCGACGCGCTCAACGTGCTTCGGCTCCAGCTCGAGCGCATGACCGCCGGTTTCATTCCCTCGCTGCGCGAGTACAATCGCGTCTTCGGCGTCACCAACGAGCGCCTGAAGCGCGCACCCAGGGACCTGCTCATCCTGCATCCCGGACCGATGAATCGTGGCGTCGAAATCGATTCCGACGTGGCCGACGGCGAGCACAGCGTGATCCTGCCGCAGGTCACCAACGGAGTCGCCGTCCGCATGGCGGTGCTCTATCTCCTGGCTGGCGGGCGGCCTGGCAGTTCGGCGGCGTTGCAAGGGGAGGAGCGGTGACCCAGTTGCTGATCCGTGGTGGCCGGGTCATCGATCCGGCTGCGGGGCGCGACGAACAGGCTGATGTCCTGCTCGCGGGCGGCAAGGTGGAAGCGGTGGGGCAGGGACTGGGCGCCCCGGATGGTGCGGAGATCATCGACGCCGCGCGGCTCGTGGTAGCGCCCGGATTCATCGACCTGCACACTCATCTTCGCGAGCCGGGACAGGAAGACCTGGAGACTATCGCGACCGGCGCCCTGTCGGCGGTGGCCGGCGGCTTTACCGCTGTCTGCGCCATGCCCAACACCGATCCCGTCTGCGATAACCAGGGCGTCGTGGGATTCGTGGTGAGCCAGGCGCAGCGGGCCGGCAAGGCGCGCGTCTACCCGATCGGCGCCATTTCCCTGGGGCAGAAAGGCCAGCAGCTGGCCGAGTTCGGCGAGCTGGTCGGGGCCGGTGCCGTGGCCGTGAGCGACGATGGCCACCCGGTCATGTCGAGCCACCTCATGCGCACCGCGCTCGAATACGCCAAGGTCTTCGGCATCCCCGTCGCCGACCACTGCGAGGAGATGTCACTGGCCGAGGGCGGCGCGATGCACGAAGGGGTGGTCTCCACCCGGCTGGGGCTCAAGGGGATTCCGGCGGCGGCGGAAGAGATCATGGTGGCGCGCGACATCCTGCTCGCCGAGCTGACCGGCGGGCACGTGCATCTTTGTCACATGTCCACCCGCGGCTCGGTGGAACTGATCCGCCGTGCCAAGGACACGGGTGTGCGGGTGACGGCGGAAGCGTGTCCCCACCACTTCACGCTGACCCACGAGGCGTGCGAGGGATACAACACCAACGCCAAGATGAATCCGCCGCTCCGGGAAGACGCGGACCGGGAGGCGGTTCGGGAGGCGCTGCGTGACGGCACCATTGACGCCATCGCGACCGATCATGCGCCCCACCATTACGACGCCAAGGAGCGGGAGTTCGACCAGGCCCCGAACGGCATCATCGGCCTGGAGACGGCGTTCCCGCTGGCCAATGCAGAGCTGGTAGGCTCGGGCCTGCTCACGCTGCCCCAGCTGGTGGAGCGCATGAGCACCGTGCCGGCCCGGATCTTCGGACTGCCGGGTGGCTCCCTGGCCAAGGGGGCACCGGCGGATGTCGTGCTGCTCGATCCCGACGTGCGCTGGACGGTGGACCCGTCCACCTTCCGCTCCAAGAGCCGCAACACTCCGTTCGGGGGCCGGGAAGTCCGGGGCCGCGCCGTTGCCACCATCGTCCGGGGCCACGTAGTCTTCCGGCAGGCCTGATCCGGTCTCTGGCGATTCGCTCGTCCGAGGCGCAAATTAGCTCACAGGTCGCGCATCACTTGCGCAGCGACCGCACCCGCGCCAACTTGCAGAACCTGTTACTCCAAAAGAGGTTGTGGGCTCAGGCTAAGGCAATGGATGAGCTTGGCGCCCGGGTCTCCGGTCCCGCGCCCTGCCGCTGCAAGCCGTTGCGCAGAGGGCATGGGAATTGAAGCAGACGACGAATCGCCGCCTCTGTCCGCGCATCAAGCGTCTCTGGAAGGAAGGCAGTGCTGATGGCCAAACCCAACGATTCCGGGTCGAACGCAGTCCAGGCCCTGCTCGCCGAGCGCACCCAGTACGAAGAATGGCTCTCGAAGCTGGCGGGATCCAACGCGCCGGATGCCGTACGTCGCCGCGTGCAGTCCGACTACGAATCGCGGCTCGGCCGGATCATGGAGTCGCTCCGCGAACATGGCGATGCCATCGTGGCCGACCTGGATCGGCTGCGGAGTTCGGAGACTGATCTTGCCCGGCGTGAGAGCGAAGCGCAGGAGACCATGGCCGAGGCCGAACTGCGCCATGCCGTGGGCGAGTACACCGACGGCAAGTGGAACGAGATCAGCCGGGTGCAGCACGCTTCGCTGGACGGCATCCGCAAGGAACTTGGCCGGATCCGCGGGGAAATCGAGCGCCTCTCCGAAGTGCAGGCATTGATCCAGGGAGACAACGCGCCGGTGGCGGAGAGCGCGCCAGCGAAGGCAGCACCGGAGCCAGCGGAAGTCCATCGGGCGCCGGAGCCGGTGAAGCCCGTGGCGGAAGCTCCCAAGCAGTCCAAGCCCCCAAAGCCGGCCCGACCCGACGACGAGCTGGATTTCCTCAAGTCGGTGGCGGTGGAACAGTCCGCCTCGTTGTCACCCCAGAATGCGTCGGACGACCAGCCCACGGCCGATGAGTCGGTGCCGGAGGCGGCACCCGCGCCCACTGTCTCGGCGGCGCCCGTCGCGGCGGCTCCAGCCAAGCCCCAGGCATCGTCGTCCAACCAGGCCAAGACCCTCAAGTGTGGCGAGTGCGGTACGCTTAACCGGCCGACCGAGTGGTACTGCGAGCGCTGCGGGGCGGAGCTGGCAGCGTTGTAGGGGAGGCCTGCGGCCGCCCAGTTGGGAAGACGGGAAGGCGGGAAGTGGCATGAAAAAGGGCGCCCTTGTGAGGCGCCCTCTGTTTTAGCTTCGCTTGGCTCTTAACTCCTAGCTCTTAGCTCTTAGCGCCTTCGCCAGCCGGCTCTTTTGCCGAGCCGCGGCGTTGGGGTGAATAAGCCGCTTGCGGCCCGCGCGATCAAGCAGGCTGCTGGCCGCCGTCAGGGCGTCGGGGTTGTCGGCGCCGGCCGAGCGCGCCTGCCTGACGGCCGAGCGGAGCTGGCTCCGCTGGGTGCGATTGTGCTCCCGGGCAGCCCGGCTCTGACGCATGCGCTTCTTGGACGACCTGATTCTCGGCACAGCTTCCTCGCGTTGGTGCGCCCGGAACGCCCACCGTTCCGGCGTAGCTGCGGAAAGTAGCGGCCGGCCACCCTAAGGTCAAGCGGCATCGAATTTTGACTTGCGGGTGCAGGGCCGTGTAAACTCCCACCGCCCGCACAGTGAGGACGGACCCTGGACGCCCAGCTCGGCAACTTCATCCTTGCCCTCCCGATGCTTGTGTTCGCCATGGTGGCGCACGAATACGCACACGGGGCGGCGGCATTCGCGCAGGGTGACGACACCGCCTACATGCTGGGCCGGCTCACCCTGAATCCGGTGCCGCACATCGACCTCTGGATGAGCATCCTGCTGCCGGCCATCCTGTGGTTCGGAAGCGGCGGCCGCTTCACCTTCGGCGGGGCCAAGCCGGTGCCGGTCAATCCGCGGAAGTATCGCAAGTTCAAGAAGGGCGACATCATCGTGAGCGCGGCTGGAGTCGTGACCAATCTTGGCATCGCGCTGGTCTGCACGGTGGTGTTCATTGCCCTGGGGCTGTTTGGCGCCGGCTCAGCCAGCCCGGTGCTGGACGCGGCGCAGCGGATGATGGCGTGGGGCGTGTGGCTCAACCTGCTGCTCTGCTTCTTCAACTTGATTCCCATTCCGCCGCTCGATGGCTCGCACCTGTTCTACCACCTGTTGCCGCCGGGCCTGGGGGCGCAGTACCGCAGCCTGCACCGCTGGGGATTCCTGCCCTTGCTGGTGATCCTGCTCTTTCTGCCGGGCGTGACCAACTGGCTGCTGACGCCGGCCTTCGTGAGCCTGCGCCTGCTCTTTGGCCTGATGGGCCCCTATCAGCTCAACACGGGACTGCAGATTTTCTGATGACCGGATCCGTCACCATCCCGCTGACTGACATGGCCGAGGACGGCAGCGCCTTCGTGGTGGAGCTGGACCAGTTCACCGGGCCGCTCGACCTGCTGCTGCACCTCCTGCGGGAAGAGCGGATCGAGATCGCCGACATTCCGATCGCGCGCATCGCGGACCAGTTCCTCAACGCCATCCACCAGCTGGGGCTGAACCAGGCCGCGGACTACCTCGACATGGCCAGCCGGCTGGTGCGGCTCAAGGCCCAGCTGCTGCTGCCCCGTCATAGTGATGAAGAAGGCTGGGAAGACCCTCGCGCGGAGCTGGTGCGCCGGCTGCTGGAGTACCAGCAGATCAAGGAGATCGCGCTCTGGATGGGGCGTGCGGCGGAGCGGCGCGCGCTCAACCTCGCGCGCGGCTACCTGCCGCCGCCGCCGGAACTGCCGCCGCTGCCACTGACGCTGGACATCCTCCAGCTGTTGTCAGCGGTCGAGCGGGTCATCGCCGGCATTCCCTCGCCGGTGCTGCACAAGGTGGTGGCGCGTCCGCTCGATGTGGAGTCGGCGGTGCGCCGGATCGAGGCGATCCTCTCGGTGCAGGAGGGTTGCACCTGGGTCGAGGCGCTGGGGCCGGCGCCGACGATTGTCGAAGTCCTCTCCACGTTGCTCGCGCTGCTGGAGATGGCGCGCCGTGGCGCGCTCACCGTCACTCAACCGGCGCCATTCGCGCCCCTCTGGATTGCCCGTGACTCCTCTCGCACAGCTGCTTGAAGCGGCGCTCTTCTCGGCCAACCGTCCGCTCGCGGCGGAAGAGCTCTGCCTGCTCGACAGCGACGCTTCGCTTGCCGATGTCCGCACCGCGCTGGAGCAGTTGCGCGAGCACTACGATTTTGGCCAGCACGGCATCGAACTGGTGGAACTGGCCGGCGGCTACCAGCTGGTGACGCGCGCCGTGCACGCGGCCGCCATCGAGCGTGCCCAGTTTTCCCAGCGCGCGCCGCGGCTCTCCGCCGCCACGCTGGAGACGCTCGCCGTCATCGCCTATCGCCAGCCGGTGGGGCGCGCCGAGATCGAGGAAATCCGCGGCGTCTCCGCCGGTGGCGTCCTGCGCACCCTGCAGGAGCGCGGCCTGATCGAGGTCGTGGGCCGGGCCGAGGGGCTGGGGCGGCCCCTGCTGTATGGGACCACGCCGCTCTTCCTCGAACTGCTGGGGCTGCGCGATCTCGCCGACCTGCCCAAGGCCGAGGAGCTCAGCATCGCCCTGCATCCGCACGCGCCTGAGGATGCGGAGCACGCCGACGAAGCTGAAGTCGCGATTCCGGCGGAGTCATGAGCGAGATGCGCCTGCAGCGCGCGCTGGCGCGCGCGGGCATCGCGTCGCGTCGCGCCGCGGAAGAGCTGATTCGCGCGGGGCAGGTCAAGGTCGACGGGAAGGTCGCCGAACTCGGCAGCAAGGTGGATCCGTGGCGGCAGCGGATCACCGTGCGGGGCAAGCCGGTTCGGCTGGTGACCCGCCGCTGGCTGGCGTTGCACAAGCCGCTGGGGTTCGTCACCACCGCGAGCGACGAAGAAGGCCGGCGCACCGTGATGGACCTCATCCGCGATCCCGCGGGCCTCGCCTATGTGGGCCGGCTCGACATCATGACGACCGGCCTGCTGCTGCTCACCACCGACGGCCAGGCGGTGCATCGCCTGACCCATCCGCGGTATCACATTCCCCGGCGCTACACCGCGCTCGTGCACGGACAGTCCACCAGCGAGATCGAGGCGCTGGCCCGCAAGCCGTTCGAACTCGATGGACGGCCGGTGCAACCTTCCGAGGTGCGCGTGCGTCCGGGTCGGGACGGGCGCAGCCTCCTGGACGTCACGCTGCACGAAGGCCGCAATCGCGTGGTGCGACGCTGGTGCGAGGCCATGGGGCTCAAGGTGGAGCGGCTGGCCCGGCTGAGCTACGGTCCGGTACGCCTCGGCGACCTCAAGCCCGGCGAATACCGTCCCCTCACGCCCGAGGAAGAGCGCGCGCTCTATCGGGCCATACGCATGGATCCAAGCGAGGACTGACGATGGCGGAACCGGTGATGGAAGCGGGCCTCATCCAGCGGGTCACCGCTGAGGTGGGCAAGCGGATCGTGGGGCAGGACGAAATGGTGGAGCGGCTGCTCATCGGGCTCCTCACCGGCGGGCACATCCTCCTCGAGGGTGTCCCCGGCCTCGCCAAGACGCTGGCGGTCCGCACCCTCGCCGAGATCGTGCATGCGTCGTTCTCGCGGATCCAGTTCACGCCTGACCTGCTGCCCGCGGACCTCATCGGCACCATGGTGTACGACCAGAAGTCGCAGGACTTCTACGTCAAGAAGGGCCCGCTCTTCGCCAACATCATCCTGGCCGACGAAATCAACCGGGCGCCCGCCAAGGTGCAGGCGGCACTGCTTGAAGCGATGCAGGAGAAGCAGGTCACCATCGGCGGTACCACCTTCGAGCTGACCGAGCCGTTCCTGGTGCTCGCGACCCAGAATCCAATTGAAAACGAGGGCACCTATCCGCTGCCCGAGGCCCAGCTCGACCGCTTCATGCTCAAGGTGCGGGTGCAGTATCCCACGCGCGATGAGGAGCGCATGGTGCTGGAGCGGATGGGCTCGGGCCACGAGATCGCCGTGGAGCGGCTGCTGGATCCCGCTGCCATCCTCGAGGCGCGCGGACGCATCGCCGAGCTGTACATGGACCAGAAGGTCGCCGATTACATCGTGGACCTGGTGCGCTCGACCCGCGATCCGGCCAGTGTCGGCCTGGCCGACCTCAAGCCGCTGATCGCGTTCGGCGCGTCGCCCCGCGCGTCGCTGGCGCTGGCGGCGGCGGCGCGCGCCTTCGCCTTCCTGCGCGGCCGGGAGTACGTGGTGCCGGAAGACGTGCGCGCGCTCGCGCCCGACGTGCTTCGGCACCGCATCGTGCTGACGTTCGAGGCCGAGGCGGAGAACGTGTTCAGTGATGACGTGGTGATGCGGCTGCTCGAAGCGGTGAAGGCTCCCTGATGGTCGCAAGTCGCGACTTGCGACTTGCGACCTGCGACCTGCGACCTATCTGCCCATGCCCACCGTCTCCTCCGACGTCCTCGCCCAGGTCAAGGCCATCGAGCTGCGTACCCGCGGACTCGTGACGTCGCTCTTTGCCGGGGAATACCGCTCGCTGTTCCGGGGGCAGGGCATGGAGTTCGCCGAAGTGCGGGCCTATGAGCCCGGCGACGACTTCCGCGCCATCGACTGGAATGTGTCGGCCCGCCTCGCCAGCCCGTTCGTCAAGACCTTCTCGGAAGAACGTGAACTCACCGTCATGCTGGTGGTGGACCAGTCGGGCTCGACCCGGTTCGGCCGCCCCATGACCAAGGCCGCACTCGCCGTGGAGGTCGGCGCGGTGCTCGCCCTCGCCGCCGCGGCGCAGAATGACCGGGTGGGCGCGCTGCTCTTCGCCGACGAGGTCGAGCGCGTCATCCCGCCACGGAAGGGTCGACGGCATGCCCTGCGCGTCATCCGGGATCTCATCGCCTTCGCGCCCGAAGGCCGCCACACCAACCTCGCGGCGAGCCTGCTCTATGCGACGCGCCTGCTGCGGCATCGCAGCATCGTGGTGGTGTTGTCCGACTTCGTCGCGGAGGGGTGGGAGCGCCCGCTCCGCCGGCTGGCGGCGCGCCACGAAGTCGTCGCCATCGCGGTGGAGGATCCCCGTGAACGAAGCCTGCCTGATGCCGGCTGGCTCGAACTGGCCGACGCCGAAACCGGCCAGCGCGTCCTGCTCGACACCGGCAGCCGCCGGCTGCGCGACCGGCTCCGGACCCTCAGTGAGCGCCGGCGGGATGAGCGTGCGCGCATCCTCGCCGCCAGCGGGGTGGACTCGGTGACACTCAGCACCGGCAGCGACTACGCCATCCCCCTGCGCCGCGCCTTCGCGCTGCGGGCGCAGCGGATCCGTCGCGGATGATTCCGCTGCTGTTGCTCATGCAGGCCGCTGCACAGGGACCCACGGTCGGCGATACGGTGTGGGTGCGGCGTGCCGTGTCCCTGCCGGCGGGCTACACCGCGCGGCGGCCGGAATGGAAATTGTCGGGCGACGTGGAACTGCTGGGCCAGCCCACGATCGAGCTGCGGGGTGACAGCGTCGTCCTGCGCGCGCCACTGGTGGCGTGGACGCCCGGCCCCCACACGGTCCAGGTGCCCGCGCCGGAACTCCTGGCTCCCGATGGTTCCCTCACTACGCTGCCGCTGAGCGCGGCCAGCTTCACCATCCGGCCAACACTCCCGAATCGTCCTGTCACCGAGCTGCGCCCGCAGCCCGAGGCCGGCATCGTTGGCCGGCGCACGGTGAGCTGGCTCCCGCTCGTCATCTTCGCGGTTCTCTCCCTGCTGCTGCTCGGCCCGCTGCACTGGCTCTGGCGGCGCCGGGGCCGGCCCCTGCCGATGCCTGCGCCGCCGCCGCTGGCCGCGGTGCCTGCCTCACGGTGGGCCGATGCGGGGGAAGCACGGTCCGTGCTTGCGGCCGGTGCGGCTCGACTCCGGCGCAGCATCGCCACACAGCTTCCCGATGCGCATGAGGGGTTGGACACTGCCAGCTGCCTCGCCGTGCTGGCACAGTCAGGCAAGGACTGGCCGATGGCCGACCTCGCCCAGGTGCTGGGGGCGCTCGATGCCGCGCGCTTCGCGCCCGGCACTCCCGACGAAGTACTCGCGCTCTACTCCCGGGCGGCGGCGCTGTCCGACGCGCTGGAGGGCGCGGCCGCATGACCTTCGCCCGCCCCCTGCTGCTGTTGCTGCTGGCCTGCATTCCGCTCTGGTGGTGGCGCCGGCGGCAGCGTCGCAGCACGGTCGCCTTCAGCGATACCAGCCTGCCAGCCACCGTGGCCGAGGCGCCGTGGTGGTCACGACTGCCGCCGGTGCTGCGCGCTGTCGCGCTGGCGGCGCTGATCATCGGGGCAGCAGGTCCCCGATTTGGCGGTGATGCGGTGGAGGTGCACCAGGAAGGCATCTCCATCGTGATTGCCATAGACATCTCGAGCAGCATGCTGGCCGAGGACTTCTCTCCCAGCAACCGCCTCGAGGTGGCCAAGCAGCAGGCCGTGAGCTTCGTGCGCGGCCGCAAGGCCGACCGCATCGGGCTCGTGGCCTTCGCTGGCCAGGCGCTGACCCAGGTACCGCTCTCGCTCGACTATCCCGTGGTGGAGCAGGCCATCATGGGACTCAAGATCGGCTCGCTGGAAGACGGCACTGCCATTGGCAGCGGGCTGGCCGTCGCGGTCAATCGCCTGCGGCGGAGTCCCGACAAGTCGCGCGTGGTCCTGCTGCTCACGGACGGCGAGAACAACAAGGGGCTCATCGATCCGCGGACCGCCGCGGCCACAGCGGCCGCGTATGGGATCAAGGTGTACACGATCGGGGTGGGCACCATCGGTGAGGCGCCCATCCCCACCGGGCGCGGCGTGGGCGGTTTCCGCTATGAAATGCTCCCCGTCCGCATCGACGAGCCGCTGATGCGGAGCATCGCGCAGGGCACCGGTGGCCGGTATTTCCGCGCGACCGACAGCGAGGCGCTGAGCCGGATCTTCCAGCAGATTGACCAGCTCGAGAAGTCGCCGATCCAGATCACGCGCTACACCCGCTTCGACGAGGCCACCCGTCCCCTGATCCTCATCGGCCTTGGCGCGCTGCTGCTCGAAGTGCTGCTCGGCTCAACCCTGCTGGTGCGGCTGCCATGATCTTCGACGCGCCGGTGCTCCTGTTCATTGCGCCAGTGATCGCGCTCCTCGCCGGCCTCTGGCTCTTTGTCGCCCACCGGAAACGGGTGCGGCTGGCGCACCGCTGGTCGGCCGAGCTGGCCGAAACCACCCGGCGGCTGGGCCGCTGGACGCCGGTGCTTCTCGGGCTGGTGCTGCTCTTCGGACTGGTGGCACTGGCCGGCCCGCGTGGCGGCCGCGCGAGGGTGAGCACCGAGACGCATGCCCTCAGTCTCGTGCTCGCGGTGGACATCAGCCGCTCGATGCTGGCCGAGGATGCCAGCCCCAACCGGCTGGAGCACGCCCTGCGTGAGGCACGCCGTCTTGTGCAGGATAGTCCTGGCGACCGGCTCGGCCTCATCGCCTTCGCTGGCAGCAGCTACATCCTGACTCCGCTCACGGTGGACGGCGGGGCCGTTCGCATGTACCTCGACGCGCTCGACCCTGACCTCGCCAGCGAGGGCGGGACCAACCTGAGCGCGGTGCTCACCCAGGGCGGGCAGCTGCTGCTGGCCTCCGGCGAAGTGGGTGACCGGGTGCTGGTGGTGTTCACTGACGGAGAGTTGCACGACAGCCTGGGGCTGGCGCGGCAGGCGGCCGAGGAACTCAAGGCCCAGCAGGTGCGCGTGATCTTCGTGGCGGAGGGCGGGACACAGCCGGTCCGGATTCCGATTCGTGACACGACGGGTACCCTGATCGAGTACAAGCTCGACGAGAACGGTGCTCCGGTCGAGACGCGGCGGGAAGACGCCGTGCTGGAACAGCTCGCCGAAGCCAGTGACGGCACCGTTGTTCCGGCGGACGCGCCGGACCAGGCCGGTGCCGTGCGGGATCTGCTGGCCAACTTCAAGCGCAGCCCCACCACCGAGACCCGGGCGAGCGACCTGATTCCGCGTGCCTGGATTCCACTTCTGGTGGCGGCAGTGCTGCTCCTGCTGCAGACCCTGACGCGGCGGGGCGCGTCGCTGCTGGTCCTGGCGCTCGCCCTGGGCTCCACCCCGCTGCGGGCGCAACGTCCGTCCGAGGGCGCACGCGCCATGGAGCAGGGTCGTCCTGCTGACGCCGCGTCACGCTTTCTCGAGGCGGCATCCGGCACCATCGCGCGCGACACAGCCTTCTACAACGCCGGGACGGCGGCGTTGCGCGCCGGCCGGCTGGACGTCGCGCGCCGCGCGCTCACGGAGGCAAGTCGCTCGCTCGATCCGGCCCTCCGCTATCGCGCCCTGTATAATCTCGGCCTCGTCGATCTCATGGATGCCCGGGCCGACAGTGCCAACCGCGGCAAGCTGCTGGGCTCCGCCATTGATAACCTGCAGCAGGCGCTGCTGCTCGAGCCCGGCTCGGCGCGAGCCAAGTGGAATCTCGAGCTGGCGCAGCGCATGAAGCCACCGGAGCCGCCACCGCAGTCGGGCGGGGGCGGTGCCGGCGGAAGAGGCGGGGGCACGCCGAAGCCGCCGTCACCCGCGGCGTCATCCGCGTCGGCTGGAATGACGCAAGCGCAGGCGGAACAAATCCTCGAGTCGATGGCGCGCGAGGAGCGCCAGACCCGGGAGGATCAGCAGCGGCGCATGCAGAGCAGTGCGTCGGGAGTGAAGGACTGGTGATCGCCGCGCTCGCGCTGCTGGCCGCACTGCAGGGGCCGGCGCCCAGCGTCACGGCGACGCTGGATCGCTCCCGGCTGTCGGTCGGGGAGGACGTGACGCTCACCGTCACCGCGACCGGAACGTCTACGGATCCCATTCGCATCTCGCTGCCGTCGCTCGACGGGTTCCAGATCCTGGCGCGGAGCGAGCGGACGGCGGTGTCCGTCAGCGACACAACGGCGCGCACCACGACGCTGGAACTGGACCTGAGCGCGGTCCGCCCGGGCACCTTCCGGCTGGGGCCGTTCGAGGCAGAGCAGGGCGGCCAGCGCGCGCGCACCGGTTACGTCACCATCCTGGTCGAGACCAGTGCAGGAGCCGGTCCCAGCGGGATCAGCCCCCGGCTGCGCGCGATGCTGCGAAAGGCGCCGCCGCCCCGCCGGCCCGGCGAGCCGGCGCTGACGCTGCTGGTCTCCGACAGCAGCATCTACGTGGGCGAGCAGGTGGACGTCGTGACCGCTGCGTGGTTTCCGCGCGACCTCCGCTCCCGGCTGCGCCGCCCGCCCACGCTCACACCACCGACGTTGTCCGGCGTCTGGAGTTATCCGCAGCCCACGCCGCCCGGCATCGCGGATAGCCGGAAGGTGGGCGACACCTGGTACGACCTGTTCGTCTCGTACCAGGTCGTCTTTCCACTGGTGCCGGGTCCGGTGGAGATCGCCAAGGCATCACTGCAGTACAGCGTGCCGGTGGCCATGCAGTTCTTCAGCCAGGAGCAGCGTTACGCCCTGGAGAGCAACTCGGCCACGCTCACGGTGCATGCCTTGCCGGACGCCGGGCGGCCGGCCGATTTCAGCGGCGCGGTGGGCCGCGGCCTGACCATGCGCCGGGAGGTCCCCGCCACTGGCAGCGCCGGCCAGGCTGTGGCCGTGGACATCACGCTCGCCGGGCAAGGCAACGTGGCGCTCTGGCCCGCGCCGGTCCTGAGCTGGCCGGATAGCGTCCGGCATTACCAGGATCGGACCGATGACCGGATGACCAGCGCATCGGGCATGCTGGGCGGCACCAAGACCTTCCGCTTCCTGGCGCTGCCGGATTCCGCCGGGCCGTTGCGCCTGCCCACGCTCTCGTATTCCTATTTCGACCTTGACGCCGACGAGTACCGGACGCTCACCGCGCCGGCAACGGTGGTCAGCATCGCGCCGGCACCTGAAAATGAGTCCTCCCGTCCCACGCCACCGCCGTTGCTCGCGCGGCGGGGCCGCGCGCCCGCGGCGGCGCTCTGGCAGGGCGTGCCGTTGCCGCTCTGGATTGGTGTGGCCCTGCTGCCACTGGCGCTCTGGGCCGGCGTCGAGGCGCGTGACTGGTATCGCGGGCGGTATCGGCGGCGCGTCAGCGACCAGCAGCCCGATCTGCCGAGATCGGACCGCCGCCTGCTCGCTGCGTTGCGTGCCCTCGTGCCGGATGCGGATGTGCGCACCGGCCCCGCGCTGGTGTCCGCGCTGCGGGCAGCCGGAGTGGATGCGGAGCTGTCGCGACGCATTGCGGATGTGCGCGACGAATTTCTCGCGGCGCGGTACGGCACCGCCGGCAGCGCGCGCGCCGAGGCCCAGCTGGCGCGCGAAATGGACGTGCTGACGAGCACACTGGGTGGGAGTTCACGCCATCGTGAGCGTCGTGGCCGGCGGCTCCTCGTTATCATGGTCCCCTTGCTGCTCCTGCCCCCGTCGCTGCTCTCGCCCCAGGTGCCGAGTCCCGAGTCACTCTACGAGTCGGGCGCATATCGCGCCGCCGCGGAAGGTTTCGCGCGCCAGCTGCGGGTTTCGGGGGCCTCGGCAGCCGACTGGTACGGCCTCGGTGCCGCCGAATACCGGCTGGGTTCGGATGCCAGGGCCCGTGCTGCATGGTTGCACGCCGCCCGGCTCCGGCCCAGGAATCCCAGTGTGCGCCGCGCGCTCGGGCTGGTGCCGGGGCCGGACGCATGGTCGCGCAGCATCACGTGGGTCTCACCACTGACCCCGCAGGAGCTTGCCCTTGCCGCGCTGGGGCTCTGGCTGCTGGCGTGGATTTTCATCTTTGCCGATCACCGGCGCTTGCGCATGCGGTCGGCGCTGAGCCTTGCGGCGAGTCTCGTGGTGGGCGCTGCGGCGGGTGTTGTGGCCGCCCGGTATGACCGTGCCGTCGGCGTTGTCGTTGCGGACGCGCCATTGCGGGTGTCGCCGCACGGCCGTGCACCGGAGGTGAGCAATCTCGGCGCGGCCCAGTCGGTGCGGCTGCGTCGCGAGCAGGATGGCTGGTGGCTGGTCGACGCGGCCGGGAAAACCGGATGGCTGCCCGCGACAGTGCTCACACGGATTGACGAGTAGATTTCGGGGATGACGCGCCGAATCAGGATTCTTCCCGACGCCGTGGCGGACCAGATCGCTGCCGGCGAAGTGGTCGAACGCCCGGCGAGCGTGGTCAAGGAACTCGCCGAGAACGCACTCGATGCCGGCGCCACCGTGGTGCGCGTCCGGGCGGAGCAGGGCGGCAAGACCGTGATCGAGGTTGCCGACGACGGCCATGGCATGGATCGCGATGACGCATTGCTCGCGCTCGACCGTCACGCCACCAGCAAGATCCAGAGTGCGGCCGACCTCATAGGCGTCAGCACATTCGGGTTTCGTGGTGAGGCGCTCCCGGCCATCGCGTCGGTGTCACGGTTTGTCCTGCTCACATCCACCGGGGACGGAGCGGCAACGGAAGTGCGCGTGACCGGCGGCCGCGTCGAGGGCGTGGCGCCGGCCGCGCGCACCCAGGGCACCACGGTCACGGTCCGAAGTCTTTTCTTCAACACGCCGGCACGCCGGAAATTTCTTCGCTCGGTCGCGAGCGAGACACGCGCCATGACGGACGTCGTCGCCACGCTCGCACTCACCTATCCAGCGGTGGGCTTCGAACTGGACGTGGACGACGTCCGGCGGCTCTTTGTGCCCGCCGGACAGGATTCCACCGACCGGCTCGCGGCCGTGTGGGGTGCGGACATGGCCGGCACGCTGGTTCCCGTGATGCATGCGGTGGGCGGCTTCCAGGTCGCTGGCTTCGCGCAGCGGCCGGGCGACGCGCGACCCAGCGGGCGCCGGGTGCAGCTCTTCGTCAACGGCCGGCCCTTCCGTGATCCGTTTCTCGTTCGCGCGGCAGAAGCCGGCTACCGTTCCGCCATCCATCCGGGCGACCGTCCCTCGCTGCTGCTCACCATTCGCACCGCACCGGCGGATGTGGACGTGAATGTCCACCCCGCCAAGCTGGAGGTGCGCTTCCGCGACCGGCTTGGCGCCGAGCGCGCCGTGGAGGAAGCCATCCGCCTGGCCATGGGCCAGCTGACGGCTGCGGTGCCGGTCGGAGAATGGCGTCCGCTGCCGGCAGGGCAGGCGGGCGAGCTGTCGTCGCTGGGCCTGCTCGATGATGCCGTGCCGCTGGAGAACGGTCCTGTCGCCGAGGGAGCCGAGGATCGCGATGTCATTGCCAGCTCGCTGCGGCAGATGTTTCGCAGCTTCATCGTGTATGAGAGCGACGATGCCGTGGTCTTCGTGGATCAGCACTCGGCGCACGAGCGTGTGCTGTATGAGGAAGTGATGGCCCAGCTCGAGGGCCACGATGCGGCCTCCCAGCGCTTGCTCCTTCCCATCACGGTGGACCTGACCGACGAGGAGCTCGATGCGGTGGAACAGCATCGAGAGCTGCTGGAGCGGACCGGATTCGCGATTGACGCATTTGGCGGACGCTCCGTGATTCTCCAGGCAGTGCCTGCCCCGCATCCGCGGTTTGACGCCGAGCGCTGCTTCCGAGAGCTGGTGGCGGACCTCGCGCGCGGCCGGTTTGGCGGATGGAGCAGTGCGCTGGAGCGGTTCGCCGCCGCCTACGCATGCCGGGCCGCCGTCAAGGCGGGCGAGGCGCTGGGCGAACAGGAGATGCGCACGCTGCTGGCGCGTCTTTTTGGCACCGCGCTACCGCCGCACGACGTGCACGGCCGTGCCACGATCGTTCAGCTGCCTCGCGAGGAGCTGGAGCGCCGGTTTGGCCGTCGCTAGGATCCCCGTGCTGGTGGGCCCGACCGGGATCGGCAAGACCGCGGTGGCCCTCGCGCTCACGAAGCACTGGCCGCTGGAAGTGATTTCCGCCGATTCCCGGCAGGTCTACCGGGGGCTCGACATCGCGACTGCAAAGCCGACCGCCCGGGAACTGGCGCGTGTTCCTCACCATGGGCTCGACCTCGTTGCGCCGGGCGAGCGCTACAGCGCGGGACGCTTCGCCCGGGACGCCGCCGCGGCCGTCGCTGAAATCCAGGGTCGGGGCTGCATGCCGGTGGTGGTCGGGGGGACGGGACTGTACGTCCGGGCGCTGGCGGAAGGCCTGTTTCACGAGCCGGTGCTGGATCCTGAGCGGCGACGCCGGCTCGATGCCTGGCTCGCGCGGCTCGACCCGCTGGAATTGGTGCGCTGGGCTGGCCGGCTCGATCCCGGCTTCGCCGGTGGCGGACGGCAGCGGGCCCAGCGGGCCATCGAGATCGCCCTGTTGTCGGGCCGGCCGCTCACCCACTGGCAACGCGCCGCCCGCGCCGCTCGCAGCATTGACCCGTGGTACGTCGTGCTCTCGGCGCCGCGTGCGGTCCTGCACCGGCGCATCGAAAGCCGGGCGCGCGAGATGGTGCAGCGGGGGCTGCTCGGGGAAGTGGCCGCGGTCCTGGCCGATGGTGCGCGGCCCGGTACGCCGGGGCTCGACGGGGTGGGCGTGCGCGAGGCCGTGGATGTGCTGACCGGCCGGCGCGCGCAAGACGACCTCGTGGCGGACATGGTCATTGGCACGCGGCAGTACGCCAAGCGCCAGGAAACTTGGTTCCGGCACCAGCTCGCCGGTGAGCGGATTACCCTTGATGCGACCCGTGGCCCGGAGGAACTGGCCGCGGAGATCGCCGACCTCTGGGCACGAGCACAGACATGAAGATCGGGATCACCTGTTACCCCACCTATGGCGGCTCCGGCGCGATTGCTACGGAGCTGGGCCTGGCGCTGGCGCGGCGCGGCCACGAGGTGCACTTCATCACCTACGCCATGCCGTTCCGCCTCCGCGGGTACACCGAGCGGGTCTACTTTCATGAAGTGGACACCCGCATGGGGCGTTACCCCCTGTTCGACCACTTTCCCTACACGCTGGCGCTTGCATCAAAGCAGCACGAAGTTGCCCTTCGGGAGCGCCTCGACCTGCTGCACGTGCACTATGCGATTCCGCACGCCACGACCGCCTTCCTCGCGCGCGAGATGCTGGGCTCGGCCCAGCCGGTGAAGGTGATCACCACGCTGCACGGCACCGACATCACGCTCGTGGGACAGGAAGCGAGCTTCTTCGCGATCACCCGCTTCTCGATCGAGCAGTCTGACGGCGTGACAGCGGTCTCCGGCCACCTGCGCGACGAGACCTATCGCGCCTTCGGTTGCGTGGCCTGCGATATCCGGGTCATCCCGAACTTCGTCAACCTCGAGGAGTATCAGCCCGCCGGCGAACCCGACTGCGGCAAGGTGGCCCCCGCGGGACACAAGGTCATCATGCACACGTCCAACTTCCGCGAGGTGAAACGGGTGCGCGACGTGATCCGGGTTTTTGCGCGCATCCGGCAGGCCATGCCCGCCACGATGCTCATGGTGGGTGACGGTCCCGAGCGAGAGGAAGCCGAACGCGAGGCCCGCGCACTCGACGTGGGCGACGACGTCCGTTTTCTCGGCCGGCTCGACTCGGTGGCAAGCCTGCTCCAGTCGTCGGACCTCTTCGTGCTGCCCTCGCAGACCGAGAGCTTTGGCCTCGCGGCGCTCGAGGCCATGGCCTGCGGCGTGCCGGTGGTCGCTACCAACGTGGGCGGAATTCCGGAGGTGGTTGAGGACGGTGTTACCGGCGTGCTCGAACCGGTGGGCAGCGTCGAGGCCATGGGCCGCCGCGCGGTTGAACTGCTTCGGGACCGGCCGCGCTGGGAGGCGATGCGTGCGGCGTGCATCGCACATGCCCAGCAGTACTCGGTGGATCGCATCGTGCCGCAGTACGAGCAGTTCTACGCCGAGACCCTTGCGTGACCGGCGCGCTGGCCGCGCTGCCGCTCTGGTTCAAGGCCATCCTGCTCGGGATCGTGGAGGGCATCACCGAATTCCTGCCGGTGTCATCCACGGGGCACCTGATCCTGGGCGGGCACCTCCTCGGCTGGACCGACGCCCGGGCCGAGACCTTCGAGATCTTCATCCAGCTTGGGGCCATCCTCGCCATCGTCTGGCTCTACCGTGCCCGGCTCACGGCGGTCGTGCGACACGTCGCCAGCAGCCGGGCGGACCAGCGCTTCGTGGTGTCGCTGCTGATTGCCTTTATCCCGGCGGCGGTGGTGGGCTTTCTGTTTCATCACCAGATCAAGGCCGTGCTGTTCACGCCCGTCGTTGTGGCGGTCGCGCTGGTGGTGGGCGGCATCGTGATCCTCCTGATCGAGCGCTGGGCGCCGCCCAGCCGGAACGATGACCCGTTTGCCGTGCCGCCGGGAACCGCACTGGGCGTCGGCCTGGCGCAGGTGCTCGCGCTGATTCCGGGCGTCTCGCGCTCCGGTGCGACCATCCTCGGCGGGTTTTCCCTGGGCCTCACCCGTCGCGCGGCCACCGAATTTTCCTTCTTCCTCGCGATCCCGGTCATGTTCGCGGCGACGCTCTTCGACCTCTACGCCAGCCGCGACCTGCTCAGTACCGCCGATGTGCCGATCCTCGCCATCGGATTCGCGGTGTCCTTCATCTCCGCGCTGATCGTCGTGCGCAGCTTCCTGCGCTATGTCTCGCATCGCAGCTTTGCCATCTTTGCGTGGTACCGCATCGGATTCGGGCTGCTCCTGCTCTGGCTCCTCCGCCCGTGACGCCGGCACCGGCGGCGGTGCGCTGGCTCGCCAGCGTCGAAAGCACCCAGGACGCGGTGCACGCGCTGGCGGAGCAGGGCGCGCCGGAGGGGACCGCGGTGGCTGCGCTGGAGCAGACGTCGGGCCGCGGCTCGCGACGCCGGGACTGGTCCTCGCCGCCGGGCGGGCTCTGGATGAGCGTGCTGCTTCGCCCGCTTCGCGACAGCGGCATGCAGGTGCTCGGGCTTCGGGCAGGCCTCGCGATCGTACATGCGCTCGACAGGCTCGGCGCCCGGGGACTCATGCTCAAGTGGCCCAACGACATCATGGCGCTGGAGAAGAAGGCGGGCGGCATCCTGTGCGAGGCGCGCTGGAACGGCGACCGGCCGGCGTGGGTGGCGGTGGGTATCGGGCTCAACCTGCGGAACGAGCTGCCGGACGAATTGCGCGGCAGCTCGGCGCGACTCGCGGATCACGGTGTGAGCGTTGCGCTGGAGCCGCTGGCCCAGCACATCGCCGATGCGCTGGTGCAGGCCGCTCGCGCGACTGGGCCGTTATCGGAGGCCGAGCTCGCGGCGCTCGCCCGGCGCGACTGGCTGCTCGACCGCCAGCTGGCATCGCCCGAGGAAGGGCGCGCCATCGGCATCCAGCCGGACGGCGCGCTGCGGGTGCGGCGCGCCGACGGCTCGCTGGCCCTGGTGCGCGCCGCGCCGGTGGAGGCTGCGGCACGGGTCACACTCACGGAGTAAGGGATCATGCTCCTCGTCCTCGACATCGGCAATACCGAGATCACCGCCGGCCTGGTCCGCGGCGCTGAGTTCACGGCCTACTGGCGGATGACCACGAGCCCGGAACGCACACCGGACGAATGGGCGGCGGCCATCAGCGGATTCCTCGTGCACTTCGGCCATTCGCCCAACGAAGTCCGGGCGGCATGTGTCGCATCGGTCGCGCCTGCCGCGACCCGGGGAGTGCTCGAAGGCGTGACGATGGCAACCGGGGTCCGGCCGGAGCAGGTGACGGCACGGAGCCCGCTCCCGGTGGCGCTCGACGTGGACGAGCCGCTGACGGTCGGGGCGGACCGGATCGTGAATGTGCTGGCGGCAGTAGAGCGGCATCACGCCGACGTGATCGTGGTGGATTTCGGCACGGCCACGACGTTCGACTGCATTCTCGCCGACGGCCGCTTCATCGGCGGCGCCATCATGCCGGGACTGCGCACCTCGGCCGATCAGCTCACGCGCCGTGCCGCCAAGTTGCCGGCCACGGAACTCACGCGGCCGGACCGGGTCATCGGGCGGCGGACTGAAGAATGCATCCAGGCCGGCGTGCTCTACGGTGCAGCCGATGCGGTGGACGGCATGGTCCGCCGCATTCGTGAGGAGTGGCCGGGCAGCGGCGTGCCCCGCTGCATTGCAACCGGCGGGTTGGCCGGACTGGTCGCTCCGCTCTGCAGCAGCATCGAGAAAGTCGAGCCCGAGCTGACGCTCGATGGCCTCCGGCTGGCGGCGGCGGCGCTCGGCCTCACGTGGTGACGAGCGGCGCCGCACCGCAGGGCGCACGAGCCGCGGGTTACCGCCTCCTGGGCCGCTCGTTCGACTACATCCTGCACCTGCGTCCCGCCGAATGGCCCATCATGGCCGGGCACACTGCGCTGGGCGCGCTGCTCGCCGCCACGGCCTGGCCCGCTGACAGCCCGCTTCCGTGGAAGCACGCGCTCCTCGGCATCGTGCTCTGGGTCGCCTGCCTTAATGGTGGTACGCTCGCCATCAATTCTGCCTTTGATCGGGATGAGTCGGATGTCGCATACCTGCGGCGCCCGCCACCGCCGCCGCCCCATCTCTTCGCGTGGGGACTCGGCCTCATGGCCGCGGGGCAGGTGCTCGCACTGGCACTGCTCTCACCCGGCTACGCTGCGGCATATGGCACGTGCCTCGTGCTCTCGGTGCTGTATTCAGTCCCACCCTGGCGGCTCAAGGCGGTGGCCGGCGCCGACTGGGCCATTAACCTGATTGGCTTCGGCGCCATCACGCCGCTCGCGGGATGGCTTGCACTCGGTGCCCGCCCGACGACGTGGGCCTGGTGGCTCGTGGCTGGTTTCGGCGCCCTCTTCGCATGCCTCTATCCGCTGACGCAACTCTACCAGCTGCAGGAAGACGAGAAGCGAGGCGACTGGACACTCGCTCGTCGGCTCGGAGCTCCCAGAAGCCTGCGAGTGGCACTCTCGGCCACGCTCCTGGCCTTCGCCTGCTTCGGCATCGCGGGAAGGGCGGCAGGGTGGAGTCTGCCGGACTGGCGCTGGCTTGCACTGGCCGGCGCGCTCGCCGCGTGGCTTGCGGTGCTGGGTCCCTGGGCGGCGACAGCCGGCTCGCGGCTGCCAGCCGAGCATCAGCGGGGCATGTACCTGGCGCTCGCGGCCTGGGCCGTGACCGACGTGGTGATCGCCGCATGCTGGCTGGCATGAGGGCCTATCCGGCGCCCTTGGCCGGGTCGGGGTTGGCGTCTTATCTTCCGGCCAGTCCCCACACCTGATTGGGAGAGTCCATGGGAACGGCAGTCGAGTCTCGAGGCGAATTCGACACCACCGCGCTTCGGCACGTCCTCAGCAAGGCGGTCCTCCTCGGGCTGTTCGAGGCGCTCATCGTGGTGCTGATGTCGTTCATCACCCGGTTTACCGCTCCCCCGATCGAGACCATTCTCGGTGCCATCGTCCTCCTGATCGGACTCTCGGTCGTCGTGGTGATGCCCGGACTCTGGACCCGCGCGCGCACCATCGAGGGCATCGCCGGTGCGGCCGGCATCGGGCTGGGCGCGACGGTCGTCTTCCTGCTGGTGGACGTGGCGCTGCTGCAGCCCGCCGGGATCTATACCAATCGCTGGGCGGAAATCGGCGGCTTCAGCAACTGGTGGTACCATCCGGTCTGGTGGATGCTGGGCACCTTCCTGCCGTGGTTCGGCGCCATGACGCTGGCCAGCCGCGCGGTGCGTGGCAAGTCAGTCTCGATACCGGGCGTCATGATTCCCGCGGTGGCCTGTGCCATTGTGCTCGCCATTATCGGCGTCTTCATCCGCTTCCCTGAAGCCCGGTGGAGCCTCGGCACCTTCGGTGTCGCGTTCATTCCCGGACTCGCACTGGCCGAGCTGTTCACGGTGCTGGGACGCCGGCCGGGCTAGCGGTGCGCTGGTTCCGTCTCTTCCTTCGTGCGTTTGGATGGCTGCTCACGCCTGTCATAGCGTGGGCAGCTTCGTTTTTCGGGTGTGTGGCCGGTGAAGTGATCGCGACACGGATGGCCAGCCCTATCCGGGGCGTGCTGCTATCCGTGGTGCTCGGGGCCGTGGCAGGGTTTGGCGGATTGCTGGGCTGGCTGCGCCTTCTGCGGCACTCGCCCGAGCTGCAGGAAGCGCTGGCGGTGACGCCCGAGGGCGTGCCCGATACCGCAGCGGCCTTGCTGGACAAGGTCGAAGCCAACCTGACGCAGCCACCCAAGTGAACAGGGCACTTGTCTTGCTGGCACTCCTGGCTGCCTGTGCCGGCGAGCCGCCTGCGTCACAACCTGCGACTACCGGCACGACGGCGGCTGCCCCGGTCGCGGCGGACTCGATGGTGGGTCAGAGCGGCCCCTTCAAGTTCTGGTTTACCCTGCGCCGGACAGCAGCAGATTCCGCCGGCAACGCCTGCGTCGAGCGTGGGCTCGAGATCCGCACTGATTCAAGCCGGCGGCTGGTGCCGCTGCTGTATACCCGCGAGGCGCCCGTGCCCGAGTCCGATACTACCGTGCTGGTGCATCTCTCCGACTCATGCATCCCTGGCGACCTCTATCGCGTCAACCTGCACAGCGGCCAGCCCGTTCGAGTGCGATGACACGACCCGCCCACCTGTTCACGCTTCTCGGCATGGTGCTCGCGCCCCATGCCGCAGTGGCGCAGGGCGTTTCGCTCCAGGCCGGACGCTTCCTGGATGGTGACGGGCTTACATCGTATCAGGTGAGCTGGACTACGCCGTTACTAGGGCCCTTCGGTGCCGACATTGGTGGTGTGCTCTGGCGCGGACCCGGCGTGAACGAGAAGCGGCTTGGCCTGAACACCGACTTCTCGCTGTTTCGTGGTGGCCGCGCCGGGCTTTACGCGGTAGGGGGCATCGGGGGTGGCTTCGGTTCCGGCAGCGCCGAGGACACGTGGCACAGCTGGTCAGCCGGGCTTGGCTACGAGCTGATACCCATCTCCTTCCTCTCGCTCGGCGTGGAAGGGCGCTGGCGGGATTTCGAGCCGGGGCAGCGCTCCGGAGTCGAGTTTGGATTGCGGCTCGCGACGCTGTTCGGCGGTTCGAGTCGCGCGCAGCCCGGCAACACGACGCGGGGCGCTCCGAGGCCATCGGAATCGATTGCATCCAGCGATGACGAACCTGCGACGGGTTCCGTCCTCCACGACGACGAGCCCGCCAGGATCCCCACCCTCATGACGGCGGCCGACCTGACCTCGTCGGCGCGTGGGGAAGTCCTCACGCGAGACGATGCCGACTCGCTGCTCGCCGACGTCATCCAGATTGCCGAAGGCCAGATGGGTACGCCATACCAGTATGGTGGCACTGGCCGCGGTGATGATGGCTTCGACTGCTCCGGCCTGATTCAGTACGCGTACGCCCAGGCGGGCATCGCGCTCCCAAGGCAGAGTCGCGACCAGGCCCGCAGCGGAACGGCAGTGCCCCGCGCCGAGGACAACCTGCGCCCCGGCGACATCCTCACCTTCGCCCAGTCCGGGCGTCGAATCACTCATGTCGGCCTCTACATTGGCGACGGCCGATTCATCCATTCCGCTTCCAGGGGCGTCCAGGTCTCCACCTTGGGCAACAGCGACCCGAACGGGGCCTGGTGGTACAAGCGCTGGATCGGCGTCCGCCGGGTGGTCGCTGCGCCCTAGCTCGGTACGAGACCATCGAGCCGCCGCAGGTCCGCCGCAAGCGCCGGATCGTCGTGGTTGAGCTTCGGCCACTGCCCAAGATCCTCTGGCACGAACGCAACGCCCATCTCGCCCATCGCCCCATCCGGAATCAGCTCGCCCGTGGGATTGTCGTACACCGAGACCAGCCGGTATCGAATACCCGCCTTCAGCCGGCGGCCCGCGCCATTGACGCCGAACAGTTTCTGCGGCACCTCGGACACGTGACCCTGGGCATCGCGTGACGGAACCAGCCGGACGAGCACTCGGCCGGTTGCGACTTCCTCCAGCCTGAGTTCCGTGGCATAGTCGTGCAGGTGCCCTCCGGCTGCGAGCATCCGGCCCGCCAGCGGCAACGTGAACTCGAGCGTGCGTTCGCTGTGGCCCGGCGCCAGGTCATAGGAGGGGCTGGCACCGATGTGGCCGCTGACGTCGAGTGCCAGCGGGATCAGCGAGACGGGGCGGGGTACCGTGTTCCCTGGCGTCCACCGCAGCCGCACGGTGACACTCGCCCCGGGCGGGATCGTGGCGGCGGAATAGGCTACGACCAGCCCCATCGGCGTGCCCCGATCGAGCGGCACGCCAATGCCAGCCGGCAGCATGACGGGCGCTGTCTCGGCGCCGGCCGCCCAGACTCGCTCTACTCCCGCATGCACCAGCTGCGGCCGCTCGAAATTGATCAGGGTGAGGTGATGCACCAGGCTCTGCGGGAGCGCTGTGCCATCGGCGGCGCGGCACTCCACCAGGGCGCCGCGCACCCAGCCATCCACGGGCCACTCGAAGCGGTTGAGGAGCTCCGTGTGGTGTTCATGGCTTGCCTGATGCGCCGCGTGCATGTCCATGGGCTTCCCGGCGGCCTGGTCGGGCGCGACGTGCACGAGCACGATTTCGTGTCGTGCACTGTCCACGGTCACGGTAAACGCCGGGTGCGGACCCGTCGGCTGCAGGAGCAGGGCCGTCGGCAGCAGCACGGTGGCAAGTAGTGTCAGCATCGAAGCCTCGGAGGTTGAATTCACTCCGAGGATGCCGGCAGGGGCTCAAGCGGGGGTCAAGTGGCTAAGAACTGAGAGCTACGAGCTGAGAGCTGAGCGCTCAGAGCGAGATCTCCGTAGAGCTCTCAGCTCTCAGCTCCTAATGCCCATGCTCCATCCGGCCACCGTCGTGGCCCATGGACTCATGGAGCTCGCCGGCGCCGCCGCGCTCGTTGAGAGAGGCGAGGTCGCGCTGGTAGTCGGCATTGGCGGGATCGATCGTTGGCCAGGCCGCCAGATCATCCGGCACGAACAGCCCCACCATATGGGCCATTCCTCCGTTGACGATGGTCTTGCCGGTCGGGTTGTCGTACACGCCCACGACGCGGTAGCGGTGATTGGGCTTCAGCCGCATGCCGGCGCCGCGGACGGCAAAGAGCTTCCGGCCAACGCCCTCGATGTGCCCGCTGTCGTCGAGCTCGGCCTTGACCCGGGTAATCACCTTGCCGGTTTCCGCATCCTCGAGCCGGACTTCCTGGCCGTAGTCGTGCATGTGGCCGCCGACGCCCAGCAGCCGTCCACCCACCGGGATGGTGAACTCGTGGCTCGTTTCGGAGCGGCCTGGCCGGACGTCAAAGGTGTTGCTGCCGCCCACCGTCAGGTTGACATCCATGTAGATCGGCAACGCGTCCTTGGGCCGAGGGTTCTGGTTGGCTGGCAGGTACGGCATCGTGATCGTGAAGTAGACGTTCCTGAGGTCGCGGCCGGTATCATTGTGCCAGGCGACGTAAACGCCCAGGTCCATGCCCGGCTTCATCGGGACGCCGATGGTGGCCGGCACCTCGGCGTCGGCGGTCTCCGTGCCGGCGCCGAACAGCCGTTCCGACGCGTGGTAGACCAGCTGGCGGCGGCTGAAGTTGACCATGATCATGTGGTGCATCACGTGCTTGGGCACCGGGTGCCCCTGCCCGTCGGCAAGGCTCACCTGGAACCCGCGCAACCAGCCCTGGACCGGCCAGGCGAAGTGCTGCACCGGCGTGTCGTGCGACATGCCCAGGTCCATCATGCCGTGGTCCATGGGCGGCATGTTCATCAGGTCATACGGACCGGAGCGGAGGATGACGAGGTGTTTGGAGGAGTCCACGGTCACGGTGAGGGAGGCGGGAGGCACCGTATCGTGAACAGCGGGCGAGCCAGCGACAGCAACGACAGTGAGCAGCGCGAGAGACAAACTCATTCCGACTCCTGCGGCGATCAGATTCCAGGCCGGCACGGCCGGCCCCAAGTCGCGGGCAACCTTTCCCTCCGCCCGCACGAAAGTCAAGCCCTATAACGCAAGGCTTGATGAATCGGTTTCCGCCCGCCATCACGGCAGGCGCTCCGCCAGACTTCCGGCGCATCATGACGGCAATCTGCCGCTTTGACCGAGGCTGCCCGGCACCCGGTTTGCCACTGCGTCGCGCCGTGGGGCCGCTTGACAGGCCGCGGGGCGGCCTTACTTTTCGGCCCAGCGTTGGCACTCGTCGGCAGAGAGTGCTAATCTCTTGCAGGGCCAATATTTATACACCTTTACATGACGTGGAGGGTTCGATGTCAGCGGGTACGAAGGCCAAGCCCAAGATCAAGATCCAGCCGCTCGAGGATCGCGTGGTCATCATGCCGTCGGATGAAGCCGAGACGATGCGTGGTGGTCTCTACATCCCTGACACGGCCAAGGAAAAGCCGACCCAGGGCGAAGTGCTCGCCGTGGGGCCCGGCCGTATCGAGAAGGGTGAGCGGGTGAAGATGGATCTGGCGGTGGGTGACAAGGTCATCTACGGCAAGTACAGCGGCACCCCGTTCACGGTGGATGGCGACGAAGTCATCATCATCAAGGCGTCCGACGTTCTGGCCAAGCTCGGCTGAACGCACATCGTCACAGGAGACATCAGGCAATGGCTGCGAAGGAGCTGCTGTTCGACACCGACGCTCGCGCGAAGCTCAAGAAGGGCGTGGATGCCCTCGCCGAGGCGGTCAAGGTCACGCTCGGTCCCAAGGGCCGGAATGTCGTGATCGACAAGAAGTTCGGTTCACCGACCATCACCAAGGATGGCGTCACGGTGGCCAAGGAAGTGGAACTCTCCGATCCCATCGAGAACATGGGCGCCCAGATGGTCAAGGAAGTGGCGACCAAGACCAGCGACCTCGCGGGCGATGGCACCACCACCGCCACCGTGCTGGCCCAGGCCATCTTCCGGGAAGGGCTCAAGAACGTCACCGCCGGCGCCAACCCGATGGAGCTGAAGCGGGGCATCGACAAGGCCGTGGACGCCATCATTGACGAGCTGAAGACCATCTCGACCCCGACCCCGGGCAAGAAGGAAATCGCCCAGGTCGGCACCATCTCGGCCAACAATGACTCCGAGATTGGCAAGCTCATCGCCGAGGCCATGGAGAAGGTCGGCAAGGACGGCGTGATCACCGTGGAGGAGGCCAAGGGCCTCGAGACCACGCTGGAGACCGTGGACGGCATGCAGTTCGACCGCGGGTACCTCTCGCCCTACTTCGTCACCGATCCGGAAAAGATGGAAGCGGTGCTGGACGACGGGTACATCCTGATCCACGACAAGAAGATCAGCGCCATGAAGGACCTGCTCCCGGTGCTGGAGAAGGTGGCGCAGACCGGCCGTCCGCTCCTGCTGATCGCGGAAGACGTCGAGGGCGAGGCGCTGGCCACGCTCGTGGTCAACAAGCTGCGCGGCACCCTCAAGGTCGCGGCCGTCAAGGCCCCGGGCTTCGGCGACCGCCGCAAGGAAATGCTCCGTGACATCGCCATCCTCTCGGGCGGCCAGGTGATCTCGGAGGAAGTCGGCTTCAAGCTCGAGAACGCCACGCTCAACGACCTCGGCCGCGCCAAGCGGATTGTCATCGACAAGGACAACACCACCCTGGTCGAGGGCACGGGCAAGGAGGGCGAGATCGAGGGCCGGATTGGCGAGATTCGCGCGGCCATCGACAAGAGCACCTCGGACTATGATCGCGAGAAGCTGCAGGAGCGGCTGGCCAAGCTCTCCGGCGGCGTCGCCGTGATCAACGTGGGTGCCGCCACCGAGACCGAGATGAAGGAGAAGAAGGCTCGGGTCGAGGACGCGCTGCACGCGACGCGCGCCGCGGTGGAGGAAGGCATCGTGCCGGGCGGCGGCGTCGCGCTGATCCGGGCCCAGAAGGCGCTCGACAAGATCCGCGGCTCCGAGGACGAGAAGATCGGCGTGGAGATCGTCCGCCGCGCCATCGAGGAGCCCATCCGCGCTATCGCGTCCAACGCGGGCGTCGAGGGGTCGATCGTCCTGGCCAAGGTGAAGGAGTCGAAGGAGAAGAACTTCGGCTACAACGCCTCGTCGGATGATTACGAGGACCTGGTCAAGGCCGGCGTCATCGACCCGACCAAGGTCACTCGCACGGCGCTGCAGAACGCGGCATCGATCGCCGGCTTGTTGCTGACCACCGAGGCGACGATCGTCGAGCAAAAAGAAGAGAAGCAGCCGGCTGGCGGATCCGGCGGCGGCATGGGCGGGA
>DASSTP010000114.1:0-13939 GCA_035707845.1 Gemmatimonadales bacterium | reverse complement strand
CGGTGCCGGGCATGTGGGCGCCACGGCGGCGCAGCGGCTGGCGGAAAAGAGCCTGGCCCGCGAGGTGATCCTGATCGACGTGGTCGAAGGCGTGCCCCAGGGCAAGGCGCTCGACCAGTGGCAGAGCGGCCCCATCGAGGGGTTCGACACCCGGATCATCGGCTCGCAGGGCTATGACGAAGCGAAGGACGCCGAGGTCTTCGTCGTCACCGCCGGCATCGCGCGGAAGCCCGGCATGAGCCGCGATGACCTGGTCCGCACCAACGCCGGCATCGTCAAGTCTGTCGCGGAGAACATTGCCAAGGCCGCCCCCAAGTCCATTATCGTGGTCGTCTCCAATCCGCTCGACGTGATGTGTTACGTGGCCATGAAGGCCAGCGGCTTCCCGCGCGAGCGGGTGATCGGCATGGCGGGCGTGCTCGATACCGCGCGCTATCGCACCTTCCTGGCCCAGGCCATGAACGTGTCCATGGATGACATCCAGGCCATGGTCCTCGGCGGCCACGGCGACACGATGGTCCCGCTGATTTCCTACACCACCGTCTCCGGCATTCCCGTCACCCAGCTCCTGGCCAAGGACAAGCTCGACGAGATCGTGAAGCGCACCCGCGGCGGCGGCGCTGAGATCGTGGCGTTCCTCAAGACCGGCTCGGCCTACTACGCGCCCAGTGCGGCGGCCATCCAGATGGTGGAAGCGATCGCGCTTGACCGGAAGCGGATCCTGCCATGCTCGGCGTGGCTCACCGGCGAGTACGGGCTCAAGGACGTCTTCTGTGGCGTGCCCTGCAAGCTGGGCCGGAAGGGGCTCGAGCAGATTCTCGAAGTGACGCTCACCGAGCAGGAGAAGGCCGATCTCAAGCAGTCGGCTGACGCGGTCCGGGAGACCCAGGCCACGGTGGATGCGAGCTAGGGAGTTCCGTCATATGCACACGAAAACACGAAAACTGGAAACTCGGCGGTGCGGCTTCAAGCTGATCACTGCTTTCGTGCTTTCGTGATCTCGTGTGAAATGACTTGTCAGGCACCGCTTGGCCAGGCTTGGGGCACCCTGAGCAAAGCGCAGGGGCCTAAGCCGGCCGATGGCTCCTTCGCCGCTTGGCGGCTCAGGATGACAGGTTGAACAACTGCTGCGATGCTCTGTGATGTTCCAGCGACGTTTCTTTTGACGAGAGGACCATGAATCCGCTGCGGTTCTACCGCTCCACCATCGGGAAGAAAATCATCATGGCCGTCACCGGGATCATCGGGATCGGCTTCCTGATTGCCCACATGGCCGGCAACCTCCAGGTCTTCGAGGGCGCGGACAAGCTCAACACCTACGCGCACTTCCTCCATGGACCGGCCAACGAGCTGCTGCAGGTCCTGCGCGTGGTGCTCATCGTGGCGGTGCTGCTCCACATCCTGATGGCCTGGCAGCTCACCATGCGAAACCGGGCGGCGCGCCCTGAGGGTTACCAGAAGCGCGAGCCGCAGGTTTCCACGCTGGCATCGAGAACCATGCGGTGGGGCGGGGTGCTGCTGCTGGTCTTCATCATTTTTCACATCCTGCACTTCACGACCCTCGATATCCGGCCTGCCGGCCCCATCGCCAGGGGCGACGTCTTTGCCAATGTGACAAAGAGCTTCCGGATCTGGTGGGTGACGGCCTTTTACACCGTGGCGATGCTCTTCCTCGGGCTCCACCTCTGGCACGGCGCCTGGAGTTCCGTACGCACAATCGGTGCGCGAGGGGCCTCGCCCCGGCCGCTGGTGCGGCACGTGGCTGGTGCCATCGCCATCATCATCGCGGTCGGATTCGTGATTGTCCCGCTCGCGGTCTTTTTCGGATGGGTACCATGAGCATCGAACTCGACGCGAAGATTCCGGACGGTCCCATCGAAAAGAAGTGGGACCGGCATCGCTTCGAGATGAAGCTCGTGAACCCCGCCAACAAGCGGAAGCACACCGTCATCATCGTCGGCTCGGGGCTCGCCGGCGCGGCGGCGGCGGCGAGCATGAGCGAGCTGGGCTACCAGGTGAAGTGCTTCTGCTTCCAGGATTCGCCCCGCCGGGCCCACAGTATTGCGGCGCAGGGCGGCATCAACGCGGCCAAGAACTACCAGAACGATGGCGACAGCATTTATCGCCTCTTCTACGACACGGTGAAGGGCGGGGACTTCCGCTCCCGCGAAGCGAACGTGTATCGGCTGGCGGAGATCAGCGTCAACATCATCGACCAGGCGGTGGCGCAGGGCGTTCCGTTCGCGCGGGAGTATGGCGGGCTGCTCGATAACCGGTCATTCGGCGGTGCGCAGGTCTCGCGCACCTTCTACGCGCGGGGCCAGACGGGGCAGCAGCTGCTGCTGGGCGCCTACCAGGCGCTGGAAAAGGAAGTGGCACGCGGCGGCGTGGAGATGTACCCGCGGACCGAGATGCTGGACCTGGTCGTGGTGGATGGGCGCGCTCGCGGCATTATCGTGCGCGACCTGGTGACGGGCGAAATCTCGGCTCATGCCGGGGACGCCGTCGTGCTCGGCACCGGCGGCTACGGCAACGTGTTCTACCTCTCCACCAACGCCAAGGGCTCCAACTGCACAGCGATCTGGCGCGCGTACAAGCGCGGGGCGGCGTTTGCCAATCCCTGCTACACCCAGATTCACCCCACGTGCATCCCCGTGAGCGGCCACCACCAGTCCAAGCTCACGCTCATGAGCGAGTCGCTCCGGAACGACGGCCGAGTCTGGGTACCGAAGAAGAAGGGGGACACGCGGCCGCCCAACGATATCCCGCATGCGGAGCGAGACTATTACCTGGAGCGCCGGTATCCCAGTTTCGGCAACCTTGTGCCTCGCGACGTGGCGTCCCGTGCCGCCAAGGAGCAGTGCGACAGCGGCCACGGCGTCGGCCCAGGTGGCTACGGCGTCTATCTCGACTTTCACGACGCCATCCAGCGCCTGGGCGAGGACAGGATCCGGGAGCGCTATGGCAACCTGTTCGAGATGTACGAGCGGATCACCGATGAGAATCCGTACCAGGTGCCGATGCGGATCTACCCTGCCGTGCATTACACCATGGGCGGGCTCTGGGTGGACTACAACCTGATGAGCACCGTTCCGGGGCTGCATGTGATCGGCGAGGCCAACTTCTCCGATCATGGCGCCAATCGCCTGGGTGCCAGTGCGCTGATGCAGGGGCTGGCCGACGGCTACTTCGTCATTCCCATGACCATCGGGAACTACCTGGCCCAGACCCCCGCGGCGGACCTGGATGCGGAACATCCTGCGTTCGTGGACGCGCTGGCAAGCGTGAAGGAGCGCACCCGGAAACTGCTGGCCGTCAACGGCAGCCGCAGCGTCGATTCATTCCACCGCGAGCTGGGCCAGCTCATGTGGGACAAGTGCGGCATGGCGCGCACCGCGGAGGGATTGTCGGAAGCGCTGGAGCAGATTCCGGTGCTGCGCGAGCAGTTCTGGAAGGATGTCCGGGTGCTGGGGAGCGGCGAGGAGCTGAACCAGTCGCTGGAGAAGGCCGGCCGAGTGGCGGATTTCCTGGAACTGGCGGAACTGATCTGCCGCGACGCGCTGCACCGGAACGAGTCATGCGGCGGTCACTTCCGCGAGGAATACCAGACTCCCGACGGCGAAGCGCTGCGCGACGACGAGCACTTTGCCTATGTGGCGGCCTGGGAGTACACCGGCGACGGCCACGTGCCCGAGCTCCACAAGGAGCCGCTCACGTTCGAGCACGTGCACCTGGCGCAACGGTCATATAAGTAACGGCAAGGCCATGGCTTTGCCCCGTGCGGTGGCCGTGGGTCACCATGGAGAACGGATGAACCTCACGCTGCATGTCTGGCGGCAGGCCAACGCCCAGGCGAAGGGCCGCCTTGAAACCTACGAGGCGCGCGACATCTCGCCGGACATGTCGTTTCTCGAAATGCTCGACGTGGTGAACGAAGGGCTGATCGCGGCGGGCAAGGAGCCGATCGCGTTCGATCATGACTGCCGGGAGGGCATCTGCGGCATGTGCTCCCTCATGATCAACGGCGTGGCCCACGGGCCCATGAAGGGCACCGCCACCTGCCAGCTGCACATGCGAAGCTTCAGGGAGGGCGATGAGATCCTCATCGAGCCGTTCCGGGCCCGCGCCTTTCCCGTGATCAAGGACCTGTGCGTCAACCGGTCGGCGTTCGATCGCATCATCGCCGCGGGAGGCTACATCTCGGCGCGCACCGGCAGCGCACCGGATGGCAACGCCATACCAGTGGCCAAGCGTGATGCCGATCGCGCCATGGATGCGGCGGCGTGCATCGGGTGTGGCGCGTGCGTCGCGGCCTGTCCCAACGGCTCGGCCTCGTTGTTCACCGCCGCCAAGATTTCGCACCTCGGCCTCCTGCCGCAGGGGCAGGCCGAGCGATTGCGGCGCGCCTCCCGCATGGTGGAGCAGATGGACGCGGAAGGATTCGGCGGGTGCAGTCTCTACGGTGAATGCATGGAAGCGTGCCCCAAGGAAATCAGCATCGACTTCATTACCCGGATGAACGCCGACTATCTGCGTGCCGCGCTCGCTTCGGGGGAGCCGTCATCCTGATTCGTGCCGGCCTGGCTGCCGCCCTGCTGGCGCTGGTCGCCGGGAGCGTCGCCGCGCAGTCAACGGATGAAATCGTCGTCGGCGCCTCGGCGACGCCTGCCTTTACGCACATCCTGCCGGCACCCGGCGGGAACGGATCCGTCAACCAGCTGAACGTCGTTGCGCCGTGGGTCATGGTGGATGCCTCCACCTTCAACGGCCAGCTCCGCCTCACCGGCATGGCCAACCTGGAAGGCCTCACCATCCCGGACGGCGTGCCTAGCATGGGCGCATGGGGCGAAGGCTTTGTGGACCGGCGGCACCCGCACACCTATGCGCACGAGATCATGCTCTCCGGACAGCAGCATTTTTCGGAGGAGACGGTGAGCGGTGCCTCCTTTGCCATGGGCAAGGGGTTTGCCCCGTTCGGCAGCGATGACCCGATGGTGCGGCCGTTCCTCTCCTATCCCGTCAATCACCACCTGGCCCAGATCCTGGAGCGGCTCGTCGCCGTCGTCGCCGTGCGCGCGGGGCCAGTCATCGCCGAGGCGGGAGTGTTCAACGGTGACGAGCCCACCGGGCCCGACGACTGGCCGGAGCTCTCGCGGTTTGGCGACAGCTGGTCCGGCCGGCTCACGCTGCTCCCGCTGCCGGGGCTTGAAGTCCAGGGCTCCTACGCGGAGCTGAATTCGCCGGAGCATGAGGGCGGGGAGGGGCTCGACCAGACCAAGTGGAGCACGAGCGCGCGGCTGGAGCGCGCGACCCGGGCTGGTCGCGCCTACGCCCTGCTGGAATGGGCCAGCACCGAGGAGGGGGGCGACGTATTCGCGTACCACAGCGTCCTCGCCGAGGCGGCACTGCATGGGCGGGTGCTGGGACTCGCCTACCGGTTCGAGCGCACCGAGCGGCCGGAGGAGCAGCGGGCAGACGAGCCGTTCCGGACCATCCGGCCGCAACTCGACAATTCCATCCTGGGCCGAAGCCGCTGGTCCATCCACACGGTGGCGCTCGACGCCGCCCTGGCCGATGACTGGCCCGGCCTCAGCGTGGCCCCGTTCGTCGAGGTTTCGGCCGGCCGGGTGACGTCGCTGACTCCGGCGAGCTTCGATCCGGTTGCCTTCTATGGACGCGACACGTTCTGGAGCATCACCGCCGGTGTGCGCATCGGTCTCGGCATGCGTCTCCATCGCATGGGACGCTACGGCGTCGCATTGCCGGAGATGCCGGCTCACGACGCCAGCCCGCACCACGAGATGATGCATTGAAACATTTGCCCGTCATGCTGCTCGCAGTCGCACTGGCGGCCTGCAGCGATTCCACCGAACCGCCGCCCAGTCCCACGCCAACGGCCGTCACGGCCTTCGATGGCGACAACCAGCAGGCCCAGGCGGCGGTGGCCCTTCCGCAGCCACTCCGGGCCCGCGTCACGGATGCCGAGGCGCAGCCGGTGTCTGGCGTCACCGTGAGCTGGAGCGTGGTGTCGGGTGGAGGCAGTGTCTCGCCCACCTCGTCGGTCACCGACGCAAACGGCATTGCTGCCACGACATTCACCCTGGGCGGGCATGCCGGCGCACAGACCGCGCAGGCAGCGGTCACGGGACTGACAGGCTCGCCTGTGGTCTTCACGGCAACCCTCATCCTGACCTCCAGCCATGATATTGCGCTGGTGGCGACGGTACCGATTCCTCCGAACTACGGGATGCACGATACCTACGTGCGTGATGGCCTGGCCTTCGCCTTTGCCTGGAATACCGGCGTCCGGATCTATGACGTGGGCAATGGCATCGCGGGTGGCACGCCAGCGGCGCCTGCGCGGGTGGGGTCGCTCGTCACGAACGGATCAGTTGATGCCACCGACCCTAGCGTGCACAACGGGTGGTGGTTCCACAACCCTGCCACCAACGAGACGCGCTATCTCTTCGTGGGACAGGAAGGGCCGGGAAGCATCGGCACCAGCAGCCGGGGCGATATCCATGTGGTGGACGTCTCCGACCTTGCCCACCCGGTCGAAGTTGCCTTCTTCCATCATGCGCCAGTCGATGGGCAGCCGGCCGGGGTGCACAACTTCTGGATGGATGAGGAGCACGCGATTCTCTATGCCGCCTACTACAACGCAGGCGTTGTGGCGCTGGACGTGTCGGGAACGCTCAGCGGTGATCTCTCGTCTCGCGTGATCGACGAGATCCGTCCGGGTGGCGCGGGCAACACCTATGTCTGGGGTGTCATGCTGGCGGGGGATGGATCGCTCTATGCTTCCGACATGCTGAGCGGCTTCTGGCACCTCAAGCTCCAGTCTGGTGCCTTCAGCGTGCTGGGCGGCGGCAACAACGTCGCCCAGCAGTTCACCTCGGATCTCTGGGTACACGGCGGGGCCGGCTACAGCGGCACCTGGGAAACCCGAACGCTGCCGGGCAACGACGTGAAGGTCTGGAATCTTTCGTCCGGGAATCCCGTCGCTTCCGCGGCGATCGCCATTCCGGACGTCGGGACGATCAGCGATCTCCAGGTGAGCGACGACGGCCGCTGGATGGCGGTGACGGCAGAATATGGAACGGGAGCGGGACTGTACGTCTACTCGCTGGCCAACCCGCTCGTGCCGGCACTGCTGGCGAGCTTTCCGGTGGCGTCACCCTCGGGTGGGCTCCACACCGGGACCATCGCCTCCATCAACGGCCGGGACTACGTCTTTGCCGCCCGGGATCCCTCACCAGAATCGCCGGCGATGATGATATTCGACGTGACAGAGGCAGTGAGGTAGTTGGACAGCTGGACAGCTGGACAGATGGACAGATGGACAGATGGACAGATGGACAGTAATGGACGCTTGTCGCGGGGAGTGTCGTGACCCTTCGCTCACTTTGCTCACTCAGCGTGACACGGAGACTGTCCACGTCGGCCAATGTCCACCTCTCCAACTGTCCAACTGTCCAACTGTCCATCTGTCCATCTGTCCATCTCTACTGTGCCACCCACATATCATTCCGTTGGTTCATGTCGTGGAACCAGTCCGTGCCCCACAGCCGGGCCCTGACCACCGGCTTCGGTGTCGTGACGTCAGTGGTGAACGTGTTGCCGAAGTACCAGATGTCCACCGGCAGCTTTACCTGCTGGGTGCTGCTGTCGGCGAGCGTGAGAGTGAGCTCCACCGGCATGACCTGCGGCCCCAGGTTGTTCAGCGTAATCGAGACGTCGTTGGCGCCCGTTGAGTCGGTGCTCTGCTGCACACCGGCGATGGCCTGGTCCAGCCCCGCAGCGGAATAGAACCAGCCCTTCCAGAACCAGCTCAGGTCGCGGCCCGACATGTCTTCCATGGTCCGGAAGAAATCGGCCGGCGTCGGGTGCTTGAACGCCCAGCGTCTGGTGTACTCGGCGAAGGCCTTGTCGAACACGGCCGGGCCGAGGACGTGATTGCGAAGCGCCAGGAGCGCGATGGACGGTTTCACGTACGCCAGGGATCCCAGGTTGTTGTTGTTGCGGTAGCGGTTGGCGGCCGTCATGATCGGCTGGGCCGTTGCCTGCTGGTCCAGCGCCAGGACGAACTGCTCCTCGCTGGCGCGGACTCGCGAGTCGTCCCGCTTGAAATAGTCCTCCTCCGAAAACGTGTTGATGAAGGTGTTGAAGCCCTCGTCCATCCACGCATAGAGGCGCTCATTCGAGCCGACCACCATGGGGTACCACATGTGGCCGATCTCATGGGTCACGACGTTGTACAGATCGGCCCGGGAATCGCTGTGTGCCTCCATGGCGACCATCGGGTATTCCATGCCGGAGATAGGTCCCTCGACCGCGGAAATGTGCGGGTAGGGGTACGGCAGCCAGCGCTTGCTGTATTCCTCGATGGAGAAGGCGGCCATCTTCGCCGCCTCGTGCCACAGGTCCTCTGCGCCCGGCCGGTAGTAGGCAAAGGCGTAATGGCTGTCATAGCCCTGGCCATCCCAGATGAATTCGGGAGAGGCTGCCCAGGCCACGTCGCGCACGTTCCTGGCGGAGAAGCGCCAGGTGAGGGTGCCGGTGGTCTTGGGCCGGGCTGAGCCGTTGGCGAGCTCGGCTTGCGTCACGATGTGCACGGTGGTGTCGCTGGTGCGCGCGGCGGCCAGCCTTGCGCGGGTCTGCGCCGTGAACACTTCGGCGGGATTGGTCACGAGTCCGGTGCCTGCCACGATGTAGCCGGCCGGAACCGTCACCGCATAGTCGAAATCGCCGTACTCGAGATAGAACTCGCCCTGGCCCTCGTACTGGTCGGTGTTCCAGCCCCGCACGTCATCATAGACGGCCAGGCGCGGGTACCATTGTGCCAGTTCGTACAGGCTGCCGTCGCGGCCCATCCGGTCGGCACCGTGTTCCGGAATGTTGAAGGCAAAGTCGAGCGAGATGACCGTGGTGGCGCCCGGGGCAAGTTCGGAGGCCAGCTCGATGTACATCATGGTGTCATCGACGCGCCCGCTCAGCGGCTTGCCGGCCGGCGCCTTGCCCTTGGCAGGTGCCGGGGCGCCCTGCGTCATGTTGGTGACGACGAACCCGCCATCAAAATTCCGTCCCCCGAAGCGCGAGCCGGCCGGGAAGAGCAGCGATCCCGTCGCGCCGAGCTTGAACAGGTTCTGGTCGAGCTGGAGGTAGATGTGGCGGAGCGGGAGCGGCGAATTGTTCTGGTAGGTGATGCGCTCGTGGCCGGAGAGTCGCTTGGCCGTGGTGTCGAGCGTGGCGGTAATGCTGTAGGACACCTTCTGCTGCCAGTAATCCGGCCCCGGACGTCCGTCCGCGGTGCGCACCCGGTTGCCGGGAGGCAGGTTCAGGTGGGCAAACACGCCGGTATCGAGTACTGCCGGCCGGAGAGCGGCGGGCGCGGCGGGGCCGGTGGGCTGCTGCGCGCCGGCGGTGCCGGCCAGCAGGAGGGCTGCAGCACTCAGAGCGATGGTACGCATACGTCCTTCCTGGAAGAGCCGCGCGCCGGGGGCGCGGCCTGCTCAGCTCAGAGGCGGGGCAGGGTGACCCCCTGCTGTCCCTGGTACTTCCCCTTCTTGTCCCGGTAGCTGGTCTCGCAAACGTCGTCGTCGTCGGCCTCGAAGAAGAGCACCTGGCAGATGCCCTCGTTGGCGTAGATACGGGCCGGCAGGGGTGTAGTGTTGCTGATCTCGAGCGTGACGTGGCCTTCCCACTCCGGCTCGAACGGCGTCACGTTGGTGATGATGCCGCAGCGGGCGTAGGTGGACTTGCCGACGCAAATGGTGAGCACATTTCTCGGAATTCGGAAATACTCGACTGACCGCGCCAGCGCGAAGCTGTTGGGTGGGACAATGCAGATGTCACCCTCGAACTCCACGAAGCTGCGGGCATCGAACTCCTTCGGATCCACCACCGCCGAGAGCACGTTGGTGAAGATCTTGAACTCCGGGGCCACCCGCATGTCGTAGCCATAGGAGGAGACGCCGTAGGAGATGGCCCGCCGACCCCGGGCGTCCACGTCCCGGACCTGCTGCTCCACGAACGGCTCGATCATCTTCTGCTCCAGCGCCATTCGGCGGATCCAGCGGTCGGATTTGATCGACATCGGCGTCCTCGGCTCGGGGTCTGGGCGGGTGATGAGGCGGGGAATATAGCCGGTCGGGTAACGGCATGTGACGTCGGGGCTTGGGTTGAATCGGCTCAGGGGCCGGTGTAGATTCGGGAGGCTTCTTGTGAAAATTCTCACGAACGGGCCCATGCTTCAGCCCTATATCCCCATCCTGTTGCTGTTCGCCTTCGTGATCGCCAACGCGATTCTCATGCTTGGCTTGTCACATGTGCTGTCGTGGTACCGGCCGACCGCGGTGAAACAGGCGCCGTACGAGTCGGGCATGCCGGTGCTGGGCGACGCCCGCGAACGGTTCTCCATCAAGTTCTACCTCGTCGCGATGATGTTCATCATCTTCGACATCGAGACCGTGTTCATGATTCCCTGGGCGGTCGCGTTCCAGCAATTGCGCGACATCGCCGGGCTGCTCCTCGTCGAGATGCTGGTCTTCGTGATCATCCTCGCCGTGGGCTACATCTATATCTGGAAACGAGGGGCACTCGAATGGGATTGAGTAATCCCGACCGGGTGGACGCCGGCACCACCATGTCCGTCGCGTCGCCCAACTGGGTGACCACGCGGCTGGACTTCCTCACCAACTGGGCGCGCGCCAACTCGCTCTGGCCGATGCCGTTCGGCACCGCCTGCTGCGCCATCGAATACATGGCGACGGCCGCGAGCCGGTTCGACATTGCCCGCTTCGGCATGGAACGCCAGAGTTTCTCACCCCGCCAGGCGGACGTGCTGATCTGTGCCGGGCGGCTGCCCTTCAAGCTGGCGCCTGTCATCCGGCGAATCTGGGACCAGATGCCCCAGCCCAAGTGGTGCATCTCGATGGGCGCCTGCGCCTCCACCGGCAACATTTTCGATAATTACTCGATGGTGCAGGGTATCGATACCATCATTCCGGTGGACGTCTACGTGCCCGGCTGTCCGCCCCGGCCCGAGGGATTGCTGTACGGCATTCTCCTCCTGCAGAAGAAGATCCGGGGCGAATCCGTGGCCGATCCCACCCTGCGCGATGAACAGCTGGTGGGCCCCGACGGACTCTTCCTGCCGCCGGAGCGCATCGACGAGCTCTCCGAGCCCTTTGGCAACTCCGTGTCGCAGACCCGTTCGTCATGACCGCCGCCTCTTCCGCAGCCGCGTCGCCCTCGGTGGCGGCGCTCCGCGCCCAGTTTGCCGACGCCGTCGAGCGGGTCGAGGTCTCCTGCGGCGACACCATCGTGTACGTCGCCCGTGAGCGCGCCCACGAAATCCTGCAGTGGCTCAAGGACACGCCGGGCCAGGAGTTTGATTACCTCACCGACATCACCGCGGTGGACTATCGCGACCCGGAACTGCCACTGGAGGTGGTGTATCAGCTCCGGTCGCTGCGGCGGAAGGCCGACCTCCGCATCAAGGTGCCGCTCCCGGACGAGGACCATCTCGAGGTGCTGAGTGTGTGGGACCTGTGGAAAGGCGCCAACTGGCTCGAGCGCGAGGTGTTCGACATGTTCGGCGTGCGCTTCACCGGGCATCCCGACCTGCGTCGCATCCTGATGTGGGAGACGTACGCCGAGGGCTACCCCCTGCGGAAATCATTCCCGCTGCGGGGGCATTTCAGCCGGGCCGAGCAGACCCGGCAGGCACTCGCGGCCAATCCCGAGGCGCATTACTCGCTCGAGGAGCTTTCCATTGCTGAAGCATTCGGCGAACTGCCCAAGGACATGCAGGAGCGGCTCGCCCGGGGCGAGCGGGGGTTCCTGAGGTGAGCAGCACACGTACGGTGGAGATGTCGCTGGCGACGCCGGGGCTCGATGCCGAGGGCCGGGTGCAGCGCGTGGCGCTGGGCTTGGCGGGCGAAGGGGGCGGGTTTGACGAGGAGTTTGGCGCGGAACACCTGCTGGTGAACATCGGGCCGCAGCACCCCGCCACTCATGGCGTGCTCCGGCTGGTGCTCGAGCTCGAGGGTGAAACGGTCAAGCGCTGCATTCCCCACGTCGGCTACCTGCACTCCGGGTTCGAGAAGCAGGGAGAGTACCGCACCTACAACCAGATCATCCCACTTACCGACCGGACCGACTACCTGGCGCCGATGGCCAACAACGTGTGCCTGGCCATGGCCGCCGAGAAACTGATGGGCATCGAGGTTACCGAGCGGTGCCAGGTGCTCCGGGTGATCGCGTGCGAGATGAGCCGGATCATCTCGCATCTCGTCTGGCTGGGCACGACCGGCATCGACCTGGGCGCATACACGCCGTTCCTCTGGTCGTTCCAGGAACGGGAGCGGGTGTACAACCTCCAGGAAGCGTGGACCGGTGCCCGGCTCACCCCCAGCGTCACCCGGGTCGGCGGCATGATGGCCGACATTCCCGCCGGCTGGGAGGACGGGCTCCGCGAGTTCTGCCGCACCTTCCCCAAGACGCTGCGCGAGGTGGACACCATGTTCACCCGCAACGCCATCTGGTGCGGGCGCACACAGGGCGTGGGTGTCATGACGTACGACGAAGCCATCAACTATTCGTTGAGCGGCCCCATGCTGCGAGCCAGCGGCGTGGACTACGACGTCCGGAAGGACCGCCCCTACCTCGGTTACGAGACGTACGACTTTGAGGTGCCGGTCGGCGAGCACGGCGACGTCTATGATCGCTACCGCGTGCGGATGGAGGAGATGGCGCAGTCGGTCCGCATCCTGGAGCAGGCGCTCGACCGGCTCCAGCCGGGACCGATCAACGTGGACGACCCCCGGGTCATTCTGCCGCCCAAGTCCCGCACGATGGGTGACATGGAAGCGATGATCTATCACTTCAAGCAGGTCATGGAAGGCGTCAAGCCGCCCGCCGGCGAGGCCTACGTGGGTATCGAGAACCCCAAGGGAGAGCTGGGCTACTACATGGTCTCCGACGGCACGGCCAAGCCGGTGCGCTGGCGGATCCGGCCGCCCGCCTTCATCAACCTCTCGGCCCTGCCCAAGATGTGCGAAGGCGCCCTGCTGGCCGACGTCATCGCCATCAACGCGAGCGTGGACATCGTCATGGGCGAGGTGGACCGATGAGCGTCACCGTCCACGGCGAGGACGCCTACGAGCCGGTCTTTACTGGCGAGACGCTCGCCGCGCTCGAGCGCAGGTTCGCGGAGTATCCCACCAGGCAGGCCCTGCTCCTGCCGGCGCTCTGGATGGTGCAGGAGAAGCGCGGCTGGATCAGCGAGAAGGCCATCGGCGAAGTGGCCCAGGTGCTGGGCCTCACGCCGGCGCTGGTGAAGGGCGTGGTCACGTTCTACACCATGTACCACACCCACCCGGTGGGGAAGTACTTCATCCAGGTGTGCACCACGTCGCCCTGCGGCCTCTGCGGGGCTGAGGAAACGCTCAAGGCGCTGCTGCTGCACACCGGCTGCGGGGAGCTCGGCGCCACCAGCCCTGATGGCCGCTTTACTGTCATCGAAGTGGAATGCCTGGGCGCCTGCGGGTTCGCCACACCGGTCATGGTGAATGACGAGTTCATCGAGAGCGTGTCGCCCGAGACCGTGCCCGCCCTGCTCGAGAGGTACCAGTAATGGGATATCCGCATCCGAGCCATCCCGGGGAAACCGTGGTGCTCTCGCAGTACTTCGGCGACCCGGAGGCGCGCAGCTTCGACGGCTGGGTCAAGCGCGGCGGCTACGAGGCGCTCCGCAAGGCGCTCGGCATGGAGCGGAACGCCATCATCGAGGAAGTGAAGGCATCGGGCCTCCGCGGGCGCGGCGGCGCCGGTTTCCCCACCGGCATGAAGTGGAGCTTCATGCCCAAGGACGACGGCAAGCCCCACTTCCTGGTCTGCAACGCCGACGAATCGGAGCCCGGCACCTTCAAGGACC
>DASSTP010000113.1:0-3779 GCA_035707845.1 Gemmatimonadales bacterium | reverse complement strand
CAAGGGCGTCTTCCTGGTGAGCGTCCACCTCCCCGACGCGGCCTCGCTCCAGCGGACCACCGAGGTGGTGAAGCAGGTGGAGCAGATCCTGATGTCGGAGCCCGCCACCCGCAGCGTCGTCTCCATCGTGGGGCTCGACATCCTGGCCGGCTCCAACCAGACCAACGGCGCCACGATCTTCGCCTCGCTCAAGCCGTGGGGCGAGCGGCCGGACAAGAAGGATGGGGTTGAGGCCATCCTGCAGCGGGTGAACGGCCGCATGTTCGGGCTCAAGGACGCCATGGCGTTCGGCTTCAACCTCCCGGAGATCTCGGGGCTCGGCTTTACCGCCGGTCTCGAGATCAACCTGCAGGACCGGACCGGCGCCGACCTGCGCGACTTCGCCCAGTCAGTGGGGGCGTTCGTGCAGGATGCCTCGAAGATTCCCGCGCTCTCTACCGTCAGCGGTGGCATCCGCACTGACGTGCCGGAGGTATACGTCACGGTGGACGAGGACGCAGCCCGCAGCCGCGGCGTCGAGACCGCGGAGATTTTTTCCACCCTGCAGGCGATGCTCTCGACCCTCTACATCAACGATTTCAATCTTTATGGCCGCACCTACCGGGTGCAGGCGCAGGCCCAGCCGCAGTTCCGGCTGAGGCCGGATGACATCGGCCGCTACTACGTCCGCAGCAACAGCGGCGACATGGTCCCGCTCTCCGCCCTGGTGCGGACGTCCATCCGCGGGGCGCCCAACGTCCTCACCCGGTTCAACGGCTTTCCGTCGGCGATGATTTCGGCCTCGGTGGCCCCGGGCCATAGTTCCGGTGAGGCACTGAACGCGGTGGAGCAGCTCATCAGCACCAAGTACGCCAGCCAGGGCGTGGGCTACGCCTACAGCGGCCAGTCGTACCAGGAGAAGGTCTCCCAGGGAGCCGCCGGCGTGGTGATCGCCCTCGGCCTCGTCATGATGTTCCTGGTGCTCGCGGCTCAGTACGAAAGCTGGTCCATTCCGTTCGCCGTCATGTTCGGCCTGCCGTTCGGCGTCTTCGGCGCGCTGCTCGCCGTCTGGCTTGCCGGCATGTCGAACGACATCTACTTCCAGGTCGGGCTCATCGCCGTCATCGGCCTCGCCGCCAAGAACGCGATCCTGATCGTGGAATTCGCCTCGGAGCTGCGGCGCCAGGGACGCACCATTGTCGAGGCCGCCGTCGAGGCAGCCCGCGAACGGTTCCGCCCCATCCTCATGACCTCGTTCGCCTTCATCCTGGGCGTGTCGCCACTGCTCACCGCCAGCGGCGCCGGCGCGCTGAGCCGGCACTCGCTCGGCGTGAGCGTGGTGTTCGGCATGCTCGCCGCCACGATGATCGGCGTGTTCTTCATCCCGCTGTTCTTCGTGGGGATCCGGCGGCTGTCGGAACGTGGACGGCGCCGGACGCACGTCACGAACGGGGAGGAGTGAGCATGCGCACCTCTATCATCATCTCCTCCGTGCTCCTGCTGGCCGGCTGTGCCATCGGGCCGTCCACCAATGTCACGCCGCCGGCGTATCCCGTCACCGCTGAGCGCGACAGCGTCATGTCGGCGGGGACACGGGCGCTGCTCGATTCGCTCACCAGGGCGCGCGAGTCGGGCGCCGAGCCCAGCGGCGAGGTGATCAAGCGACCGGAGGCGGCGCGCCAGGCGGACACCACCGAGCGCGCGTTGCCGGAGGAGCAGGCCCTGAGCGTCGATTCCCAGCGCGACCTCGCCTGGCTTGCGGTGCTGCGCGACAGCCAGCTGGTGGCGCTGGTGGACAGCGCGGTGGCCAACAACCGGAACCTGCAGGTGGCCCAGGCGCGGGTGCGGCAGTATCGCGCGCTGAGCGGCGTGGCGAGCTCCAGTCTCTTTCCCCAGCTCACCGCAAACGGCTCGTACAGCACCAATCAGTCGGCCTTCGGGCCGCAGGTATTCAAGTTCGACGCGGTGCGCATCACCGGTGATCTGTCGTGGGAGCTGGATTTCTGGGGCAAGCTGCGCCGGCAGTCACAGGCGGGGCGGTTTGATTATCAGGCGACGGCGGAAGATGCCCGCGCCACTGCCATCACCCTGGTAAGCGACGTCGCCACGGCGTACCTCAAGCTGCGCGAGCTCGACGCCGATCTGGAGATCGCCGAACGGACCCTCGCCTCCCGCAAGGCGACGCTCGACCTGGCGCGCCGCCGCTATGCGCAGGGCGTGATCTCCGAGCTCGACGTCCGGCAGTTCGAAGCCGACCTGGCCGACCCCGCCGCGCGGGTGGCCGACTTCGCCCGCCAGCGGGTGGAGCAGGAGAACGCGCTGGCATTGCTCCTCGGCCGTGAACCTGGACACCTGCCTCGGGGCGGGTCACTGCAGGAAGCGGTGGCCGCGGTCTCGGTGCCCGATTCGGTGCCGGGGTCGCTCATCGCGCGGCGGCCCGATGTCATGGCGGCGCAACGTCGGTTCCAGGCCGCCACCGCGCGGGTTGGCGTGGCCATCGGCGACCGGCTGCCGTCCATCTTCGTGAGCGGCACGTATGGCACCCAGCGTCCCAACTTTGACGGGCTCTTCACCAAGCCGGGCGAGATCTACACCGCGCAGGTGGGTGTCTCGCTGCCGCTCTTCAGCGGCGGCCGGCTCGCGGGAGAGCAGCGGGCCGCACGCGCGGCGGCGGACGCCGCCCGCGCCGACTTTGAGCAGACCACGCTCAACGCCCTGCGCGAGGTGAGCAACGCCCTTGCCGGCGTCCAGCTCAATCGGGACCAGCTGGTGGCCCAGGCCACCCAGACCCAGGCGCTCGAGCGCGCGTTCGGCTTGGCGCAAGAGCGCTACAAGAGCGGCATCTCCAGCTATCTCGAGGTGCTGGAAGCCCAGCGCGGCTTCTTTGCATCGCAGCTGGCGCTGGTCCAGATCCAGCGGCAGTACCTGGTGTCCACGGTGGAGTTGTACCGGGCGCTGGGGGGAGGGTGGAGGTAGTTGGACAGTTGGACAGATGGACAGATGGACAGTGGCGGACGCGGGACTCGGACGCGCTGTCACCCTGAGCGCAGCGAAGGGGCCGAGCCTCAGCCGAAGCTACGGCCTCTTCGGCTGCTTCGCAGCCTCAGAGTGACATTGAGGAGTGACGACGACTGTCCAACTGTCCACCTGTCCAACTGTCCATCTGTCCATCTATTTTCCTGCCATGCAACCCACCCTCCACTCCATCGCCATCTTCGTCACCGACATCCGCGCCGCCATCGCATTCTATCGCGATGACCTGGGGCTCCCGCTCACCAAGGCCGGTTCCTTCGGTGGCGAGTTCCTCGAGGGGCCGCCCCATATCGGCGTGCATCCCGCCAACCATCCCGAAGCAAAGAAGCTGGTCGGACGCGAGACGGGCATCACGCTCCATGTGCCGGGGCTGCTGCATTACTGCGGCATCCTCCACGATAAGGGCGTCCGCTTCCTCAACGAGCCCACCAAGCAGTCCTGGGGCATCATGGCCATGATCGCCGATCCCGATGGCAACGTGATTGCGCTCTGGGAACCGCCGGAAGAGAACGAGGGAGACACATCGGCATGACGCGCCGCAGCTTTGCCAGCGACAACGCCGCCGGGGCGCATCCGGAAGTGCTGGCCGCCATGGCCCGCGTCAACGAAGGCCACGTCACCGCCTACGGCGCCGACGAGCACACCGCGCGCGTCGAAGCCATGCTTCGGCAGGAGCTGGGCGAGACCGCCCGACCCTTCCTGGTCTTCGGCGGCACCGGTGCCAACGTCACCGCGCTTTCCGCGGTGCTGCAGCCGCACGAGGCGGT
>DASSTP010000112.1:0-9960 GCA_035707845.1 Gemmatimonadales bacterium | reverse complement strand
CACCGCGCATGCCATTCGCCGGCTGGAAGATTCGGTGGATATGGTGCCGGACCGGGATTACGTGAGTCCCGTGGCAGTGCCGGAGGAGGCGAGGGGGGATATGGGGTGAGAAGGCGTGGGGCATGGGGCGTGAGGCGTGGGGTCTCATGCCCCACGCCCCATGCCTCACGCCCTATGTATGCCCGTCAGTCCACCAGCCGCAACGGCATCACCAGCGCCAGGAAGCTCGCCGGGTCGTCCCAGCCCACCGGCTCGCAGGTGGCGGCGCGCTCGGGCGCCTTGAAGGTGAGCCGCACTTCGTCGGTCGGCATGAACTTGAGGATTTCCAGCAGGTACGCCGCGTTGAAGCCGATTTCCAGCGGGTCTCCCTCGTAACTCACCGTCACTTCTTCCTGCGCCTCGCCCAGGTCAGGCGTCTGCACCGACAACTTGCAGGAGCCGTTGGCAAAGCCCATCCGGATCCGGTGGGTCTGGTCGCTGGCGACGATGTGCATGCGCCGGAGCGCCGAGGTGAGCGCCGCCTTGTCCACGGTGGCGACCTTGTCGTTCTCCCGCGGAATCACCTGCTCGTAATTCGGGTATGGACCCTCGATGAGCCGGGTGAAGATCTGGGTCGTCTTGCTGCGGAAGGCGAGGTGGTTCTCGCTGCGGGCAATTTCCACTTCTTCATCCGAGCCAAAGAGCCGGCGGATCTGCTCCAGCGCCTTGGGCGGGACGATCAGGTCGGCCTCGGCACCGGAACCAGCCGTGGCGGGCACGTCCATCTTGGCCAGCCGGTGGCCGTTGGTAGCCACCATGCGCATCCGCTCGGGCCGGAGCTCCCAGAGCACGCCGTTGAGGATGGGGCGGCTCTCTTCGGTGCTGGCGGCAAAGGCGACGTGGGTGATCAGCTTCTGGAGATCACCGGAGGTGGCGTGCCAGGCCTTGTCGAACTTGACTGCCGGAAAGGCGGGAAATTCCTCGCGCGGCAGTCCGAGCAGGCGAAACCGCGAGCGGCCGCATTCGATGGTGACACGCTGCTCGCCCGAGGCAGTGAGGCGGATGGACGCGCTTGGCAGCTCGCGCACGATCTCGACCAGCTTGCGGGCGGGCAGGGTGATGGCCCCTTCCTGGTCCACTGATGCGCTCGCCATGGTGCTGACCGAGATGTCGAGGTCGGTGCCGCTCAGGCGGATACCGTCCTTGGTGGCCTCGAGCAGGATGTTGGCCAGCACCGGAAGCGTCGTCTTGGACGGCACCGCCGCCGCGACAGCGACGAGTCCTTCCTGCAGCTGCTCCCGCGTGATTGTCAACTTCATGCGTGTCCTCGGTGTGCTATGATAGATACTACCAGACCATTTTAGAAAACTAGCAGCAGCAGTAGAGGGTCTGGATATGTGGACCAGCGCGCCAAGCTGCGGCGCTGCCAGCGCATCCGCCATGCACCTGCTGTTGAACTTCTGTGTGGGCGGTGGAAGATAGGCGAAGATCGCCCCACTTTCACACCGTCATCCAGATTCCCCACACCACCGCTTATCCACGCGTGGACAGTCTTGGGGAAGAATTCAGTCCGCCGTCACCAGTTCCTGTCGCGCGTGCTCCACCCGCTCACGGAAGGAGCGGTCGCGCTGCATCTGCCGCTGCACCTTGTCCACGCTGTGGATCACGGTGGAGTGATCCCGGCCGCCAAACGCGTGGCCGATTTCGACCAGCTGCATCTGCAAGAGCTCGCGCGCGAGGTACATGGCGATCTGCCTCGGCACCGTGAGCGTCTTGATGCGCGCCTTGCTGCGGAGCCCTTCCGGGGTCACGCCCCAGCGCCGGGCGACGACTTCCTGGACCCGGTTGATGGTGGGGCGGGGCTGGCTTTCCTGGTCCTCGTCGCCGGTGCGGATCTTGTCGGCCAGGGCCTCGCGGGCCAGCTCGATGGAAATTTCCCGGTGCTTGAGCGAGGCGTACAGCAGCATCTTGATGATGCAGCCCTCCAGCTCGCGGACGCTCGAGCGGACGTGTTCCGCGATGAAGCGGAGGACGTCGTCCGGGATGGTGAGCTCCAGGTGGTCCTGCTGCTGCTTCTTCTGCAGGATCGCGATCCGGTGCTCCAGGTCGGGCTGGCCGATGTCGGCCACCATGCCCCACTCGAAGCGGCTCACCAGCCGGGCCTCGAGGTTGGGGATTTCCTTGGGCGGCCGGTCCGACGTCAGGACGATCTGCTTGTTGGCCTCGTACAGCGCGTTGAAGGTGTGGAAGAACTCCTCCTGCGTCATTTCCTTGCCTTCGAGGAAATGCACGTCGTCCACCAGGAAGAGGTCGGCATCGGCCCGGTAGCGCCGGCGGAACTCCGGCATGGTCCGGCTGTGGATGCTCTCGATCACTTCGTTGATGAACTGTTCCGCGCCCACGTAGAGGACCCGGGTGGACGGGTTCTTCTTCAGTACCTTGTGCGCGATGGCCTGCATCAGGTGGGTCTTGCCCAGTCCGGTCGCGCCGTAGATGAACAGCGGGTTATATGTCTTGCCGGGCGCCTCGGCCACGGCGTGGGCGGCCGCCGCCGCCAGCTCGTTGGACTTGCCGATGACAAAGTGCTCGAACGTGTACCGTTCGTTGAGCGGCTGGGTGGTGGAGCTGCTCGCGGCCGGCGCCGCACTGCTGGGCGCCGGTGCCACGAAGAAGTCCATCTGGGGCCGGCTCTGCCGGTCGGCCAGGACCTGGAAGGTGATGGCGACGTCGCGGTTCACCACGTTCCGGGCCAGGCGGGTCAGGATGGGAAGATGCTTCGTCTCGTTCCACTCAACCGCAAACTGGTCCGGTGCCCCGACAACGAGACGCTCCTCATCGAGCGAAATTGCCTCGGTGGGCTCGAGCCAGCTGTGTATGGTGTGTTCGGGGAGCTCACGCGCAGCGGCTTCCAGAATCTGCTTCCACGCGTCTCGTGCGGACAACTGCATTTAGGCTCGAAACAGGTGAGGGTGAACCAAGGGCGAGGGATGTTACGGGCCGGTTGTGGAAAAGTCAAATGGCGAGCGGGCGTGGGGCATGAGGCGTGGGGCTTGAGGTTCAGAACACAGCAGACGTGTCATTGCGAGCGCGCCGCAGACGCGCGAAGCAACCTTGCAGCCCGACCGCGATCTCACGTGCGGAACTCCGCTGGGGCTCCGATGTCGGGCTGCAAGGTTGCTTCGTCGCACGCTCCGCGTGCTCCTCGCAATGACAGACCAGGGCGAGCTTCGCGGCGCGACCCGCGACCCGCGACCCGCGTCCCGCGTCCCACGTCCCACGTCCCACGTCCCACGCCCCACGCCCCACGCCCCACGCCCCACGCCCCAACTTGACCCAACCCCATCCCCCACGCTAACTTCCCCGGCTCACTGGAGGAGTCGTTCGATGAAGCCGTCGTATCGTCCGCGCAACAAGCGCCGGATCGCCAAGCATGGATTCCGCGCCCGCATGGCCACGCGCTGGGGCCGGGCGGTATTGTCGCGCCGGCGGAAGAAGGGGCGCAAGCGCCTCACCGTGTCGCTGCCGTCCAAGCACGGGAGCGCCTGACGGCGTCTGAGCGTCTCGCCCGGGCCGCTCGGCTTGGGCGGGCCGCCGACATTCGCTGGTGCCTGGCCAAGGGACGGCGCCGGCGGTTCGAGCACCTCGAGATGATCTGGGCTGACAATCAAACGGGCCACCCGCGTCTGGGTCTCATCGTTCCGAAGTTCGGGGCGAACGCGGTGGCCCGTAATCGTTTGCGGCGGCGCCTCAAGGAAGTCTGGCGCCGGGAGGTGCAGCCGGTGCAGCCTGCCTGGGATCTCATCATCCGCATCCGGCGGGAGGCCTACGGGCTGGGCTTTGCCGATCTCCGCCGCCAGCTGCTCGGCTGGCGCGACGCGGTGATCACCGGACGGTGACCGATGCCGCCGCTGCGCCAGGTGCCGCGCGTCGCCCTCGCCGGGCTCATCCGCGGTTACCAGCTGGTCATCTCGCCGGCCTTTCCCGCCGCCTGCCGCTTCACGCCCACCTGCTCCCAGTATGCGCTGGAAGCGGTGCGCCGCTACGGCGTCTTCAAGGGCTCCTGGCTGGCCGCGCGGCGCCTCGCCAAGTGCCACCCCTTTCATGAGGGTGGCACCGATCCTGTTCCCTGAACCCGTGACCTGACAAGACATGGACCGTCGAGTCATCTGGGCGGTGGCGTTGATGATGCTCGTCGCGCTCCTGCCTACGTTTTTCTTCAAGCGCCCTCCTGCGGACGCGGGTCGCGAGTCACGAGACTCGAGTCGAGCGTCTGGCGTCGAGCGTCAAGCGACTGGTGGCGAGCCGTCCAGCCGTCCAGCCGTCCAGCCACCGAGCTTGCAAGCCGCCGAGCCGCCGAGCCAGGCTCCCGCCGATACCGTCATCGTCTCCTCCCCGCTCTACACCTACCGCTTCTCGACTCGTGGTGCGGCGATGGTGGGGGCGGAGCTGGCCAACTATGGCAGCATGGCGCCGGGTGATTCCGGGCGTGCTGAACTGATCCGGCCGGGTGAACAGCTCTACGCGCTCGCCATCGCCGCCGCCGGCGACACGATTTCGCTCGCCAACTGGAACTTTGCCCCGTCGGCGCGGCAGGTGACCGTGGGCGATGCGCCCGCGGCGCTCACCTTTACCGGCAGCAACGGCAACGTCAGCGCGCGGATCACCTACACCTTCCGCGCAGGATACGGGTTCGACGTCGAGGCCCAGGTTGGCGGCGTGGGGGCCAATGGCGGCCTCGCCATGATCGGGCTGGGCACCGGGCTCCAGAATACCGAGAAGGATTCGACCCAGAACTTTGCCAAGTACGCCGTGGTGGTGAAGAACAGTGGCGCCGACCGGACCGACTTCCGCTCCCTCGATCCGGGCGAATCCAGGGTGCTGCCGGGCCCGTTCGAGTGGGCCGCGGTGAAGTCCAAGTATTTCGTGGCCAGTCTCTTTGCCTTCGACAGCAACTCCACCACCGGCCGGCTGAGCGGGGTGACCGCGGCTGCGCCGGCCACCGGACCCAGCCATCCCAATGCCGTGCGAGTGGGCGCCACCATGCCGGTCCCCGCGGCCGGGACCATTCGTTTCAGCGGTTACGTGGGGCCGATGGAGTACGACCAGCTCCGCGCCATCGGCCACGATTTCGACGACGTGAACCCGTACGGCTGGCCCGGTGTCCGGACGGTCATCCGCTTCTTTGCGGTGCCGGTGCGCTGGCTCCTGGTGCAGATGCACAGCCAGCTCAACCTCACCTACGGCGTGGTGCTGATCCTCTTCGGCATCCTGGTGCGGCTGCTGCTGTGGCCGCTCAACCAGAAGGCGATGCGCGCCAACATGCGGATGCAGGAGCTGCAGCCGGAGCTCAAGGCGGCGCAGGAGCGGTACAAGGACAACCCGCAGATGCTGCAGCAGGAGATGTTCCGGCTCTACAAGGAGTACGGCGTCAATCCGATGAGCGGCTGCTGGCCCATGATGCTGCCGATGCCGATCCTCTTTGCGCTCTTCTTCGTGTTCGAGAACGCCATCGAGCTGCGGGGCCAGGCATTCCTCTGGCTCCCCGACCTGGCCCAGCACGATCCCATCTACGTGATTCCGGTGCTGATGGGGCTCTCGATGTGGGCGGTGAGCAAGGTGGGGCAGATGGGCATGCCGCCCAACCCGCAGATGAAGATGATGCTCTACGTCATGCCCATCATGATGACGTTCTTCTTCCTCCGCTTCGCGGCGGGGCTGAATCTCTACTACCTGGTGAGCAACCTCGCCAGCATCCCGCAGCAGTGGATGCTGGGCCAGGAGCGCAAGCGCCGCACCGCACGGGCCATCGTGAACGTGAAGACGGAAGACGGGAAGACGGGCAAGAAGAGGCGTGGGGCTTGAGGCATGGGGCGTGAGGTCCCCATGCCCCACGCCCCACGTCCCACGCCCATTACCATTCGCACATGCTCTCCTCCCCAATCGCCGCCCTCGCCACGCCACCCGGCCGATCGGCCCTGGCGGTGGTGCGGCTGGCGGGACGGGGCGCCTTCGAGATCGCAGCACGGGTGGTGAAGGGTTTCCGGCCCGAACCGCGCCTGGCCCGGCTCGCCACCTTCGTTGACGCCGCCGGCCATCCGATCGATCGCGGCATCTACCTGGTCTTTCCCGCACCGCACAGCTTCAGCGGCGATGACACCGTGGAGTTCACCTGCCACGGCGGCCTGACCGCTCCTGTCCAGCTGCTGGCCGCGTTGTATGCGGCCGGTGCCCGTCCCGCCGCGCCCGGAGAGTTCACCCGCCGCGCCGTGCTCAACGGCCGGATGGACCTGCTGCAGGCCGAGGCGGTGGGCGATCTCATTGATGCCACCGCGCCGGCCCAGGGCCGAGCCGCGCTGGCCCAGCTGGAAGGCAACCTCTCCCGCCGCATCCAGCAGCTGCGCGAGCAGCTGCTGGAGCTCGAAACCCTCCTGGCCTATGACATCGATTTTCCCGGTGAGGATGACGGTCCCGTCTCGCCGGAGCGGATCCGCGATGCACTGACCCGAGCCGCGCATCAGGTCGAGCAGCTGCTTGCCTCGGCGCCCGCCGGCGAGCGGCTTCGGGAGGGCGCGCTGGTGGTGATTGCCGGCCGGCCCAATGCCGGCAAGTCGTCGCTCTTCAACGCACTCCTCGGCAATGACCGGGCCCTGGTGACGGAGATCGCCGGCACCACCCGCGATGCGATCGAGGCGCACCTGAGCTTTCACGACTGGCCGGTGCGGCTGGTAGACACGGCGGGCCTGCGCAGCACTGATGACCGGATCGAGGCGATGGGCGTGGCAGTGAGCCGCCGATGGCTCGATGCCGCCGATCTCGTGCTCCTGTGCGTCGAGTCCGGTGTCGAGGTGAGCGAGGAGGAACACGATCTCCTGGCCAGACGGCCGGCGCTGCTTGTCCGGACCAAGTCGGATCTGGTGCAGGTGGACGGCGGTGTGTCCGCGGTGACCGGAGAGGGGCTCGATCAGCTTCGGCGTGACGCCGCAGAGCGGCTCTTTGGCGCCCGGATGAATCTGGCCGACCTGGAACCGGGGCTCACGCGCGAGCGACACCGGACCGCGCTCTCGGCCGCCCAGGCCGAGCTCTCAGCGGCTCGGCCCCATCTCAATCGCGATGGCGACGCGACACTGGCGTCACATCATGTGCGCAGGGCCATCCTCGCGCTGGATGAACTGATCGGCGCGGTGGATATCGAGCAGGTGCTGGACCGGGTGTTTGCGGGGTTTTGTGTTGGGAAGTAGGGCGTGAGGCGTGGGGCTTGGGGCTTGAGAGGATGCGTGACCCGTGACTCGCTACCCGCGACCCCTCAAGCCCCATGCCTCATGCCCCACGCCTCATGCCCTACGCCTCATGCCCCACGCCTCAAGCCCCACGCCTCATTACAGGATGCTCGCGATCACTGAGATCCAGGCAATCCCACCTCACCCGGATCGGCTCGTGCTTGCGGCCGAGCAGGAGCCGGCTAATCCGGACCGAGAGCCGCTCCAGCATGGCGTAGGGGCCGAGGTGGAATTCCTGCACCACGCATTCGAGATCCGCTCGCTCGGCCAGGACGTCCTCGATCCGGCCCACTGGCTTCCCGTTCACATCGTGCACCTTTCGTCCGATCAGCCGCTCGAGATGCACCTCGTGCGCGCTCATGGCCCGCTCCCGGGAATCCGTTCCACCACGTTCTGCCGCAGCCAGTCTTCCAGGACGTTGACGCGGGTTTCCTCCACCGCCTCATCCACCGTGACCTCCAGGTTTACCTTGCGAACCCTGGTCCACGGGATGCGATACGACTCGTGGTGCACCCGGGCGAGCCGTTGCGCCAGGTGCGAGGCCCAGCGCCCAACGCGCGCACCGAGCCGATGGGCCAGTGTCACGGCGCCCACCTCCAGGTAGAGGACGCGCGGCGGCCCGTCCGTGCCGTATTCGAGCACCACGCCATCCACCTTGCCCATCTTGTGCCCCTGCCGGTCCAGCAGTTGCTTGTCCAGCACGTCTCGTACGAGCAGCACCTCAGCCTCCTTTCAGCAGCAGCGGCACCGACACGATCGCGAGCACAAAAGCGAGCGCGATGATCAGCGCCACCATCGTGTTGCTGAACCAGCCGTTGCCGTACTCACGCAGGTAGCGCTTGTCGTTCATGATGATGAGCATCGGGCCCACCACGATCGGCAGCGAGGCGGCGCTGAAGACCATCGAAATGTTGGTGAGCTTGAGGATGTCCACTCCGGCGAGCGCCGGAATGGTGGCCAGCGCGATCATCACCGTGTAGCTGAGACTGAACCGCGCATCCTCGGCGGGTTGGAGGTTCTCGCTCCATTGCCAGCCCAGCCCCTGCGCCAGCATGTAACCCGAGGTGAGGGCAATCTCCTGTGCCGCGCCGAAACAGGCGATGCCAAGTGAGGCCACAAACAGCGGAAATCCCCAGTCGCCCAGTGCGGTGGTGAGCAGGACGGGCAGCTGTTCGTAGCTCTTCACCTCGATACCGGCAGGGTGAAAGACGATACCGGCCGTCACCAGCGCGCCGATCGCCACGATGCCGCCGAAGCCCATCCCGAACCCGGCGGTGACCCGATTGATATTGAGGTGGCTCACGTCCCACCGGTCCTCGACCGCGCCGGCGGCGTAGAACGCAAAGAGATAGGGACTGATGGATGCGCCGAGGATGCTGACGGCGAGGAACCAGTAGTGGGCGGCATCGCCTGATGGCAGGTGGGGAAGGGCGCCGCGTGCCACGTCGTCCAGGGGTGGATGCAGCTGCAGGGCACCCACCACGAACGCGAGCGTCACGAGCCCCAGCACGGACACACCCTTTTCGATCAGCCCGAACGTCCCGCGCCAGAGCAGCACCCACGCTACCAGCGCAACGGGAATGGTCCACCAGCGGTAGCTCACGCCACTGACCAGCTGCAGCGCGATCGCCACGCCGCCCAGTTCGGCGGCGAGGACCAGCAGCATGACCAGCTGCATGATGATGATGGCGATCAGGTAGAACCGGAACCCGAACCGTTCTCGCACCGCGTCGGCCACGGTGTGCTTGCTGATGGCGGCCAGCCGCCCGGACATCTCCACCAGGAACGCCAGGCACGCTGCGCCGAGCACGATAGCCCAAATGAGCTCGAACCGGAAATCGGCCCCTGCCTGCACTGCGGTGGCGAGCGAGCCGGCCTCGAGAAAGCCACCGATGCCGGTGATGATCCCGAGGGCGATTTCAAGGATGCGCTTCATGCGGGTCGTGGGTCATGAGTCGTGGGTCATGAGTCGTGAGTCGTGAGTCGTGAGTCGTGAGTCGTGCATTATGATTATCGTCTGCATGACCCATGACCCATGACCCATGACCCATGACCCATGACCCATGACCCCTCACCGAATCCCATACAAATACGCCGCGATGTCGCGCGCGTCGCGCTCGCTCACGTCCAGGTCGGGCATGAGGGTGCGGCTGTCCACTTCCTGCGGAAACCGGATCCAGCGCACGAGATTGGACGGCTCATTGGGCAGGACGCCGCCAATGAACATCTGGTCGGCGAGGCCGGCCAGTCGCGGGCCGACCCGCGCCTGAGGCCCGGCCACACCCGGGATGACGTGGCATGAGTGGCAGCCGTACGACGCGAGCAGCGCCGGACCGCGCGACGCATCGCCCAGCCACTCCCAATGCTGCACCGTGCCGTCGGCGCGTTGCTCGCAGCCAGTGGCCCCTGCGCACGTGATCAGGATTGCGGACAGCAACGCACCATGCAGCGATCTCATGTGCACATGTCCAGGAAGAACACCGGCAGCCATTGCGCCATGACCACGATGCCGAAGAGCGCTGAGGAGAAAACGCCAAGCCAGCCGAGGAGCCGCACGCGCGCGCCGCTGTCACCGGCATTGCCGGGCTCCTGCACGCCGGCACTGCTCCATTGACGCCATGCCATCACGCCGGCGCCAAGTACCACCAGCAAGGTCACCGCGCGCACGATGTGCAGTGCCCATCCCGGATTTGTGCCGGCCCGG
>DASSTP010000111.1:0-2353 GCA_035707845.1 Gemmatimonadales bacterium | reverse complement strand
TCTGGTGCGCCACCATGCCGATGCGCCGCCGCGAGGCGGCGTCTCCCACGCGCAGCGCGCGACCAAGCACGTGCACGGTGCCTCGCGTGGGCCGAGCCAGCCCCGCCAGGCAGCGCAGCAACGTCGTCTTGCCGGCGCCGTTTGGGCCGGCGAGAAGAACTGCTTCCCCGACATCCACCACAAGCGAAACGCCCGCCAAAGCGCGGCGGGCGCCGAATGCGCGTTCGAGATCTATGGCGGTGAGGAGTGAGCCGTCAGATGGCCGCATCAATGCGGGCGCCGAGCTCGTCCAGGCGGAAAGGCTTCACGATGTAATCGGTGTAGGGCACGTCGAGGAGCTGCAACTGGGGTTCGATACTGAGGAATGCGGTGGCGATGATGACAGGAAGTTCGGGCTGGGTTTCGTGAATTTCCCTCAGCAGCGCGACCCCATCGGTGTCGGGTAGACGCATGTCCAGCACGGCGACATCCGGTGTTGCTTCCGCCAGGCGTTCCAGGGCTTCGGCGCCGGAGGAGGCGAACGTCAGGTCGTACCGTGAGGAAAAGAAGCGCTTGTAATGATCTCGAAGGGCGGGCTCGTCCTCGACGATCAGGACATGCCGCCGCGCGGGCCGTTCAGCCATATCTCCAAGCCGTGACCGGGCCTGTGTCCGATGTACATGGCGCCTGCCCGACCGCAGCGGCGCCAGCCATCGTGCAACACTAATGGAGAGAATCGGCATTGGCTAGCCTGAGGGTTGACGGTCAACGGTCAACGGTCAACAGTCGACCGTAGACTGTCGACGGTTGACCTAGCTTGTGGGCTCCAACTGAAACAGATCCACCAGCTTCGTCAGCGTCAGCAGGAACCGCAGTTCGTCATTGGCATTACGGAGGACCACGGGCACCCGGCGCTCACTGGCATGGCGCTGGATCAGCATGAGGACGCCCAGCCCCGCGGAGTCCACCGTCCGGGTCCCGGCGAGTTCGATCACCAGGGGCCCGTCGCCTTCCGGCATGGCCTCGAGCGCCTGGACGGCGGCTCGGCGGAATTCGACACGGGTGTCGAGCCCCAGGTTGACCGGAGCCATAAGTGCACGCGCTTCCATCTGGATGGCCTTCACGCTACCTCCCAGGCCCGATGAAAGCGTCGCGCGAGTGTTGCATGCGCGGCCGGTCTGCGTTCGGCACCGAGCTATCCTGCGGCGGACTGCATGCGCCGGCAGGACCTCCAGTTTTGCGGCCCCGGATTACTCCGGGTGTGCTCTTATCGGGCAGATCAGATTGTATGCACCCGCCTGTGCGGGCGCACCGGCTGGAATGGCGAGAGCGGTGCCAGCGCGGTAACATGTTACCGGCCAAGCGATTGCCGGCCGGCCATGCGGGAAATTGCAGGTGCCCGCGCCGCAGCGTGCGGCAGGAATTGGAGATTCGCACTACCTTCCCTTCATCCTCACTCCGACCACGATCATGAGCCACCAACTCGATACCCTTCTCTCCGAAGACCGGCGCTTCCCACCCCCAGCCGGCTTTGCCGCCCACGCCCACGCGCAGCCCGACATCTACACCCGCGGCCAGGACGCCGAGGCGTTCTGGGCGGACGAGGCCCGCGCGCTCGACTGGATCTCGCCGTGGCGGCAGGTGCTCGACTGGCAGCCGCCCCACGCCCGCTGGTTCGTTGGTGGCCAGCTCAATGCCGCCGCGAACTGCCTCGATCGCCATCTCGATGGCCCTCGGCGCAACAAGGCCGCCATTATCTGGGAAGGCGAGCCCGGCGACCGGCGCGTGCTCACCTACTGGGACCTTGCCCGCGAGGTTGGCCGCTGCAGCAACGCACTGCGCCGCCTCGGCGTCAGCCGCGGCGATCGCGTCGCCATTTATCTCCCGCTCATTCCGGAAGCGGTCATAGCCATGCTGGCGTGTGCCCGCATCGGTGCGGTGCACTCCGTCGTGTTCGGGGGCTTCAGCGCCGAGTCACTCCGCGACCGCATTAATGACGCGCAGGCGGTAGCCCTCATCACGGCCGACGGCGGCTACCGCCGCGGCCAGGTGGTGCCGCTCAAGCGCTTCGCCGACGAGGCGCTGGCCGGCTGCCCCAGCATCCGCAACGTCATCGTCGTGCGTCGCCGGGTGGGCGGCGAGGGCGATGAAGCATGGGCCGAGATGCAGGAGGGCCGCGACCACTGGTGGCACCGACTGCTCGAGCACGAGAGCGGCATCGCCGCGCCGGAAGCGATGGACGCCGAGGACCTGCTGTTCATCCTCTACACCTCCGGCACCACCGGGAAACCGAAGGGGATCGTCCATACCACCGGCGGCTATCTCACCCAGGCCGCCGCCACCACCAGGTACGTCTTCGACCTCAAGGACGACG
>DASSTP010000110.1:0-12246 GCA_035707845.1 Gemmatimonadales bacterium | reverse complement strand
GGACACCACGCTGAGCGTGCTCACCGACCCGACCGAAACCGTGTTCCACCTGCGCGTGGGCGACGAACGGCCGGTGAGCTGGTCCGGATCGCCGACCACCTGCACGTGGAAGTCGATGAGGACGGCTACGTCGCCGGCTTCTGGCTGACCGGCGTGCCGGCGTTTCCGGACTTCGAGGAAGGGTGAGAGGCAATGCAGGTCGCAGGTCGCAGGTCGCAGGCTGCGGCTTGTGACCTGCGACTTGCGACCTGCGACCCTACTTGAGGGTCACCACCAGTCCCGTCGTCAGCGTGCGATCGTTGTGGTACGTGACACCTGGCGGCGGGGTGGCATCACGATTGAACGTGTAGGAGGTCTGGAAGGCGAGCGCGTCGGTGAGCGCCACCTTGAGTGACGTCCTGGAGCTCAGGAGGTAGTCGTCGAGGTTGCCCGCCACCGGTTCCAGCTGGGAGGTATGCGAAACCTCCACGCCCGGACGCAGCGGTGTCGCACCCCGGAATTGCAGGTTGAACCGGGTGGATGAGACGCTGGCCGGATCGGTGCTTCCCTCCGGCAGTGCCCGCGATTCGTAGTCCTGCAGCATGGCCAGGCCCACCGTCACCGTGCTCGGTCCATCGGTTATGATGTTGAATTCGGCGCCCGCCGCCATGGACATCCGGACATTGAGGTTCCGGATGGCATCATGCGCCGCCGTGGTGCGCACGAAGGGCGAGATGCGCCGGGTGGGCCGGAGGCGGAGGTTGAATTCGCCCTTCACGCTCGCGACCGCCACCTCGCCGTCGCTCCGGCCATACTGGGCAGACCCGGTCAGCGATAATTCATAATGGCTATCATTCTCCAGCTTCGTGCCCAGGCCGGTGGTCAGCAGCGAGAGCGACTTGTTGCCGGCGATATCAGTGAACGACAATTCGCCATTGGCAGTCCAATGGCCGTGCGGGATGGAATCGGGGGGTTGGGCGGCCGCCGAGGCAGCCGGCAGCAGCATGGCAAGGGCCGCGGCCCACAAGCGCATTCTCTTCTCCTGATTGCGTATGCTTCGATCAGCGCAGGTATCAGTTCCGGGGGAGTGGTAGTCTAACAAATGTTCCGTGCACAATGCAGTCAGCTCCGGAAATCCCTCGCCGCTGAAGGCCTGGTGGCCGCCACGGCGCCGCCGGAGGCCGCCGGCCGGCTGGAGGATGCCCGGGTCCGGCCTGCCCGGCTGCTCGAAGGGACCGCGCTGCAGCTTCGGCCCGTGGGGGCAGCCACGCCCTGCAGCGGCTCGCTCGCCTTTCTCGATGGGGTCCAGCGCTCCGAGCTCGTGGCGTACGCCGGTTCCTCGCCCCTCGTGGTCGCGGAAGTCGCGGCGGCCATCCGCCGGCGTGAGGACCGTCGGCTCCGTACCATCGCCGAGGAGCGCTTGCTATTCGTGGCTGGCCGGGCGGCGTCGCTGGCGCTCGCCGGCGGTGCATTGGGCGGGATCGAGCGCCACCTGATCGAGGACGACGGCCCCGCCCATCCGCTTCGCGACCTGGAGCTTGCACGCCGCCTGGTGGACCGGATCCGCGGCAACCTGGAACTGGCGGTGTACGATCGGTTCCGTGCGTCCCACAGCGACTGGCTCCTGGTTGACGGCTCCCTTGCCGCCAGCCCCGCGCTCGCCGCCGATCCCCGTGCCGTCGGTCTCTCCAAGAGCCACGCGACGCTGCCGTTCGAGGGTGAGGACCTGGACCTTTATCTCCGGCTGCCGTCCGGATACCGCAGCAGCATGTTCCAGCCCGCCGGCGAGCAGGCGCCGGTCGTGGCGTGGGGTCTCCGCCTCTGGCCCTTTGAAGGTCGGGACCTGCTGCACGGATTCGTGCGGCTCGAAGTCGCGCCGTCGGTCGCGACCACCGCGCATGCGGACGAAATTTCACGCTGGGTGCTGGCGGAGCGCACGCCGGTCAGCGCCGATGCGCGCTGGGACCGGCTGCTCTATGGCATTCACTCGGTCGAGCAGTACCTCAAGGCAGGGATGCGATGAACGCTGGGAACCGCACTGCGCCGATTGGCCGCGTGGTGGCCACGGAGCAGAAGCCGAGCACCCCGCATCAGTTCTATTTCTGGGCTGCGGCAAGCGCGCCGGTGGGCATTGGCGCCATCGTGCGAGTGGAAGCTGACGGCCATACCGTGCATGCCGTCGTGACCGACGGCGCCGCCTATGCCGACCTGCTCAGCGCCATGCATGAGGTGCTGGCAAGCGACGGCGATCCGGCGGCACCACTGCCGCCGTCGGCGCGGGCGGAAATCCGGCTCTACCTGGCCAGTGTACTCCGGCACGAACCGCCTGAGCCGCTCCAGCCGGTGCCGCTGGCGTCCGTATGGCTCGCCACCGATGACGACGTCAAGGTGGCGCTCCGGATGGATGGCTATTGCGATGGTGACCGCGCGACCGGCGTCCCCGTGGGCGTCTACGTGGCCGGCGGGCTCGAGGCCCCCGTGCTGCTCGACTGCGACTTCCTGCTCGGGCCGGAAGCGGCGCACCTCAATATCTCCGGCGTTTCGGGCCTCGCCACCAAGACCAGCGCCGCCCAGTTCCTGCTCAGCAGCATTTTCCAGACGTTTCCATCGCACAAGGGCTCGATCGCCGCCGTCTGCTTCAACGTGAAGGGTCCCGACCTCTGCTTCCTCGACCAGCCCGCCGCGCTGGGCGAGGACGATCGCCGGCTCTACGAGCGACTCGGGCTCAGCCCGGAGCCGTTCCAGGGCGTGCACTACTACGCGCCCTTCAAGGCGGACGGGGTCAACCTCAATACGCTGCGCACTCATCCGTCACTGGGCGACTGCACCGCGCCGCTGGTCTGGGGGCTCCGCGAAATCCTGGACTACGCCGAAGTGGTGATGAATCGCGATGACATCGACGCCAAGGCCGACGCGTTCATTGATTTCCTCGCCGAGCGCGTGGTGGGGCGCACTTTCCAGGACGAACTGCTCCGCCGCGAGCCGTTCGAGGTGCAGACCTTTGCCGACCTGGAGCAGTTCTTCCGCGCCATCTTTGATTTCCTCGAGGCCGTAGGCCGGGGCGGGGAAGTCTGGCGCACCCACCACGTTGCCACCATCCGCAAGGTTCGCAACCGGCTCGGCAACATCAGCACCCGCGCCAAGGGGCTGGTGACCGACGACGGTGCCTCCAATGACCTGCCATGGGGTGCGTTCGAGGACCGCTCGCTGCACGTGCTCGATGTGGCAGGGCTCGATCCACTGGCGCAGGACCTGGTATTCGCTCGGGTGGTCTCACGCCTGCGCGAGCACCTGGAGCGGCGCGACCTCGGCGTGGATCATGTGGTGGTCTTCGTGGATGAGCTGAACAAGTACGCGCCCTCGGATGGGCCGGACAGCTACGTGCGCAAGATGCTGCTCGACCTCTCCGAGCGGGGCCGCTATCTGGGGCTGGTGCTCTTCTCCGCCCAGCAGTTCCGGAGCCAGGTGATGCGGCGCGTGGTGGGTAACGCGGGCACGGCCCTCTTTGGCCGGATGGATCCGGATGAGCTGGCCACGCCCGGCTATGGCACGCTGAGCGCGGCCACCCGCAGCAAGCTTGCCGCGCTGCCCAAGGGCGAGCTGATGCTGCGACATCCGCACTTCACGCAGCCGGTGTTCGTGCGCTTTCCCCGGCCGGCGGTGCTCACGGGGCGTGAAGGCGTGACGCGCTTTCCGCCCTCGCCCGACCTGCCCTTCGCTGACGCTGTGGTGCGCCAGCTTCGCACCCTTGACCAGGACATCAGCGCCGATGCGGTGCGGGAACTCATCCACGGCCGACGCGAAGACGATGTCCGCCGCGCCCTCGGCGCCACCCGCCGTGCCCGGCCCGACGATCCGCTCTCCTACTTCCGCAGTGTGCTCGGCCGCCGCATCCAGACGGAAACACCGGCCGAGCGACGCCATGTCGTCCGGCCGGTGCCGATGCCTGAGGATCCATATCTGTAGGGCGGAAGGCGTGGGGCTTGAGGCTTGGGGTCGCAAGTCACGAGTCGCGAGTTCTCGCACGCCCCACGCCCCATGCCTACACTCTGGGCCTCGACTTGTACAACTTGATCCCCCGCCTCGCCTTGGTGGCGGCGTCGAGGCGGCGCTCATGCGCCTCCAGGAGATCGCTGCGCGTGATGATCGCCACCACCTTGGTAGGTTCGGCGCGGCGCACCACCGGCAGCCGGCCGACGCCTTCCCGGACCATATGGTCCGCGGCATTGCGCGCGGTCTGGGTGTCATAGATGATGGCGGGCGGCCGCTTCACCAGTGACCCCACGGTACGCGTCCCATCCACGGCCGCTGCCTCGACTTCCCGCTTCATCACCATGCCCAGCAGCGTGCCGTCGCGCAGGACCACGGGATAACCCTGGTGGGTGGTGCCCGGCTCGCCCGAGGCGAGCCACTGCCGGGCCGATTCCACCGTGCGATCCGCCTCGATGGTGCTGACCTCGGTCGAGGCGCAGTCGCGCACCAGCACCTGCGAGAGGTAATCGGCGGCGTACTCGGTCTGCACCGGCGCCCCGCGGCGTTCGAGCCGCTCGGTCATGATGGTGCTCCGCATGCGGAGCAGCGACACGAGGAAGGCGCCGGTGCAGCCGGCCAGCAGCGGCAACAGGCCCAGCGGCTGGCGGGTGGTCTCGAAGGCGAACACCACGCTGGCCAGCAGTGCACGTGACGCGCCGGCAAAGATGGCGGCCATGCCCACCAGCGCGGCCACGCGGGGATCCACGCCGAGCGCCGGAATGAAGCGCACCAGCACACCGCCGAAGAGCGCGCCAAGTCCCCCGCCGATGGTGAACAACGGCGCGAGCGTTCCGCCCGATGTCCCGCTTCCCAGCGCAATGGACCACGAGACGAACTTGGCCACCACCAGGATCACCAGTGTGGTGCCCACGATATTGCCCGACAGGATCCCATGGATGTTGTCGTAGCCCACGCCGAGGGTGTGGGGTACGAAGTAGCCGATCGCGCCGACGGCGACTGCACCGATGGCCGGCCACCACATCCAGTGCACCGGCAGGTGCTCGAACCCATCCTCGATCTTGTACAGCGCGCGGGTCACCAGGACCGAGAGGTAGCCGATGACGGCGCCCAGCAGGACGTAGGTCACCAGCGCCGTGCCCGAGGGCTGGCCGATAATTGGCATCGAGAAGATGGGGGCCGTTCCGCGCAAGGCCATGCGGACGGCGGTGGCCGTGCAGGCGGCGAGCGCCACCGGAACCAGCGAGCGCGCCCGGTATTCGAAGAGCAGGAGCTCGATGGCGAGCAGGACCGCCGAGACCGGTGAGCCGAAGGTGGCGGCCATGCCGGCCGCCGCACCGGCCGCGAGCAGCACCTTGCGCTCGTCCGCGGTGGTGCGCAGCACCTGGCCCAGCAGCGAGCCCAGCGCACCGCCGGTGGCGATGATGGGACCTTCGGCGCCGAACGGCCCGCCGGTGCCGATGGCGATGGCCGAGGAGATCGGCTTGAAGAAGGTGACGGCGGGCGACACCTTGCTCTCGCCATAGAGCACCCGCTCCATCGCTTCCGGGATACCGTGCCCCCGGATGGCGGCGGAACCGTAGCGCGCCATGAGGCCCACGATAATGCCGCCGAACACCGGGATCAGCAGCACCAGCAGCCCGAGGTGATTCTCGGCCGGAGACGCTTCGCCGATGGAAAATCGGTGGAAGAAGAAGAAATTGGTGGCGAGGTTGATGAGCCGCAGCAGGATTTCGGCGGCTGCGGCGCCGCAGAAGCCCACCAGGACGGCCAGCCCGCTCATGACCAGGATGCGATGATGGTCAACCTTGGGTTGCCAGGCGACGCCGGCAGACTCGAGGGCAGGCCCCATGGATGGGGCGACGGGCAAGCCTTCCGGTGTGGATGTCATGCGGCGAATTTCGCGACACATGACCCGAAAGGGCAAGGCGCATGTCCGGCTTGCCCTTCCGCCGAGGGCCAACCATTCTCTACCGTGTGAGAATCGCACACCTTGCAGATCCGCATCTCGGCATCCGCCAGTACCACCGGCAGACGGCCGGCGGCATCAACCAGCGCGAGCACGATGTCGCCAACGCCTTCCGGGCAGCCATTGATGGCGTGATCGCGGAACGGCCGGAGCTCGTCCTCGTGGCCGGCGACCTGTTCCACAGCGTCCGCCCGGGCAACGCGTCCATCATTTTTGCCTTCCGCCAGTTCCAGCGGCTGCTGAATGCCCTGCCGGATACACCAGTGGTCCTGATTGCGGGCAATCATGATACGCCCCGCAGCGTCGAGACCGGGTCCATCTTCGGGCTGTTCGAGGACATGGGAGTCCGGGTCGCGGCCAATGACGCGCGGCGTTTCGAATTCCCCGGACTCGACCTCTCGGTGCTGGCGGTGCCGCACCAGGCGCTGGTCAGCAGCGAGCGGCCGGCTTTGCGTCCGGAAGGGAGCGCCAGCCGGCAGGTGCTGGTGCTGCACGGCGACATCGAGGGCGTGATTCCCGCTTCGCCCGGCGTGCAGGAGTATGGCGGCGCGGTGGTCACGCCCACCGAGCTCGGTGCGGAACAGTGGTCGTACGTTGCACTCGGGCACTACCACGTGCAGCGCGAGGTGGCGCCCAGGAGCTGGTACGCCGGTTCCCTCGACTACGTGAGCAGCAATCCGTGGGGCGAGCTGCGCGAGGAGCAAAGCCGGAACATCGCGGGCAAGGGCTGGCTGCTGGTGGATCCGGACACGGGCAGCGTGGAGCGGCGCCTGCTGCCCTCGCCCCGCCGCTTTGTCGACCTGGAACCGATCGCCGGCATGGGGCTGGGCCCGGCCGAGCTCGATGCCGCCATCGCCCAGCGCCTCGCCATGGTGCCCGGCGGCCTCGGTGCATGCGTGGTCCGGCTGGTGGTGCGTGACGTGCCGCGCCATGTGGCGCGATCGCTCGACCACGCTGCCATGCGCGCGCTTCGCGCCGACGCGTTGCACCTGCAGCTCGACATCCGCCGGCCCGAAATTGCCAGGCAGGTAGGCATGGGTGCGCCGGGCCGGCGCCAGACCTTGCCGGCACTGGTCGAGAATTATCTCGGGAAGCGCCCCCTGCCCGCCGAACTCGACCGCAGGGAATTCGTGGCCCTGGGTGTGGAACTGGTGGAGACAGCCGAGCGGGAACTCGCGAGCAGCTGATGCAGATTGAACGACTGCGCCTCGTGAACTTCCGGCAGCACGAACGCACTGAGCTGGAGTTCGGGTCGGGCCTGACCGGGATCATCGGCCCCAACGGCGCGGGCAAGACCACCCTGCTCGAGGCCATCGCCTGGGTGATGTACGGGACCAAGGCGGCCAGGGGCACGCGGGACTCGCTCAGGCGTCGAGGCGCGCCGCCGCGCTCGCGGGTGGAAGTGGAGATGGACTTCTCCCTCGGCGCCCACCACTACCGCATCAACCGCAGCCTCAATTCGGCCGAGCTCTACCAGGACGGCGCCGCCGAACCCATCGCCAACAGCCTGGACTCCGTCACCGAGACGGTTACCCGACTGCTGGGCATGACGCGCGACGAGTTCTTCAATACCTATTTCACCGGCCAGAAGGAGCTCGCGGTCATGTCCGCCATGAGCGGGCCGGAGCGCGCCCAGTTCCTCTCGCGCGTGCTGGGCTACGAGCGGATCCGGACGGCACAGGACCGGCTCAAGGAGATGCGGACTGGGCTCAGGTCCAAGCTGCGCGCCCTCGACGAGAGCCTGGTCGGTGCTGATCAGCTGGCGGTGCGCCTGCGCGAGGATGAGGCGCGGCTGGTGGTGGCGCGAAGCGCGGAGGACAAGGCCGCACGTACACTTGCCGCGGCGGAACAGGCGCTGGCGGAGATCAGCCCAAGGTGGCAGCAGGCGCAGGCGCTGCGCGAGCAGTTCCAGGCGCTGGAAGGAGATCGCCGGGTGCTGGTGACGGAGCTGGCCAGTCGCCGCGAGCGCTGCGCCCGTAGCGCGCGAGAGGCCGCGTCGGCAGCGCATGCGCGAGCCGAAGTGACCGAACTCGAGGCGCGACTGGAGCCGCTCGCCGCGCTGCGCCAGGAAGCAGCCGAGCTCGAGGGACGGGCCCGTGCCGCCAGTCTCCGCCGCCAGGCGGTGGCACGTCGCGATGCCGCCACCCAGCGGCAGCAGGAAATCGTGGTGGCGCTGGAGCGCCTGCCGGAAGATTCGGCGCACCAGCAGCTGCATGACGAGATCGCGGCGACGCGGGAGAAGGCGGTGCTGCTGGCCGGCCAGATCAACGACCTGCGGGCCAGCATCGTGCGCGACCGCACCGACGCGGAAAGCAGGCGCAACGGACTGCTGGCGCAGTTCGAGGACCTCAAGTCGCAGCGCGACCGCCTCGCCCATCTCGGCGCCGAGGGCGTCTGCCCCACCTGCTCGCGTCCGCTGGGCGAGGAATTTGAGCAGGTACTTGGCCTGCTCGATCGCCAGCTCGAGGAAGTGCGCTCCAACGGGCGTTACTACAAGGGGCGCATCGAGCAGCTCAGCAAGGAGCCGGCCGATCTGATGGCGCTCGAATCCGCCCGGCACGCGCTCGAAGCCGAGATGAACGAGCTCATCAGCCGTCAGGGCCGGACCGAGGCAGAGCTGGCCGAGCGCCGCCAGCTCGAGGCGGAGCGGGACCGGCTCGCCAAGGCCATGGCGGAGCTCGATGCAGCCGCGGGCGGCGAGGCAACGGTGTACGACCTGGCGCGCCATGATGCGATCCGGAGCCAGATCAGCGCGCTCGAGCCGGTGGCGCTGCAGGCCGAGCGCCTGCGCGCAGAAGCGGCGAGAGCGGAGACACTGGCTCAGGAAGCCGGCGCGGCCGCCGCCGCCTTGCAGACCTCGGAAGCCGGACTCGTGCGCCTCGAGGCGGCCATCGCCGCCGTCCCGTTCAAGCCCGAGGAGTACGAGCAGCTGAGGCGTGCCGATGCCGAGGCAGCCGCGGCGCAGCGCGAGGCCGAACTGGCGCGGGTGCGTGCGCGTGGTGAGCACGAGGCGGCAGCCGCCGCGGTGGAGGCCTCGCGCGCCCGGCAGGCCGAAGCCGAGGAGCGCCGCCATGAGCGCGCCGTGACGGCGTCCCGCCTGCTTCTCCATGATGAGCTGGACCGGGCGCTGAGCGACCTGCGCACCGACCTGAACCAGCAGCTCCGCCCGGAACTATCCGAGCTCGCCAGCGCGTTCGTGCGTGACCTGACGAACAGCCGCTATACCGAACTCGAGCTGGATGAGGACTATCTCGCCACGCTGATGGATGAGGGCGATCCCAAGCCGGTCATCTCGGGCGGCGAGGAGGACGTCGCCAACCTGGCGCTGCGGCTGGCCATCAGCCAGATGATCGCCGACCGCGCCGGGCAGCCGCTGTCGCTGCTGGTGCTGGATGAAATCTTCGGATCGCTGGACGAGGAACGGCGCAGCGCGGTGGTGGAGCTGCTGCGCGGACTGGCGGACCGGTTCCCGCAGGTCATCCTCATTACTCACGTGGAGAGCGTGCGCGAGGGCTTCGATCGCATCATCCGCGTGGGCTACGATGTCTCACGCGGCGTAGCTACCGTAGCCGACGAAACCGGAGGAACCGACGTTGCGGCCTGACCAGGGACCTGCCGGTCCGACCCGACCGTCCCTGCGCGACGTGCAGGCGCTCAACCGGGTCTTCTCGGAGGCCTTCACGGACCGCTACCTGCGCGACGGCCTGGCGGGCGTGCGCGTGCCGTTTCTCAATCCGCTCGTCTGGCGCTACGCCATCGAGGATGCCGGCGACGGCGCCATGATCTGGCACGATGCCGATGGGCAGATCGCCGGCTTCAACATGGTGCACCTGAGCGGGGTGGAGGGCTGGATGGGTCCGCTCGCCGTGCGGCCCGACCTGCAGGGGCACGGCCTCGGATCCACCATGGTGCGGCACGGCATCAACTGGCTGCGCGAGGAGGGGGCACGGGTCATCGGGCTGGAGACCATGCCACGCACGGTCGAGAACATCGGCTTCTACAGCAGGCTCGGCCTGGTGCCGGGCCCGCTCACCATCACGCTGGTGCACGACACCGCCGGCCGGGGCGGAATCGGTGAGCGGCTGGGTGATGGCGCAGAGTCCCTGCGGCGAGTGGACGAGTGCCGGGCGCTGACGGAGACTATCCTGCCAGGCGTGGACTACTCGCGCGAGCTGCTCATCACCCGCGACCTCTCACTGGGAGACACCTCACTGGTGCGCCGTGGCGGCGCGCTGGCGGGCTTTGCCCTCTGGCACTCGGCGCCGCTCGCGTCGGGCCGTCCCAAGGATGAACTGCGGGTCCTCAAGCTGGTGGCCACCGACCTCGAGGCGCTCCAGGCGGTGGTGGATCAGGTGGAAGCGGCCGCCGCGCGGGAGCAGGTGCGCCGGGTGGCCATCCGGTGCCAGACCCGCTATCGCGATATCTACCGCGCCCTGATGCAGCGCGGCTACCGGGTGCACTGGACCGATCTCCGGATGACCCTGCATGACGCGCCCGAAGCGGAGGGGCAGGGGATCGTGATGTCGAATTGGGAGATTTAGGGCTGTGAGCTGAGAGCTACGAGCTACGAGTGGTACCTTCCCCAGCTCACAGCTCACAGCTCACAGCTCACAGCTCACAGCTCACAGCTCTCACGCCTTGCGCCCTACCCCATACACCACCAGCGTCGCTCCCAGCGCCAGCAGCAGGTGCACCGCGGGCGCCGGGACGGCGACAAACCAGGCCAGTATCACCCAGGCGATGAACGAAAGGGCGGCGGCAATCCAGGCACTATTCATGAAGACTCCGGATGGTTGACGGCTTCGGTACCATATCCTAGTTTATGGCGCGACGGGCGGTGGCGGGGAACCCGTTACTGAGCCGATAAGTCCGATCCGGTTCTCAGATACCGCAGCCGATGTCATGCCCGATGAGGGAAGGCAGGAGCCGGGGTGAGAGAGCCAAGCGTTACTGATTGGGCTTCAGTAGACCTCTCCGTCACCGACCCATTTCTCCCGAATCGCCGGCTCACTGCCGGCGATTCGCGCAATGAGCCCCCGCTTGACTCGCCTTCCGCCCGGGGCATCTTCCAACTGTCTCCTGTCAGGACACCGCATGCCCCGATGTGCCGTGACACGGCGGTCCCACTTCAACGCCGCACACCGTCTTCACAATCCCGACCGTCCCGACGAGTGGAACCGTGAACTCTACGGCGTCTGCAACAATCCCCACTTTCACGGCCACAATTACGAGCTGGACGTCACCGTTACCGGCAATATCAACCCGGAGACCGGTGAAGTCATGGACCTTGCCCGCCTGCGCGACCTGGTGGAACGCGACGTCGTGGCGGTCCTCGACCATCGCAACCTGAACCTGGAAGTCGAGTGGTTCCGCACCCTGATTCCCACGGCGGAAAATATCGCGGTCTGCATCTGGCGCGCGCTCCGGAAGGCGGTGCCTCCCGAATTCGAGCTGCGGATCCGCCTCTGGGAAACCCCTCGCAATTACGTGGAGTATGCCGGTGAGTGAATCTTTTGCGCCTGAAGTGCGCCGGATCCTTCAGGCCCTGGGTGAGGATCCGGATCGCGAAGGCCTGCTCCGGACGCCGGAGCGGGTGGAGGCCTCGCTCCGCTGGCTCACCCGGGGCTACGCCATGTCGGTGGAGGACGCGGTGGGCGGCGCGGTATTCGAGGAAGCGCACCAGAGCATGATCCTCGTGCGTGACATCGAACTGTATTCCCTGTGTGAGCACCACCTGCTGCCATTCTACGGACGGGCCCACGTGGCCTACATCCCCGACGGACGGATCGTGGGTCTCTCCAAGCTGCCGCGCATCGTGGAAGTGTTCGCGCGGCGGCTGCAGGTGCAGGAGCGCCTCACTGACCAGATCGCCGACGCCATCATGGACGTGCTGCAGCCGGCCGGGGTCGGCGTCGTGATCGATGCGGCGCACTTCTGCATGATGATGCGGGGCATCGAGAAACAGAACTCCCGCACCGTGACCAGTGCGTTGCGCGGCGCCTTCCGGGACGATCCCAAGACCCGGGACGAGTTCCTCCGCCTGGCCCACGCCCGCACCATGGACTGACCGATGCGACCCGCCTTGCTCGCCTTGCTCGCCCCGCTCGCCTTGCTGGTCCTGAAGGCCCCGCCGCTCGCTGCCCAGACAGCCGGCGCGCTGCCGCCGCTGCCCGACTCCACCGGCTGGGGCATCCATGTGCTCGCGGCGCGGCAGGACCGCCAGGGCGGCGTCTGGGTCGGCACCTACGGCCAGGGCATCTTCTATCTGCCGGCCGACTCCACCCGGTGGCAGCACTTCGTGAGTGATA
>DASSTP010000109.1:0-19360 GCA_035707845.1 Gemmatimonadales bacterium | reverse complement strand
CCGCGGGATTCCGGTCTGGGTGCCTTCGGGTCGGGCCGGAAGATGAACGCGGTGGACGCATAACCCTCACGAAAGGAACGCAGTACTCGCATGGCGCAGCCCCAGCTCCAGGATCTCCTCGAGGCCGGTGTCCATTTCGGGCACCAGACCCGCCGGTGGAACCCCAAGATGCGGCGCTTCATCTTTGCCGAGCGCTCTGGCATCTACATCATCGACCTGCAGAAGACGCTTCGGCAGATCACCAAGGCCCAGGAAACCCTGCGTGGGGTCGTGGCGCGTGGCGAGAACGTGCTGTTCGTCTGCACCAAGCGGCAGCTCAAGGCCATCGTCCAGGCGGAAGCGGCCCAGTGCGGCGCGATGTACGTCACGGAGCGCTGGCTGGGCGGCATGCTCACCAACTTCCAGACGCTCAAGAAGCAGATCCGGCGCCTGCGTGAGCTGGACCAGGGCAGCACCGACGGCGAGTTCGGCGCCAACTACACCAAGAAGGAAAAGCTGCTCTTCGAGCGCGAGCGGGTGAAGCTCTCCCGCAACCTCGAGGGCGTGAAGAACATGAACCGGCTGCCGGGCGCCCTCTTCGTGGTGGACGCCAAGAAGGAAAAGATCGCGGTGGCCGAAGCCAACAAGCTCGGCATTCCGGTGGTGGCCATCGTGGACACCAATGCCGATCCCGACGTGATCACCGTGCCGATTCCGGGCAACGATGACGCGATTCGCTCGGTCTCGCTGATCACGGCCGCCCTGGGCGACATCATCAAGGAAGCCCGCGCCAGCGCACCGGTGCGCGAGTCGGGCGAGGATGCCGAAGGCGAGATCTACACCAGCGACCTCGCGGCCGACGACGGCACCGAGGATCGCAAGCGCCGCCGGCCCGGCCGCCGGAAGCGTCGTCCCAAGCCGGAAGCCATTGCGGCGCGGCTCCGGACCGAAGGCGAGGGCGTGGCCGAGCCGAGCACGGCACCCGGCTCCGACGCCTAGGCGCACGGGGCTCAACCCCGGACGCCCGACCGCCGCCTTCGGCCCGACGGGCCAAGGGCGGCGGTTTTGACTAATATTCACCCGATTCACGAACCTTTTGCGGGTTACGAACATGACCAGTGGAACGATTACAGCCAAGGAAGTCAGTGAGCTCAGGGCCCGGACCGGCGCCGGCATTCTCGATTGCCGCAAGGCACTGGAGGAGGCAGGCGGCGACATGGAGAAGGCCGCCGAGCTGCTCCGCGCCAAGGGCATAGCCAAGGCCGAGAAACGCGCCGGCCGCAGCGCCTCGCAGGGTGTCGTCGTGGTCGAGATGGCCTCGGACGGCAGGAGCGGCGCCATGGTGGAGCTCAATTGCGAGACCGACTTCGTGGCCCGCACCGAGGACTTCCAGAACCTCGCGCGCGCCCTGGCGAGGCAGGTGCTCGCCAGTGCGCCGGAGGGCATCGCCGAGGGCTCCTCGCTGGATACCGCGCAGTGGACCGCCGACACCAGCAAGACGGTGGGCCAGGTGGTCAAGGAAGTCTCCGGCAAGACCGGCGAGGCCATGGCCTTCCGCCGCTATGCCAAGCTGGTGCAGAAGGACGGCGTCGTGGGCCAGTACCTCCATCACAACGGCATGGTCGGCGTGCTGGTGGCCATGAGCGGCCCTGGCGATGCCGCGGCCAATACCGTCGCGCGTGATGTCGCGCTGCACATCGCATCCGCCGATCCGCTGGGCGTGCGGCCGGAAGACATTCCTGCCGAGATGCTTGATCGTGAGCGGCGTATCGCCGAGGAGCAGGTGGCGCAGGAAGGGAAGCCGGAGCAGATCCGGGCCAAGATCGTGGACGGGAAGCTGCGGAAGTTCGTGGCCGAGCGCACCCTGCTGGAGCAGCCCTTCGTGCGCGACGATACCGTAACCGTGGGCCAGCTGGTGACCAAGGCCGGCAAGGAGCTCTCGGTGACGCGCTTCGTCCGGTTCCAGGTCGGCGCCTGATGCCGCTCGCCTACCGTCGCGCCCTGCTCAAGATTTCCGGGGAGGCGCTGGCAGGCGACAAGGGGCAGGGCCTCGACTATGGTGTCGTCGAGGCCCTCGCCGAGGAATTGAAGTCGGTGCACGCCCTGGGCGTGAACCTCTGCCTCGTGGTGGGCGGCGGCAACATCATCCGTGGTGCCGTCGCCAGCCGTGAGGGGCTCGATCGGGTCTCCGCCGACTACATGGGCATGCTCGCCACCGTCATCAACGCGCTGGCGGTGCAGGACGTGCTCGAAAAGGTGGGCGTGGATACGCGAGTCATGACCGCCATCCGCATGGAGTCGCTGGCAGAGCCGTACATCCGCCGGCGCGCCATCCGGCACCTGGAGAAGGGCCGGCTCATCATCTTCGCCGGCGGGACCGGCAACCCCTTCTTTTCCACTGACACCGCCGGTGTGCTTCGCGCCCTTGAGATTGAAGCCGAAGTCATCCTCAAGGCCACCAACGTGGATGGCATCTATACCAGCGATCCGCGCAAGAATCCGGACGCGGAGTTCATTCCCGAACTCTCCTTCCAGGAAGCCATCGTCAAGAACTACGCCGTCATGGATGCCAATGCCTTCGGGCTCTGCAAGGCGAACAACCTGCCCATCATCGTTTTCAACATGAACAGGCCCGGCGCCATCTCGCGCGTGCTGCAGGGCGACCGGGTCGGGACGATCGTTCGATGAGCACGATTCCGGAACTCATTCGCCACGCCAGGGAGCAGATGTCCAAGGCCGTGGATGCAAGCCGTCGCGAGCTCCAGGGCATCCGCAGCAACAAGGCGTCGCCCCAGCTGCTGGACAGCATCCGGGTGGATGCCTACGGCAGCCAGGTGCCGCTCAACCAGGTGGCCATGGTATCGGCGCCGGAGCCGCGCATGCTCAGCGTGCAGCCCTTTGACAAGGGCCTGGCGCAGGCCATTGAGAAGGCCATCCGTGATGGCGGGCTCGGGCTCAACCCGTCGAGCCAGGGTACCCTGATCCGGGTGCCGCTGCCCGCACTCTCCGAGGAACGCCGGAAGGATCTCGTCAAGGTGGTGCGGAAGCTCTCGGAGGAAGGGAAGGTGGCGGTGCGCCACGCGCGAACCGAGACCATCGCCCGCATCAAGAAGGTCGAGCACGTCTCCGACGACGACAAGAGCCGCGCCGAGAAGGACATCCAGAAGTTCACCGATGAGCACATCAAGCAGATCGACCAGCTGGTCTCGGTGAAGGAAGCCGAGATCATGGAAGTCTGAGCGCATGGCCGACGGCGCGCTGGAACTGGTCCGCCTCAACGGGGCGGTGCCGCAGCACATCGCCATCATCATGGATGGCAATGGCCGCTGGGCCCGCGGCCGCTCGCTGCCGCGGCCGCTGGGCCACCACGCCGGCATGGAGGCGGTGCGCGAGGTCGTGGCAGGCTGCCTCGACGCCGGCGTGGAAGTGCTGAGCCTGTTTGCCTTCAGCACCGAGAACTGGCAGCGTCCCCAGAGCGAGATCGACGCGCTCATGGGTCTCCTCGAGGAATACATCGCGCGTGAGTCGGAGGAGCTGCGGGAAAAGGGCGTCCGGGTCCAGGTCCTGGGCGATCTCGAGCGCCTCTCCGATTCGGGGCGCCAGGCGGTGGAGCGGGTGATGCGCCACACGGATGGGGGCCAGGCGCTCGCGCTCAACCTCTGCATCTCGTACAGCTCGCGCGCCGAGATTACCCGCGCCGCACGGCTGCTCGCCGAGCGGGTGGCGCAAGGCCGCATGCGGCCCGATGAGATCGACGAAGAAGCACTGGGACAGCGCCTTTACACGGCCGCCTTTCCCGATCCCGATCTCCTCATCCGCACGTCAGGCGAGATGCGGATCTCCAATTTTCTCCTCTGGCAGCTGGCCTACGCCGAGTTCTACGTGACGCCGGTGCTCTGGCCGGATTTCACGCGCGAAAATCTCTTCGAAGCCATTCTCGATTTTCAGCGTCGCGACCGCCGCTTCGGCCGCGTTCCTCTCTGATGGCCGGGAACCTCGGGCGGCGAGTCGGGTTCGCCGCGGTGGCGATCCCCGCCGCCCTCGGACTGGTCTATCTCGGCGGCTGGGTGCTCGCCACGCTGGTAGCGCTGATCGGCGTGCTCGGCGTGAAGGAGCTGTTCGGCTTCGTGCCGGCCCGCGATGTGGCTCCGATGGCGCTGCCCGGCTTTCTCTCGGCCGCGGCCATCGGCCCGCTGGTGTACTCCACGCTGGCAGAGCCGGCCGCCGCCCGATTCTGGACCGCCTGGTGGCCGTACGCCGGCGCGCTCTGGCTCATCCTCGTCCTCCTCTGGGTGCTCGCGACGCGTCCGCCCGACGGGCATCCGCTGGAGGCCGCAGCTACCACAGTCCTCGCCGTGCTTTATGCTGCGGCGCTGCCGGCCTTCATCCTGGTGCTGCGCCACGGTGATCATCCGATGTATTCCTGGCCCGGCACCTGGCTCGTGTTCTTTCCGCTCATGGTCATCTGGGTGTGCGACAGCTTCGCCATGTTCGGCGGGATGCTGATCGGCGGGCCGAAGCTTGCGCCGGTGGTGAGCCCCGGCAAGACACGCTCGGGTGGCATCGCCGGGATCGTGGGTGCCGTGATCGTGGGAGCAGTGTTCGGCTGGTGGGTGTTTCCGGCGGCCGGTGTCCACGCCGGCCCAGCGCACGTGCTGCTGATCGCGTTTGTGCTGTCGATCGTGGGTCAGTTTGGTGACCTGCTGGAGTCGCTGTTCAAGCGCGGTGCAGGCGTGAAGGACTCCGGTACGCTCATTCCCGGGCATGGCGGCATCCTCGACCGGTTCGACTCGCTCTATTTCGCGCTGCCGGTCTGCGCCTTTCTCTACAGCGCGCTGGGAGTCAGCTGATGCGGGGCCGGCGCGGGGTGGCAATTCTTGGCTCGACCGGCTCCATCGGCCGGAGCACGCTCGAGGTGCTGCGCCGCCATCCCGATGAGTTCCGGCTGGTGGCGCTCACCGGTGGGGGCAATGCGGAGCTGCTCGGGGCGCAGGTGGACGAGTGGAAGCCCGGCTATGCCGGCCTGGTGAACGGCAACGGCCATGCTCCCAGGTTTCCCTCAGGCCCTGACGTGCTGGTCGACGCTGCCACCCAGGCTGGCGCAGACATCGTAGTGAACGCCGTGGTTGGCGCTGCCGGTCTGGCCGCCACGATCGCGGCGCTCAAGGCAGGGAAGCGGGTGGCGCTAGCCAACAAGGAGTCGCTGGTGATGGCGGGGCCGCTGGTGCTCGCGGCCGCGCGGGAGGGTGGGGGTGAACTCGTGCCGGTGGACAGCGAGCACAGCGCGGTCCTGCAGTGCCTGGCCGGACAGCGCAGTGCTGCGTGCCGGCTCACGCTGACGGCGTCGGGCGGGCCGTTCCGCGAATGGGATGCCGCTGCCGTGGCGGCGGCCACGGTGGAGCAGGCGCTGGCCCATCCCACCTGGAACATGGGCCGCAAGATCACGGTGGACAGCGCCACCCTCGCCAATAAGGCGCTCGAGATCATCGAGGCCCATTTTCTCTTCGGCCTGACCTACGATGCGCTGGACGCCGTCGTGCATCCCCAGAGCATCGTCCACGCGCTGGTGGAATTCTGCGACGGGAGCGTGATGGCGCAGATCGGGTTCCCCACCATGGAACTGCCGATCCTCTACGCCCTCACGTGGCCGGATCGCGTGCCCGACATGGGGGTGCCGCGGTTCGATCCACTGCGGGCGAGCCCGCTCACCTTCGAGCCGGTGCGGCACGACGTGTTCGGTGCCTTCCATGCCGGGGTTGAGGCGGGACGGGCAGGCGGCACTGCGCCGGCGGTGTTCAATGCAGCCAACGAAGTCGCGGTCGCCGCGTTCCTCGATGGCCAGATACGCTTTGGTGACATCGCCCACGTCATCTGCGGCACTCTCGACGCCGCCGGTCACGCCCCGATGACCAGCCTCGACGACGTCCTCACCGCCGACCGCTCGGCGCGCCAGCTGGCGCGTGACCTGATCCAACGGATGTCTGCATGATCGTTTCGCTCCTCGCACTGATCGTCGTTCTCGGCGTGCTCATCTTCATCCACGAGCTGGGGCATTTCGTCGCCGCCAAGTGGGCCGGGATCTATGTGCACCGGTTCTCCCTCGGCATGGGTTCGCCGATCAAGGCGCTGAGTTTCAAGCGGGGAGAGACGGAGTACGCCGTTTCCTGGCTGCCGCTGGGTGGCTACGTGAAGATGGCGAGCGCTGAAGAGGAAGCGCTGGCCAGGCTCGAAGGGGGCCAGGCGCACACGCCGGTGCCACCGGACCGCATGTTCGAGGCGAAGCCGGTCTGGAAGCGGATCATCGTGATCATCGCCGGAGTCACGATGAACTTGCTGTTCGCCTGGGCGATATACAGCGGTCTCGCGCTCTACTCCGGCCGCACCCTCACGCTGGAAACGCGGGTGGGCATGGTGGACTCGACGCTCATGCCCAAGGATGGGGAAGCGCTGGCCACGCTGGTGCCCGGTGACCGGATCGTCGCCATCAATGCCGACACGGTCCACACCTGGAATGACGTCGCAGACGCCCTGCAGAATGCGGCGGGCAGCAGTCTTCGAATCCTGATGGCGAGCGGCACTGCAGTCACGCTGCCCATTCCGGCAGACGCGGTTGGTGAGCGCATGACCACGGCGCTCGCGGTGCAGCCCTGGCGCGCGCCGGTGCTGGCAACAGTGGATTCCACCGGCCCTGCATTCCGTGCCGGTCTCCGGGCCGGCGATTCCGTGACAGCCATGAACGGTGCACCGATCCAGCAGTGGTACCAGCTCCAGGAGATCATCGAGGCACGCCCGAACGCGCCGGTTCGCCTGACGATTGTGCGCGACGGGCAGCCGCGCGAGTTCAGCGTCGTAACCGATTCGCAGGTCGTGGCGGACACCGGCAAGGCAACGAAGGTGGTCGGCCGGCTTGGCGTCGGCAGCCAGCTGCCCACCCGGCATGAATCAATCGGCCTGCCTGGTTCGATCTCGGCGGGCGCCGAGCAGACGGTCGGCGTGATGGTGCAGATCGGTCGGTCCGTGAAGGGGATGCTGACTGGGGAGGTGGCGGGGAAGGAGCTGGGCGGGCCGATCCTCATTGGCCAGCTGGCTGGCCAGACCGCCCGGCTGGGGCTGGTGGCGTTCCTGTCGTTCATGGCCTTCATCTCGGTCAACCTCGCCGTGCTCAATTTCCTGCCGATCCCGCTGCTCGATGGCGGCCAGTTCGTCTTCCTGATAGCGGAGGCTGCCCTGGGCCGGCCGTTGCCACTCAAGCTCCGGGAAGTCCTGTCCATGGTGGGGCTGGTGCTGCTGGTGCTGATCATGATCTTTGCCTTCTCGAACGACCTGCGGCGGGTGTTGGCGGGGTGGCTGGGGTGACAGGGCGAGCAGGGCGGGCAGGGCGGGCAGGAAGGCTGGTTCATCGCTGACCGGCCGCCCCTCTTGCTCGCCCTGCCTGCCTGCTCGCCCTGTGGCCCCTTGCCCCGCGTCCCGATCTCCAGTTATCTTTCTATGCTTGCAGAATTTACGGACTTTGCGGCCAGCCAGAGGACATCGCACGCATGACGTTTGAGAAGCAGCCGGTTATGGAGAAGCACCGGGCTCACGAGACCGACACCGGCTCGACCCGGCTTCAGGTGGCCCTGCTCACCGAGCGGATCAACTCCCTCACCGAGCACTTTCGCACCCATCCCAAGGACCACCACAGCCGGCAGGGCCTGCTCAAGATGGTAGGCACCCGCCGCCGCCTCCTGACCTACCTCCGGCGCACGGACCTGGACGGGTACCGCGCGCTCATCGAGGAACTGGGTCTCCGCCACTAGGCAGTCAGCGATGGCCAGGGCGTCTCGGTCACTGGGACCGGGACGCCCTCTGCGCATTTGACGGGCCGCCGACACCACACACAGGACACAGACGTGACCGTACAGAAGATTGAGACCGATTTTGCTGGCCGCCCGCTGAAGCTCGAGACAGGGCGGATGGCCAAGCAGGCAGCCGGGGCCGTGCTGGTGCAGTTCGGGGAGACACAGGTGCTGGCCGCCGTGACCGTCTCACCCAACATCTCCACCCTGCCGTTCTTCCCCCTCACTGTCGAATACCGCGAAAAGACCTACGCCGCCGGTCGCATTCCGGGTGGCTTCCTCAAGCGCGAAGGCCGGCCCTCGGATGAGGAAATCCTGGCCGCGCGCCTGATCGACCGGTCCATCCGCCCGCTGTTTCCCGAGGGGTTCAAGAACGAAGTGCAGGTCTTCGTCACTGTGCTCTCGGCGGACCAGGAGAACGACGCGGACATCGTGGGCCTGATCGCCGCCTCCGCCGCACTCAGCCTCAGCACGGTGCCATGGAATGGGCCGCTTGGCGCGGTGCGGGTTGGCCGGGTGGATGGTCACTGGATCCTCAACCCCACCTTCCAGCAGCTGGAATTCTCCGACATCGATCTGGTGGTCAGCGGGTCCGCTGATTCCATCATGATGGTGGAGGGCGGTTCACTCGAAGTCTCCGAGAAGGAGATGCTCGAGGCGCTGGGCGTGGCCCAGAAGGGGATTGCGGAGCTGGTCGGCGTGGAGCAGAAGCTGGTCGGCAAGGCCAAGCCGCAGAAGATGGAGTGGCAGGCGCCTGCCGCCGATGCGGACCTGGCCTCGGCGGTGCGGAAGCTCGCCGAGAAGAAGGTGACCAGCGCCATGAACGCCAAGGACAAGCACGGCCGGGCCGACAACCTCCGCACTGTGCGGGATGAAGTGCTTGTGGCCCTGTCCGAGAAATACCCGGAGCGGCAGAAGGAGATCGTCACCGAGCTCGAGGACATCGAGTACCGGGTGATGCGGGCGCAGGTGCTCGACAAGGGTGAGCGGGTGGACGGGCGTGACACCGACACCGTCCGGCCCATCACCATCGACACCGGCGTACTCAAGCGCACCCACGGCTCGGCGCTCTTCACCCGGGGCGAAACCCAGGCGCTGGTGAGCGTCACGCTGGGCACCGCCGATGACGAGCAGCGGCTCGACAACATCGACGTGGCCGGTGAGACGACCAAGTCGTTCATGCTGCACTACAACTTCCCGCCCTTCTCCACCGGCGAAGTGAAGATGATCCGCGGCACCAGCCGCCGCGAGATCGGCCACGGGGCGCTGGCAGAGCGCGCGCTTCAGCCGCTGCTCCCTGACTACGACACCTTCCCGTACACCCTGCGCGTGGTCTCGGAAATCCTCGAGTCCAACGGCTCCTCGTCCATGGCTACCGTCTGCGGTGGTTCACTGGCGCTCATGGATGCCGGCGTGCCGATGAAGGCGCCGTGCGCCGGCGTGGCGATGGGACTCGTCAAGGAAGGGAAGAAGGTCGCCGTCCTCACTGACATCCTGGGCTCGGAAGACCACCTGGGCGACATGGATTTCAAGGTGGCGGGCACCGAGCGGGGCATCACCTCCATCCAGATGGACATCAAGATCCAGGGCCTGGATCTCGGCATCATGGCCGAGGCACTGGAGAAGGCGCGCAACGGCCGGCTGCATATCCTCATGGAAATGAAGAAGGCCCTGGCCGAGCCGCGGAAGGACCTGTCGCCCTACGCGCCGCGCATCGTCACCATGCAGATCAAGCCGGACAAGATTGGCGACGTGATCGGCCCGAAGGGCAAGACGGTCCGCGGGATCCAGGATGCCACCGGCGCCAAGATCTCCATTGAGGACAGCGGCGTCATCACCATCGCCGGCGTGGGCGCGGACACCATCGAGAAGGCGCGCGAGATGATCGCGGCCATCACCACCGAGCCCGAGGTGGGCAAGGTGTACGAGGGCCCGGTCAAGAGCACGACGCCCTTCGGCGCCTTCGTGGAGATCCTGCCCGGGGTGGAAGGGCTGCTCCACATCAGCGAGCTGCAGCATGGCCGGACGGAGAAGACCGAGGACGTGGTCAAGGCCGGTGACGTGGTGCAGGTCAAGCTGCTGTCGGTGGACGAGCGCGGCCGGATGAAGCTCTCCCGGAAGGCGCTGCTGCCCAAGGAGTAGCGTGCACACCGTTCGCCTCGACGAGGGGCTCCATCGCAGCGTCGCGCCGAACGGATTGATCATCCTGTCGGAGCGGATGCCGGCCCTGCGCTCGGTGGCCATGGGCATCTGGGTTCGGACCGCCAGCGCCCACGAGCCGCGGGCCAAGATGGGCGTGTCGCACCTGCTGGAGCACATGGTGTTCAAGGGCACCGAGCGCCGCAGCGCCCGGCAGATTGCCCTCGAGCTGGAGGTGCGTGGCGGCAGCCTGGACGCCTACACCGGCCGCGACAATACCAGCTTCCAGGCCCATGTGCTCGACGAGGACCTGCCGCTCGCGGTGGACATCCTCACCGACCTCGTCCGGCGGCCGCTGCTGCGGCACTCCGACCTCGTGTCGGAGCGGCGCGTGGTCATCGAAGAGATCAGCGGGGTCGAAGACACGCCGGACGATATCGTCTTCGACCTCCACTCCGGAGCGCTGTGGCCCGCCCACCCCTACGGCTATACCATCCTTGGCTCCCGCGAGTCGGTTGCCGCCCTCGAGACTGACGACCTGCGCGCCGTGCATTCGGCCGCGTACTACCCCGGCAACTGCGTCATCGCGGCCGCGGGAAATGTGGATCACGCCGAGTTGCTCGCGGTCCTCGCGCGCGAGGGCTGGTTCGACGAGCAGGATGCGCGGATGCCGCTGCCGGCGGTGTGCCCGCCGCCCGCCGCCGCGCGGGTGCAGCGGGTGGAAGAGCGGGACACCGCCCAGTGCCATATCGTTTTCGGCACTGATGCCTTTGCCGCTCGCGACCAGCGGCGGTTCGGCCTCGCCATCCTCTGCAACGTACTGGGTGGTGGGATGTCCAGCCGCCTCTTCCAGCGCGTGCGAGAGGAACTCGGGCTGGCGTACACGGTGTATGCCTACAACCAGCTCTTCCAGAGTGGCGGCCAGGTAGGCGTGTATGTGGGGACGCAGCCGGCCTCGGCCGGGTCAGCGGCCGACGCCATTCGCGCCGAGCTTGACCAGCTCGCGGCGGAAGGCCTCACGGCCCGGGAGCTCGACGACGGCAAGCAACAGCTCAAGGGCCAGATCGTGCTGGCCCTGGAAAACCCGGTGAGCCGGATGGGCCGGCTGGTGTCCGGTGAACTGATGGAAGGACGGTACCGGCCGGTCGACGAGGTGCTCGGCCTCGTTGACGCCGTGACGCCCGCCGGCGTGGCGGAACTGGCGGCCGAATTCTTTCCGAGCGCGCGACAGGCAGTGCTTCGACTGGGGCCGGACGCCTGAGGGCGTCGCGGCATGGCACCACTCCAACTCATGACAGGTTTGCGATGATCATCGGCGTGCCGAAGGAAATCAAGACGAACGAGAACCGCGTTGCCCTGGTCCCGGCCGGTGCCCATGCACTGGTCAGCGCGGGACACAAGGTGGTGGTGGAAACCAGCGCCGGCGAAGGCAGCGGCTTTCCCGACTCCGCCTATACCGAGGCGGGAGCCACGATCCTTCCCGATGCGGACGCGGTCTGGAAGCAGGCCGAGATGATCATGAAGGTGAAGGAACCCATCGCGGTCGAGTGGCCGCGGATGCGGAAGGACCAGCTGATCTACACCTACTTCCACTTCGCGGCGTCGGAAGAGCTGACCCGCGCCGTGATCGATTCCGGCGCCATTGGCCTGGCCTACGAAACCGTCGAGTTGCCCTCGGGCGAGCTGCCCCTGCTGACCCCGATGTCGGAGGTTGCCGGCCGCATGGCGGTGCAGGAGGGCGCCAAGTACCTGGAGAAGGTGTTCGGCGGCAGCGGCGTGCTGCTGGGCGGCGTTCCCGGCGTGGCGCCGGCCGAAGTGGTTGTCATCGGTGGCGGCGTAGTCGGCATCAACTCGGCCAAGATGGCCGCGGGCCTCGGCGCCCACGTCACCATCCTGGATGTGTCGCTCCACCGGCTGCGCTACCTGGCAGACGTGCTTCCGGCCAACGTGGACACGCTCTATTCCAACCGCCTGAACATCGTGGATTGCCTGCGCCGGGCCGACCTCGTGGTGGGCGCCGTGCTGTTGCCGGGCGCCAAGGCCCCGCGCCTCGTCACCCGTGCCGACCTCAAGCTGATGAAGCCGGGCTCGGTTATCGTGGACGTGGCGGTGGACCAGGGCGGATGCGTCGAGACCATCAAGCCGACCACCCACGAGCAACCGACGTACTTCGTGGACGGCATCCTGCACTACGCCGTGGCCAACATGCCTGGTGGCGTGCCGCGCACGTCGACGCTCGCGCTCACCAATGCCACGCTGCCGTATGCCCTCAAGCTGGCCCGTGACGGCTGGCAGCAGGCGTGCCGCGAGGACAAGGCGCTGGCGCTGGGGCTCAACGTGGTCCGCGGCAAGGTGGTCTATCCGGGCGTCGCCGAGGCGTTTGGCATCGAGCTCACGGACGTGAAGTCGGTGCTTTCCTGAATGACCGTCCGCGTCGCCATTCAGCGCCTGCCGCTGGGTGAGGGATTGCCCCTTCCGTCCTACGCGACGGCAGGGGCCGCGGGCATGGACCTGGCCAGCGCCGAGGACGGGACGCTGGCTCCGATGGAACGACGCCTGTTTGCCACCGGCTTCGCCATCGCCCTTCCGGCAGGCTATGAGGCCCAGGTCCGGCCCCGGTCGGGGCTCGCCTGGCGCAACGGCATCACGCTCCCGAACAGTCCGGCCACGATCGACAGCGACTACCGGGGCGAGCTCAAGGTGGCCCTCATCAACCTGGGCACCGAGCCGTTCCGGATCGAGCGGGGGATGCGCATTGCCCAGCTGGTGGTGGCTCCCGTGGCACAGGTGGCCTTTGAGGAGCAGCCCACGCTGCCCGCGTCGGAACGGGGCAAGGCGGGCTTCGGCAGCACCGGCCTCGGGGCGCGGTAGGCTGTTGTCTTGTTCCCCCTTCGCAGCCCTTTTAGCTTAGGTCGGTTCGGCACCTCCCCGGCCTCTGACCCGGCGTTTCCTCGATGAAATTGGGCTCCTTGAAGTTGTCCTCGCTGCTGCCTGCCAACGAGATCGCGGTCGATCTTGGCACCGCCAACACGCTCGTGTACGTCAAGGGCGAAGGGATCGTGTTGAACGAGCCCTCCGTGGTCGCGCTCGACAAGGCGACCGGCCGCATCCGCGGCATCGGGCTCGATGCCAAGCGGATGCTGGGCCGGACCCCGGAGGGCATCATCGCGGTGCGGCCGCTGAAGGACGGCGTGATCGCGGACTTCGATGTCACCGAGAAGATGCTGCGGCATTTCCTCAAGATGATCATCGACAAGCATTTCTTCCGGGTGAAGCCGAAGGTCATCGTCTGCGTTCCGTCCGGCATCACCGAGGTGGAGCGGCGTGCCGTCCGGGACTCCGCCGAGACCGCGGGGTCCAAGCAGGTCTACATGGTGGCCGAACCCATGGCCGCCGCCATCGGGGTGGGTCTCCCGGTGGAGACGCCCACCGGCAACATGGTCATCGATATCGGCGGCGGGACCACCGAGATCGCCGTCATCGCGCTGTCGGGCATTGTGTCGGATACCAGTATCCGGGTGGGTGGCGACGAGCTGGACCAGGCCATCGTCCAGTTCATGCGCAAGAACTACAACCTCCTCGTTGGCGAGCCCACGGCGGAGCAGATCAAGATCCGGATCGGCTCGGCGGCGCCCACCGGCGATGAGCGCGAAATGGAAGTGAAAGGCCGTGACCTCGTCTCGGGCATTCCCAAGACCGTCCGGGTGCATTCCGCCGAGATTCGCGAGGCGGTGCAGGAGCCGGTGCAGCAGATCGTGGATGCGGTGCGCCGGGCGCTGGAAATCACCCCGCCCGAGCTGGCCAGCGACATCGTGGATCGGGGCATCGTCATGACCGGCGGTGGTGCACTCATCCGGGGCCTGGATATCCTGCTGGCGCAGGAAACGGGTCTCCCCATTCACGTGGACGAGGACCCGCTGACCTGCGTGGTGCGCGGGACCGGCCGCATCCTCGACGAGCACGACAAGTACAAGAGCGTCCTGCAGGTCTAGGGGATGCTGAGCGCGTCAGACCGCTCCTATTCCCGGCGTGACAGCGTGGCGCTTGCCGCCTGCGTCGCCGTCGCCATCATTTTCCTCATGCTGTCGGATTCGGCGGGGCAGGCGGTCAGCGCCGCACTCCGCAAGTCCGTCTTCTCGCCCGTCGTCTGGCTCCAGTCACAGGCCGAGCTGGGCCGCACCAGCCGCAGCCGCTTCCGGGCGGTCGCGGCAGCGCGCGATTCTGCCGCGCTGGTGGCCCAGACGGTGCCCGTGCTCCGCGCCGAAAATGCCCGCCTGCGCGACCTGCTGGCGCTGTCACACCGGGTCCAGACCGATTTCATCGCTGCGGAAGTCCTGCACCAGTCCACAGCCAGCGACGAACGAATGCTGCTGATCAATGCCGGCACCCGACAGGGCATTGCGGCCTTCGAGCCGGTGGTGGCGCCCGAAGGCCTGATCGGCGTCGTGGCGGGGGTTACCCCGACCACCGCAACGGTCATGACCTGGGCGCACCCGGACTTCCGGGTGAGCGCGTACGCCGCGGGTGGCCGCGTGGTAGGCATGGTGGCGCCATCCAGCGCCGGCTCGGCCAGTGAAGCCTCGCTCGAGTTCCGCGCGGCCAGCTACCGCGACACCCTCCCCTCGGGGACGCTGATTCTTTCGTCCGGGCTGGGTGGTGTCTATCCCAAGGGCATCCCGGTGGGCACTGTGACGGGCGTCGCGCGGGAGCAGGCCGGCTGGGAGCGGATCTACTCGCTGCGGCCGGCGGCCAATCCGAGCGCCGCAGCGCATCTCATGGTGCTGAGTGCCCGGACTGACAGCACTATCGCCGCGGCATTTCCCTCGGACTCCATACTTGCCGCGGCAGCCGCGGACTCGATCCGCGCGGTGCACGCACAGGATTCCCTCCTGCGCGTGAGGATCGCCGATTCGGTTCACGCCTGGCTCAGGGACTCGACGCTGGACGCGGGACGCCGGACGCAAGACGCGTCCGCGGTTCAGCCTCCCGCGTCCCGCGTCCCGCCACCCGCGTCCAAGACCGATTCGGCGCCGTCGCAATGATCTTCTCACGGGCCAACCGCTTCGCGGTCGCGCTGCTGGTGCTGGCGCTGCTCCTGCTCCAGTACTTTGTCCGTCCGCGCTTCATGCCCGGCGCCGTCGCCCCCGATTTCCTGCTGATCCTGCTCATCATGCTCGCGTCGTCGACCCGGCCCGGCACCGGTGCGATCACCGGGTTTCTCACCGGCCTGCTGGCGGACGCACTCACGCCTGCGGCGATGGGCGCCTCGATGCTGGCACACAGCATCGTGGGTTATCTTGCCTCGTGGGCACGCGCCGTGTTCTTCGCCGAGAATTACCTGGTGCACGGCGCACTCTTCTTCGCGGGCTGCTGGCTGCGGAACCTGCTGGTGCTGGCATTCTCCGGAACCTCCTTCGCCGAATTCCTGCACGAGGCCCTGACCACCGGGGCGCTGCAGGCGCTGACTACCGCCATCGCCGGGATGGCGGTGGTGTTCGTGACTCGCGAATGGCTTGACGTCCGGTTGGAGGGATGATGCCATGAACGGGTTCGATTCCTACCAGGTGCGGCGCCGCGCCAGCGGGGCGCGCTGGGTGCTCTCACTCGCATTTGCGCTGCTGATCGGCGCGTTCTTCCGGACCCAGATACTCCAGCACGACAAGTATCAGCTTCGCGCCGAGACCAATCGGCTGCGCGCGATCCCGCTGGAGCCGCCCCGGGGCGCCATCCTGGACCGCAACGGCGAGACCATCGCGGAGAACCTCCCGGGCTTCGCGGTCAAGCTCTTTGCCACGTCGCAGGACAGCCTGCGCGCCACGCTGCAGCGTTTCGCGAGCGTGGTGCCGCTCGACAGCGCAGCGGTCGACGATATCGAACGGCGCTGGCGCGCGGCGCGCTACCAGCCGGTGGTGGTGTTTGGGGATGCCTCGTTCGAGATGGTGTCTCACCTGGAGGAACGGCGCGCCTTGCTGCCGGGACTCATCATCCAGAGCGAGCCCAAGCGTTTCTATCCCTACGGGAAAGCCGTGGCCCACCTGGTGGGCTACGTGGGTGAAGTGACGGAGCGTGATCTCGAGCGGGACCGGTATCCCGGGGCTGAGGCGGGATCCATCGTGGGCAAGTCGGGGCTGGAGCGCCAGTATGATTCCGTGCTGCGAGGCCGGGCCGGCGTCCGCTATGTGGAAGTGAACGCGCGCGGCCGCCTGGTGCGCGAGAACGTCGGCTCGGCAATGCTGCCGCCCGAGCCGGGCCAGCCACTCATCACCACCATTGACCTGCCGCTGCAGCGTTTCATTGACAGTATCTGGCCTCCCGAATTTCGCGGCGCCATGATCGCCATGACACCCAAGGGCCAGATTCGCGCGCTCTACTCGGCCCCATCCTACGATCCCAATCTGTTCGTCGGCGGGATCTCGACCGCCGACTGGCGGGCGCTCAACGACAATGTGGACAAGCCGCTGCTCAATCGCGCCATCAACGGCGGCTATCCGCCCGCGTCGCCCTTCAAGCTGGCCACCGCCGCCATGGGGCTCAAGCGCGGCCTGATCAACCTGCACAGCCAGATGCCGCAGCCCTGCACCGGGGGCTACCGGCTGGGCAACCGGATCTTCCGCTGCTGGAAGCGCGATGGCCACGGCTCCCTCGACCTGATTGGCGCCGTGGCGCAGAGCTGCGACGTCTATTTCTACCAGCTCGGCCTCAAGCTCGGGCTCGACAACATGCTGAGCGACGGCGTGGCGATGGGCTTCTCGGGACGGAGCGGCGTGGACCTGCCCAGCGAGCAGGCCTCGCTCTATCCGGCGAGCTATGAGTACTTCGACAAGCACTACGGCCCGCGCAACTGGAGCCCGCCGGCCACGGTGCTCAATTTCTCGATCGGCCAGGGCGAGAATACCCAGACGCTCATCGACATGGTGCAGTTCTATGCTGCGCTCGCCGGGGATGGCATCGAAGTGCCGCCGTATGTCGTGGAACCGCGATCCGGCGTGCCAACCCACGACCTGGGCCTGACGGAGGAGCAACTGGCAGGGCTGCGCACCGCCCTCATCGCTGTGGTGGAACGCGGCACCGGCGGTGGCTCGCGGCAGAAGGGCGTCGTGATCGCCGGCAAGACCGGCACCGCGCAGAATTCGCACGGCGACGATCATGGCTGGTTCATCGGCTTTGCGCCGGCCGACAAGCCGGTGCTCGTCGTGGGCGCCATCATGGAGCACGCCGTACACGGATCGGTCGCCGGGCGATATGTCTCCAAGGTGCTGGCGCGCTACGTGCTGGGTCCCGACACCACGAAAGCCCAGGTCAGCACGCCCCCGGCTTCGGCCTTCCCGGCCGACAGCGCACCCCTCCCGGTCGAGATCACCGACAGTGGCGGCCGCCGCGTGGTGGCACCGACCACCACGGTGCCTGATACCGTACCCTCCGAGCCGCCCCGGTGAGCATGTCCCGGATTGACCGGCCGCTGGCGATCGCTGCCGTCGGCCTGATCACCTATGGTGTGATCATCCTCTATTCGGCGGGGCAGACCGACGTCGTCACCTCGGCGGAAGGCGTCTGGACCCGGCAACTGGTCTGGGTCGGGATCGGCGCCGTCGTGGGGTTCATCGTCTTCCGCACCTCGTTCCGCCTGGTCGAGTGGCTCACTCCTGCCATCTACGTCTTCAGCCTGCTGCTGCTGCTCGCGGTCCTTTTCGTCGGCACCGGGGCAGGGACGGCAGCCGGCACCAAGAGCTGGCTCGCCATCGGCGGGCACCGGATCGGCCAGCCGGCTGAGCTCGCCAAGCTGGCCACGGTGCTCATGCTGGCCCGACATCTCTCGTCGCTCAAGGAAGCACCGCGATCACTTCGCAGCCTGTGGACGCCCGCCCTGATCGTGGGCATCCCCTTCCTGCTGGTCATGAAGCAGCCCGACCTTGGCAGCGCCCTGGTCTTTGTCGGGATCTTCTTCGCCATGCTGTACTGGGCTGGCGTCCGGCCCCGCCTGCTGTTCATGGTGGTGAGCCCCGCCGTGAGCCTGCTGCTCGCCGTCACCACCTGGAGCTGGGGCATCTGGATCGTGCTGGTCGTGGTGCTGATGGTGGTTTGGCGACCATACGTCTGGGAGTCGGTCGTCGTGGTGGGGCTCAATGTTGCCACCGGTGTCGCGGCGCTGGTGCTCTGGAACAAGCTGGCGGACTACCAGAAGAACCGCCTGCTCTCCTTCCTCAACCCCGAGGCGGATCCGCGGGGCGCAGGCTACCACCTGCTGCAATCGAAGACCGCTATCGGCTCGGGTGGCTGGTTCGGGTCGGGGCTCACCCAGGGCCCGCAGAAGCGATTGGCCTTCCTGCCGGAGCAGCATACCGATTTCGTCTTCTCCGTGGTGGGCGAGGAACTTGGCTTCCTCGGCGTGCTGCTGGCCCTGGGACTCTTCATCCTGCTGTTTACCTCGCTCATCCGGGTCGCCCGGCGCGCTGCCGACCCCTTCAGCAGCCTGGTGGTCTTCGGGATCCTGGGGCTCTGGTTTACCCACGTCTTCGAGAATGTGGGGATGACGGTGAACCTGATGCCGGTGACCGGCATCCCGCTGCCGTTCTTCTCCTACGGGGGCTCGTTTTTCCTCATCTGCTGCGTCTGCCTCGGGCTTGCACTCCGGGCTTCGTGGGATGCTCGGCTCGCTGGCTATCTCGATTCCTGACAACAAGTTACGGTGAAAGGTCTGGCGCGGAACGCCCCGACCCGCGACATTCATGGGCTGACGTACGCCCGTCATGGTCTGCAACTACGGCGGCCCGATTCCCTATGGCAGTAATGGCCTGGTTCAAGAAAGAACGGAAACCGCGCTCGTCCCAGCGCGAACGGCTGGAAATCCCGGCCGACGCGTGGGAGAAGTGTGACGGATGCGGTCACATCGATATCCGCGACAAATTCGAGAAGGCGCTCAACGTCTGCCCCGAGTGCGGCAAGCACAAGCGTTTCTCGGCGGAAGAGTACGTCCAGCTGCTGACCGATGAAGGCACCTGGCGGGAACTCTGGTCGGATCTCCGCTCCGATGACCCGCTCGAGTTCGAGCACTACGAAGAGCGGCTCGCGCGGGCCCGCAAGAAGGCCGGCGAATCGGACGCGCTGTATGCCGGCATCGGCCGGCTCGAAGGCCTGCCGTTCCACCTGGGTGTCATGAACTTCGCCTTCATGGGCGGCTCGATGGGCTCGGTGGTGGGCGAGAAAGTAGCCCGGCTGGCCCGTCGCTCGGCCGAGCGGAAACTGCCGCTGGTGCTGGTATGCGCCTCCGGTGGGGCGCGGATGCAGGAAGGCGTGCTTTCGCTGATGCAGATGGCCAAGACGTCGGCTGCTATCGCATCGATGTATCGCGAGGCGGTGCCGTTCATCACCATCCTTACCGACCCGACGACGGGCGGCGTCTCGGC